>JAYSRE010000019.1:0-2119 GCA_043721235.1 Polaromonas sp. | reverse complement strand
CCCAAAGCGACGACACCGTGCTGGTAGAGGGTAACCACTACTTCCCCGCCGCTTCGCTAGACCAAAAATTCATCAGCTTTAGCAACCACAAAACTGTTTGCAGCTGGAAAGGTACCGCCAGCTACTACAGCCTGCTAGTCAACGGCGAACTCAATACCGACGCCGCGTGGTACTACCCGAACCCCAAATCGGGTGCCGAAGCCGTAGCCGACCGCGTGGCTTTTTGGAAGGGTGTAAAGATTGAGGCTTAAAAGCCTCAAACGGTGATTTACCTGCTTGACTGATTTAGTGCAATCGGTGTACTATTATGAAATAGCATCTTAATGTTGCTGAAAACAACCCGTTTTATGCACATCACCGGCGACCAGCAGCTTCTGAAAGAAATTAACCGCATGGCATTGGTGTGCCATCTGTGTTCGCACCCTGGCCTGTCGCGCGCCGACCTGGCCGAGGCGCTGGGGCTAACCAAATCTACCGTGAGTTTGCTGGTGCGCGAACTGGTAGAGCAAGGCTGGATTGTCGAGCGCGACATGGTCATTACCGGCAGCTTGGGCCGCCGCCCCACCCCACTGCACATTAACCCAGAACGCTTGGTGCTGTTAGGCGCAGATGTGGGGGTCGACTGTATGCGCATCGTCGCCACCTCGCTTACTGGCAGTGTTTTGGCCAGCCTGGTAGTGGCGTATGGCAACAGCGCTGATGCTGCGCAGTGCATGGCTGCGCTGGCCGATGGGCTGTTACGGGTTAGTGCACTGATTGACCACGGCACCCGCGAAATTGCCGGCATGGGCATAGGCCTGCACGGCGGGGTAGATGAGAGCGCAGGTGTGCTGCACTGTGCGCCCAACCTGGGCTGGCGCAATGTCAAAGTAACCGCCCTGCTGCAAAAGCACTTGCAGGGCACACGGCTTGAGAGCTTGCCACTGTTTGTACAAAACGAGGCTGACGTGGCCGCGCTGGGAGAGCTTGAATTTGCCGACACCATGGGCTCAGACCCGCTGGTGTATGTCAGCATTGGGCACGGCGTAGGCGCAGGCGTGGTGGTGAATGACCGCTTGCTCACGGGCCATAACGGACTGGCCGGTGAAATTGGCCACACGATTTTAAACATCGATGGGCCCCAGTGCTCCTGCGGACGGCGCGGCTGCGCAGAAGCTTTGATCGGCTTTAAGTCTTTGCAGCGATCTACCTCTGCTGCAGCGTCCGCCGCCACCGCGGCCCCCCTGGCCGCTAGCGACGTAGCCCAATTGCAAGAGCGTGTGCTGCAAGGTGATGCCCAGGCCGTACAAGCTGCCACGCAGGCGGGGCGCTACCTGGGCGTGCTGCTGCAAAACCTGTGGGTGGCGTATGACCCGGTGCGCATTGTGCTGGGTGGTGGTGCACTCAATTTGGGTGATGCGTTTGTGCAAACCGCGCTGCACACCTTTAAAGGCTACGCCGATGCCGCGCAACTGGCACCTCCGCTGGTGCACCTGTCACGCTTTGGCGACAACGCGGTGGCCATCGGTGCAGCCGCTTTGGTGCGCTACCGGCTTACGCGGCCCCTTACCTCGGCTGCGCACAGTGTCAGCTCGCTGGCTTAGTCTGGCACCTGCTTTACTTGCGCCATCTTCAACCAATATTTAATTATTTAGTACGATGATTTCACAAAATTACCTGGGCATTGATTTAGGCACCTCTGAACTTAAAGTGCTGCTGATGGACGCGCACGGCCACGTGCTGGGCAGCGCAGGCACGCAGCTCAGCGTGGATCAGCCACACCCCGGTTGGTCAGAGCAAGACCCTGCACAGTGGCTGGCCGCGCTGGCCAGTGCCTGCAGCAATTTACGCAGCGCGCAGCCGCAGGCCTACGCGGCCATCGGCGCCATAGGCTTGTCGGGCCACATGCACGGCGCTACTTTGCTAGATGCGGCAGGCAAGGTGCTGCGGCCCTGCATTTTGTGGAACGACACCCGCAGCACCGCGCAGTGCGCCCAGCTCACACAGGCCTGCCCTGCGCTAGAGCAGATTACCGGCAACTTGGCCATGCCCGGCTTTACGGCGCCCAAGCTGGCCTGGGTGCGCCAGCATGAGGCAGCGCTGTTTGCCCAAACTGCCAAAGTGCTGCTGCCCAAAGACT
>JAYSRE010000018.1:0-15121 GCA_043721235.1 Polaromonas sp. | reverse complement strand
ACTTTCGTCCGACAAGTACGCTGGCCTTTTGCAATACCAAACAGCAATGCAAGGACCTGTTAGCCGCCTTGCAAGCCCAAGGCACCCAAGCCCTGGCCCTGTATGGCGAGCTAGAGCAGCGAGAGCGCGACCAGGTGCTGGTGCAGTTTGCCAACCGCAGCATCAGCGTGCTGGTGGCCACCGACGTGGCCGCACGCGGCCTGGATATCGCCAACCTGCAAGCTGTGATCAACGTAGACGTAACGCCCGATGCTGAAGTGCACATCCACCGCATAGGCCGCACCGGTCGCGCAGGAGATGTTGGCTTGGCGCTCAGCCTGGCCAGCTTAAACGAGATGGGCTCGGTAGGCAAGATAGAGCAGCTGCAAAACTGCGAATCAGAATGGCACCTTCTAGGCGAGCTGAAACCTACCAGCGACAAACCCCTAGTACCCCCTATGGCCACCCTGCACATACAGGGCGGACGCAAAGAAAAAATCCGCCCGGGGGATGTGCTGGGAGCTTTAACTGCTGACCTGGGCTACACCCGCGAACAGGTAGGCAAGATCACGGTCAATGAATTTTCCACCTACGTAGGCGTGGTGCGCAGCATTGGGCATGAGGCGGCTAGCCGGTTGAATACCACGCAGATTAAAGGGAAGGGTGTGAAAGTACGGCTGCTTTGAGTTGCGAATCAAGTTGGAATTTTCAAATATGGCTATCGCCCAAGGAAATGCTGGATGAGTAGCTATTTATTTAAGAGTGATTTGAATGATCACTTTAAAAAAAGAGCCGGATAAAAATTGCAGATTCAACATAATAAACCTTGTAATTTTAACGTTAAATGTTAAAATTACAAGGATGTACCCGCGCAGTGCCCTCATCCACCTGACTGACGCCCTGCGCCGCTCCCCCGCTGTCGCCGTGCTTGGGCCACGCCAAGTGGGCAAAACCACCTTGGCCCAGCAACTGGCCACCGTAACCCAGCGTGCGTGTGTTTACCTGGATCTGCAAGACGAGCGTGACCGGGCACGCATTGCCGATCCCAATGTATTTTTCAAAACCCATGCTAACGCCTTGATCGTGCTGGACGAGGTGCAGTACACGCCGGGTATTCTTCGCCATCTGCGGCCCGAGATTGACCGTGACCGCAGCAAAGGCCGGTTTTTATTGCTGGGCTCGGCCTCGTTTTCTCTCCTCAAACAAAGTGCCGAGTCGCTGGCGGGCCGCTTGGCCACGGTAGAGCTGGGCGGCTTGCTAGTGCAAGAAATAGAGCCCGGCTTTGCCCGCCAACAGCAGCTATGGCTGCGCGGTGGGTTTCCAGAAAGCTTAACCTCGGCCACCGACGAAGACGCCTTTGAATGGCGCCTCGACTTTATGCGCCTGCTGCTGGAGCGCGACCTGCCGCAGTTTGGCGTGCAAGTCGCCGCCTCCACTTTGCAGCGCTTTTGGCGTATGGTAGCCAACAGCCATGGCCAACTAACCAATATGAGCCAGCTAGCCACCAGCATGGGCATCAGCGTGCCTACCATAGGGCGCTACCTAGACCTGCTGGAGGCCGCCCGGATGCTGCGCCGCTTGCAGCCCATGCACGTTAACCTGAACAAACGCTTGGTTAAAACACCCAAAACCTACCTGCGCGACTCGGGCTTGCTGCACGCCCTGCTGGGCATTAAAACCGTGGATGATTTGTTATCCCACCCCATGATGGGCACCTCGTGGGAAGGCTTGGTGCTAGAGCACATCAGCCAGCTTGCGCCGCGCGGCGCAGAGGCGATGTTCTACCGCACCGCAGCAGGGGCTGAGATAGATGTGGTAGTGCAGCACGGCAGCCAAACCCTCTGCTTCGAGATTAAATCTTCGTCCGCACCCAAGGTTACGCAGGGCTTTTATAACGCCATGCAAGATCTCAAGCCCACAGCCACCTTCATCGTGGCGCAGGTGGACAAACGCTACGCGTTTTCAGAGCAGGTGGAAGTGATTGCGCTCAGTGACATTGCAAGTGTTTTGCAGAGCTAAAAACCCAAGCCCTAGCTTTTAGCTTGGTTGTTTCGCACAAACTCGGCCGCCACGGCCCGTGCCATGTCGAGCAAAACTTTGCGTTGGCTAGGTGACACCTCTTTCAAAATCTCCAACAGCTCAGCTGCTGCATCGCCCGCCAGATGGCTGGCACCGCTGGTTAAATCACCCAACGGTACATCCAGCACATAAGCTGCAAAGGCCAGCCTTTTGAGAGAAGGCATAGCCTGCCCGCGCTCAAAACGCGACACGGTTTCGGTTTCTACACCCAGCTTTTCAGCCAGGTCAGCCTGTGTCCACCCCCGCTCCCGCCTGCGCAGGGCAAGCCGCACACCCAGCTGCCTAGACAACAGCGCGCCTAGCGACTCTTCAATGCTGGAGTGGGGTTTTTTGACAATCTTGCGGTTCATGCTTATTTGCAAATTGACACAATTCGTGTCAATGCAAATTGTTGACATCCATCAAAAATTGTTGAATGATGCAATTAGTTGATAAACAACAAATAAATACGACTTAGGCGAGGAAGCATGCAACGATTCGTGCAATATGACAATTTTTTACCAGCAGCCCAACTTCAAACTCTGCAAGAGTTTTTCCAATCCAAGGTCTTTTGGACTTTTGGCTGGCAGTCTGACCGCGACACCGTGCCGTTCAGCCACTGGAACCATGACTTTTTAAAAACCCACCGCAGCAACCAAGACAACACTGAAGACCAGTTGCTTGCCAGCCCAGAGCTGGCAGCTATCAGCGACGTATGGCGCAAACTCAAAGCCGAACATCTGCAAGGCCACGCCTTGGTGCGCTGCTATGCCAACGCCCACACCTTTGGGGTGGAGGGCTACCCCCATGTAGACAGCCGCAAACCTGGCAACTACACCACCATCGTCTACGTCAACCCCATGTGGAAAGCTGAATGGGCGGGCGAGACTGTGTTCTTAAACGACGCGGGCGACATCTTTCAAGCCGTGCTGCCCAAGCCGGGCCGCATCACCGTCTTTGACGGTCGCCTTACCCACGCCGCGCGCGGCCTAAGCCGCATTTGCCCCGCGATGCGCGTGACCCTAATGTTCAAAACCACTGCACCGGGGGCCGAGAGTGATTCCAAGCAAGCTTAAAGACTACTTGCTAAGCCGCAGCGTGGACAGCGCCGAGCACAGCGGTGCCAGCCTGTGGGAGCACTTGGCAGGCGTGCACCGTATATTGCAAGTGGTGGGGTCTGAAGACTATGTGTGCCACGCTGGGCTGTTCCATTCGGTGTACGGCACACAGTCGTTTAAAACTGTCAGTGTAGACAATAGCAAACGCAGCGAAGTGCAGGCATTGATAGGCACACAAGCTGAAAGCCTAGTGTGGGCGTTTTGCAACCTGCCCCGCCCTGTACTGCTTGAATCCAGCCTCAGACAGCAAAGCTTCAACTGGGCAGACAAGCTGGAGGGCGTGACCAACGCCTCCCAATTCACCCAAGACCTCATCCGCATTGAGTGCGCCAACCTTTTAGAGCAAAAAAGCTTGTACAAATTCCCGTGCCTCGCGCAAGCCGCGCAAGGTATGCGAATGCTAGACCAGGAAGGGTTCTCGGTCTAGCTAATCTTGCCTCTGTCACGAGGTGTTTTAAACTTAAGGAAACGATATGGAATTGCAAATACACGAAGAAGTTAGGAACACGACCAGCTACTGGGGGTATCGTGAATTGTCTGCAAATGAAATCCAAGAAGTTGGAGGTGGCGGGGATTTCAGTGGGGATGGATTTGGTGGAAATACAGGATATGGAGCTTCGTCGTTTACAAATTATTCGTCCAATCAGCAAGCCATTGCTCAACAAAGAGGCGAAGACTTGACCAAATTAGTTTTTGGCATTGGTAGACCCGGCGGGGTTGGCAATTGGGGGTCAGCAATCAATTTGTTTCGAGGCTGGTTCGACTAAGCTATCTTAATAGTTGTATTGCGCAAGGAGATCTTATCCTTTGCGTGTCGAAAATAGCTGCCTTTTGTAAAGACAGCTATTTTTTGGCTGTAATAAGCCCCATATACTCACACATTTACAGGCACGTCATGTCGCAAAAGCTTAGTAAGCCAACGTTATTTAGTTCGCTATTTTGCTTAATATTGGGGTGCTCTAGTGACCCATACTCTGAAAAAGATAGTGTTTACACTTTCAGCGGGACATTAAAAACTGAGAACCACACCAACTTCATAAAAGTACTAAATACTAAAAAAATCAAACTAGTACGATTTGAAAATTGCGACGGAGGAGATGCACTTGCTGGCCTCGATATAGCAAAAGCAATCAAATTGGCTGAGCTTCAAACCATTGCTAGTGGCAGGGTTGCATCGAGCTGCGCGTTTGCTTATCTCGGTGGTGTCATTAGAACAATAGATCCAGCCAACGCCGATAGCGGCATTCAATTCCACGGAGGATTCGATGCAACTACTGGACAACCTGCTGGTCCTGTTAAAAATCAAAAAGTTTTAGATTATTTGTATCTAGATACCAACTTTAAATTTAGCAAAAAAATAGAAGCCGTAATTCTCAACACAAAGCTTCCGTATGAGGGGGTGTATTTTTTTAAGCAATCAATAAATGGAAAAATGAAAAATGGCGCACTTTACTGCAATGGCAATATTCCGTTAACAGCAGAAAACTGCACAAAAATTGACGGAATCACGCTTGAGTCTGAGGGCATTGTGACCAAGTGAATATAAGCAATCTTGTGGCATCAATGAGGCTTATTCATTCTGTGACCATAAGCTGCATATTGCTCTCTGTACTAGGTTGCACAAACTTGTCTCGCTTTGAAAAAAATGATGATTACACCTTTACCGGAAATATAACTCCTGACAGCTATACCAATTTTGAAAAAGCACTGGCCGCACAAAAAATCAAAACCGTGATTTTTAAAGATTGTGACGGCGGAAATATGCTTGCCGGTTTAAACATAGCTAAATCTATCAAAACCAATAGCTTAAATACAATTGCAAGCGGTCGAGTTACCTCGGCTTGTGCATTCGCTTTTTTAGGTGGAATTACCAGAACGGTTGGCCCAACAAATGAAAATAACGCTGTTAAATTTCATGGAGGGTCAGACGTACGAACAGGACAACCTTTGGGGATTGACTTGAATCAAAAAGTCTTGGAGCTACTGTTTTTTAATACTCGATTTGAGTTTAATAAAACGATTAAAGATATTATTTTGAATACGCAATCTGAGGACGAGGGAGCCATTTTTATCAAAATATTTTCAACTTTTAAAAAAGCTTGGGCGGTTACGCTTTATTGCCCGCCAGATAGCAACTTTAAGCCTGAGAAGTGTAAAAAACTTGATGGGATCACACTTGAGTCAGAAGGCATAGTGACCAAATGAATCGCGCTTCACGTTGATGTATGGCTGTTGAAAAGCTGTTCCGCAAGGAAGTCCTAGACAATAAACGCGACACATGGCTAGGCGACTTGGTTCTTACGCGCCCCACGTCGTTTGCGGCACTGTCGGTTATTTTCCTTGCCATCGCTTTGGCCGTCTTGGGCTATTTAGTCTGGGGTGAATACACCAAAAAAGCCCGTGCTACTGGGTACTTGGTGCCAGACCAAGGCCTGATCAAAATCTACCCCCAGCAAGTGGGTGCCATCACTGTCTTGAACGCCAAAGAAGGCGCGGTAGTCAAGCGTGGTGACGTGCTGGCCATTATCTCCAGCGAGCGCACCAGCCAGCAAGGCGGCGCGCAAGGTGAGATGGCCAAGCAACTCGTGTTACGCCAGATGAGCCTGGAAGATGAAAAATCTAAAACCCACCAGCTGTATGCACAGCAGATAGATTCGGCAACCAAGCGGCTAGCCCAGCTGCAAAATGACCGCACGCAGCTTGACAGCGCCGTCATAGCGCAGCAGCAGCGCGTGAAGCTGTCTGAGACGGTGGTGGAGCGCAACGCACAACTTTTTGCCGAAAAATACATTTCAGAAATGCTGCTGCAAGACAAGCGGGCCGAGCTGATAGACCAGCAAAACCGCTTGCGTGACTTGGAGCGCAGCAAAATTGCCAATGAGCGCGATACCGTGGTGTTACGCGCAGAGTTAAACAACTTGCCACTCAAAGAGCGCAACGATTTAGCAGCTATAGACAGAACGATTTCTGATATCAAATCATCGGGTATTGAAAACGAGGCGCGGCGCGAGTCGTATGTGCTGGCACCGCAGGACGGTATGGTCACTGCGCTGCAGGTGCACATGGGCAAGCAGGCCAGCCCTGACCAAGCGCTGATGAGCCTGATCCCTGCGGGCACGCGGCTGCAGGCTGACCTGTACATACCCAGCCGTGCGGTGGGCTTTGTCAAAGTGGACAACACGGCGCTGCTGCAATACCAGGCTTTTCCGTACCAAAAGTTTGGCAGCCAGCCGGGCAGGGTGATCAAAATATCGCGCACCGCTGTGCCGCCGCAAGAGCTGCCCTTTCCTGCACCGCAGGGTGATGTGTATTACGTGGTGACGGTGCTGCCTGCGCTGGGGCATGTGCTGGCCTATGGCCAGCAAGAGCCTTTGCAGGCGGGCATGCAAGTGGACGCCGATATTTGGCTAGACCGCCGTACGCTGCTGGAGTGGATATTTGAGCCTTTGTTCAGCGTAGCCGGAAGGGTGTGAACAGTGTGGGCAGTGTGAAAAAGGCATCGAACGTGTTGGAGGGCCTGAACTTTGGCTGGGGGCGCAAGTTACCGTTAGTTTTGCAGAGCGAAGGTGCCGAGTGTGGCCTGGCTTGCTTGGCTATGGTGGCCACTTACCACGGCTACCAAACAGACTTGCCTAGCCTGCGGCAGCGCTACAGCATTTCGCTTAAAGGCATGAACCTAGCGCACTTGATGCAGGTGGCAGGACGGATGGACTTGTCGTGCCGCCCTTTGCGGGTAGAGCTGGAGGTGTTGGAGCGCATTACCCTGCCCGCCATACTGCACTGGGACTTGAACCACTTTGTAGTGCTGAAAGAAATCAACGGCACCAAGCTGACCCTGCATGACCCAGCCGCTGGGCTGGTGACGATGGCGCTTAGCGAAGCGTCCAAACACTTTACGGGTGTGGCGGTAGAAGTAGAGCCGACCATCAAGTTTGAAAAGCGCACCGAGCGCCAATCGATCAAGCTGCGGGGCCTGATGGGCAAGGCGCGTGGGCTTAAAACTTCGTTATTGCAAATTCTGGTACTGGCTTTTACGCTGGAGGTTTTTGGCCTGGTAGGGCCGTTTTTAACGCAGTGGATTGTGGACGATGCCCTGGTGTCGGGCGACAAAGACCTGCTGGCGGTGATTGCGCTGGGCATACTGCTGCTGGGGGTTTTAAAAACCGTAGTGTCGCTGGTGCGCGCGTGGATTTTGCTGTACTTGGGCACTACGCTGAATGTGCAGTGGGTGGCCAATGTGATGGAGCACCTGCTGCGGCTGCCGGTGGCGTACTTTGAGAAACGCCATATGGGCGACATTGTCTCGCGCTTTGGCTCTATATCCACGATTCAGCAAACGCTGACCACCACCTTCGTAGCGGGCGTGATTGACGGCCTGATGGCGGTAGTCACGCTGGTGGTGATGTTTGTTTACAGCAGTACGCTGGGCTCTATTGCGCTGGCTGCGGTGGTGCTGTACGGCGGGTTGCGGCTGGCGCGCTACGAGCGGCTGCGTTCAGCGTCGGAAGGGTTGATTGTGCGCGCTGCACGGCAGGAGTCGCACTTTATGGAGACAGTGCGGGGTATTCAGGCGGTCAAAATATTCAACCGGCAAGCAGACCGCAAAGCGCGCTTTCTTAAGCTGGTGGTGGACACTACCAACTCTGGCATTGAGATTCAGCGGCTGAACATTACGTTTCAAACGGTTAACGGATTGATCGTGGTGGCAGAAGGCGTGCTGATTTTGTGGCTGGGCAGCAAGCTGGTGCTGGACCGCGCTTTTACCATTGGCATGCTGATGGCCTTTATTGCCTACAAAGACCAATTTACCTCGCGCATCATCAGCTTGATCGACAAAGGTATTGAGGTGTGGATGCTCAAGCTGCAAGCGGAGCGGCTGTCTGACATAGTGCTGGCTGAGCCCGAACCGTCGGTGGAACAGGCTTTGGTACATGCTGAATCTGTGATGCCCAGTTTAGAGCTGCGCAACATCAAATTCCGCTACGCAGATGGTGAGCCTTGGGTGGTAGAAAGCTTGAACTTGCAAGTGGCAGCAGGCGAGTCAGTCGTTTTGGTGGGGCCGTCGGGCTGCGGCAAAACTACGCTGCTGAAAATTATGCTGGGACAACTTAACCCCTTGGAAGGTGAAGTTTTGGTAGGCGGTGTGCCATTGGCGCAATTGGGCTTAGACCAATACCGCAGCATGATCGGCGCGGTGATGCAGGATGACCAGCTTTTTGCAGGCTCACTGGCTGACAACATCAGCTTTTTTGACAACGCGCCAGACCAACCATGGATCGAGGAGTGTGCACGCCTGGCACAAGTTCATGGTGATATACAGAGGATGCCCATGGGCTACTACACCTTGGTAGGTGATATGGGCACGTCTTTGTCAGGCGGGCAAAAGCAGCGCATCTTTTTGGCCAGAGCGCTGTACAAGCGCCCTGTTATTTTGTTTTTAGACGAAGCCACCAGCCACCTGGATGTGGCGCTGGAAAGCGAAATTACTTCGGCTATTTCTAGCCTTAAGCTGACACGGGTGGTGATTGCCCACCGACCTGAAACTATTGCGGCAAGCGGCAGGCTTGTCAATTTGGCTGTGATTTCTTAACTGCAATTTCTTGACTGTAACTTCCCGTTGGCCGTAGCCTGCCTAATTTGGTATGAAAAGTACCTATCGCCCAAGGAAATGCTGGATAAGCAGCTATTAATTTAATAGTAATTAACTGCCACTTAAACCTTGGCTTTCTCCTTTTCCTTTTCCTTTTTCTTAGCCGCAGAAGCGGGCTGGGCGGGTACTTTGGCGCCCAGCTGGGCTAGCGACTTCATGGCTTGGTCGGGGGTGATGGTGTCGTCGTTCCAAAATTTGGACACGGTATCTTGCATGGCGTCGGCTTTTTTCGATTCAATCGCCATGCGGTGCGCTACCGACGGTACCAGCTGGCCTGATTTGGCGGTGGACTCAAAGTCTCTGACCGAGGCTTTGGCGCATTCGTCAAACTTTGCCAGGCTGACGCCCATGCGCACGGGGATGGAGCCTTTGTTGACGTTAAAGGTTTCCTGGAACTTAGGCCCCATGATGCTGGCGGCCAGGTAGCCTTGGGCTTTTTGCTTTTCTACGTTGCGCAGCCGAAACATGGCAAAACTGTCAATGTTGAAGGTGTAGGCACTGGCGGTGCCGGGGGCTGCGGCGCAAATAAAGTCGGTGCCGGGGGCTTTGCCGGCGGCCAAAAATTCGCCTTTGGCCCAGTCGCCCATGAACTGAAAGCCCGCTTGGCCTTGAATCACCATGGCGGTGGTGACATTCCAGTCGCGGCCATACGATTTGGCATCGGTATAGCTTTTAAGTTTGCGCAAGGTGGTCAGGGCAGCGCGCATTTTTTCGCTGTTCAATGCTGCGGGGTCCAACTTAACGAGCGCGTCTTTGTAAAAATCGCTGCCGCCGGTGCCCAGCACCACCGACTCAAACACGGTAAAGTCTTGCCAGTTTTGTCCGCCGTGGGCCAGGGGCACGAAGCCTGCGGCGCGCACTTTGTCGGCGGCGGCAAAAAACTCGTCCCAGGTGGTGGGCGCTTTGGTAACGCCCGCTTTTTTCAGCACAGCGCTGCTGGCCCACATCCAGTTGACACGGTGCACGTTAACGGGGGCGGCGACGTACATGCCCTCGTACTTCATCACGTCGGCCACCACTTTGGGCAACAGTTTGTCCCAGTTTTCGAACTCGGCTACCGAGTTCAAATCGGCCAGCACTTTGAGCTTGGCCCACTCTTGAATATCAGGCCCTTTAATTTGGGCGGCTGACGGTGGGTTGCCTGCCAGTACACGGTTTTTTAGCACCGACATGGCAGATTCACCGCCACCACCCGCTACGGCAAAGTCTTTCCACTCGTGGCCCCGGTCCAGCATGGTGCGTTTGAGCACTTCAAGCGATTTGGCTTCGCCACCTGAGGTCCAGTAGTGCAGCACTTCAACCTCGCCTGCGAGGCAGGCTGTGGCTGCGCAGCACAACAGGGCGGCGACGGTTGAGAAACGGAGGGCACAACGCATGAAAATTCCTTGGGCTAAATTTAAAACTACTTAAAATTAATTATTCGTTAATTTTATAAAGCCATCACGGGGGGTTACCCTTTGTTCGCTGCATTTGGGCGGCCAAAGCCTTGGTGTGGCGGGTAAATACTTTCCAAAACGCGGCTTCTTGGGTGGCGGCAAAGTTAATGCGCATTAGCGTACTAGGCTGGTTGCGGCTGGCGTGGAACAGTGCGCCGGGGGCCAGCAGGTAGCCATCGTCTAGCATACGCTGGGCCAGCAGGTCCGTGTCTACCCCGGTGTCTACCCAGCCAAACAGGCCTGCGGGTTCGGCGGCAAAGCTGCAGCCTGCTTGCAAAGCAAGGCGCGCGCTGCGGGTACGGGCGGCGTCCAGCCGGGTGCGAATGCGTTCGGCATGGCGGCGCAGGTGGCCTTGCTCTATGCACAGCGCCAGCGCTTTTTCCAGTAGCGCGGGGGTGGTTAAGGTAGACAGCAGCTTAGTGTCCAGCAGGCGTTCCACCAGCTGTGGCGGGGCGGCTATGTAGCCTACGCGCCAGTTGGGCGCTAGTATTTTTGCAAAACCGCTCACATAGATGGTGCGCTGCAGGCCGTCCAGCGCACACATGCGGGTGGCATGCGCGGGGGCGAGGTGGCTGTAGGTGTCGTCTTCAACAATATGAAAATCAAACTGGTTGGCCAGCTGCAGCACGCGGTGCGCGCTGCCGGGGCTGAGGCAGTAACCAGTGGGGTTGTGGAACACGCTGACGCTGACAAACAGCTTGGGCGCATGCTCTTGGCAGTAGCGGGCCATCACGTCAAGGTCGGGGCCGTCGGCGCGGCGCGGCACGGGCAGTATGCGCATGCCCAGTGCGTCCAGGCGCGCAAACTCTACCGCCCAGCCGGGCTCTTCCACCATCACACAGTCGCCCGCTTTAAGCAGCGTTCGGCTGACCACGTCCAGCCCATGGGTGGCACCAATGGTGGTGATGATGTGCTCGGCAGGCACGTCAATGCTCAGGTCGCGCAGCTTGGCAGACAGGGCGTTGCGCAAACCACTGTCGCCTTTGGGTTCACCGTATTTCAGGCTCAGCTCGATCAGGCCTTTGCTGTGCGTTACCTTGCGCACCGCAGCGCTGATAAAGTCAGATGCCAGCCAGTCAGGCGGAAAGACCCCCATGCCCGGCTGCGGCCAGTGGCTGCCCAGGCCAGAGCGGTTGTGGTGGAACATGCCGCGAATCAGCGCTGTGGCATCGATACGCGCCTGCAGTCTGCCCGCTAAACCGGTGCTGGCGCGCAAAGATATGCCGCCTGGCAAGTTTTCTAACGCTATATTATTAATAGCTAACTGTGTAGCATTTCCTTGGGCGGTAGGCATATTATGCTTAATATTTTGAATATCACGGACATAAAACCCGCGCTGCTTGCGTGCTTCTACCAGGCCTGCCGCTACCAGCTGGTCGTAGGCTGCCACCACGGTGTGCGGGCTGACCCCGTGCTGCGCGGCGCACTGGCGCACACTGGGCAGGCGCGCGCCCGCCGCCAGCAGGCGGTTGCGAATGCGCTCGGTAAAACGCTCTACCAGCTGCTCGGTAAGGCTAAGAGACGAGGTGCGCATGAGCATGGTGATAGGCCTCACAAGGTACTAGGGGATGGGCTAAGGGGCATCTGTACCCGCAAATTGACCAATACAGTACGATGACTGAACCGTTATTCTGTACTGGTACTGTACCGCAACTTGCTGTACATTGAAAGCTATTGACTGTCTGTTTTAAAAATCCAAGCTTCCATGCCATTAGCCACCCGTTCTGCCCCGCATGCTGCAAAGCCCTTGGCTAAACCCATGGTTACGCCCGTGGATGCACTGCTGCTGCTGCTAGTAACTTTCATATGGGGCAGTAATTTTGTTGTGATGAAATTTGGCCTGCAGGAGTTTGACCCTTTGCTGCTGTCGCTGCTGCGGTTTGTTTTGGCAGCCTTTCCCTTGATTTTTTGGCTGCCCAAACCCAAGGTTAAGCTGGGCTGGTTGTTTGCCAACGGACTGGCCTTGGGCAGTGGCCAATTTGGCCTGCTGTTTATGGCGCTGCACAACGGCATTACGCCGGGGCTGGCGTCACTGCTAATGCAATTGCAGGTTTTTATCACCATAGTGCTAAGTGCCCTTATTTTCAGCGAGCGTGTGTCCCCAAAGCAGGTGCTTGGGCTGCTGGCGGCGGCGCTGGGCTTGGCACTGGTGGGCTGGCATATTGACGCAGACCTGAGCCTGCGCGGCTTGGCGCTGACTTTGGCCGCGACATCGTTCTGGGCAGCGTCTAACCTGCTTACCAAGCACGTGGCAAAGCAATCGCCGGTCAAAATTAACATGCTGTCGTTTATTGTGTGGAGCAGTTTGTTTGCCATACCGCCGCTGGCGGCCATGGCCTATGCCACTACAGGCCCGGCGCTGGCACTGCAGCAGATGCAAACTGCCAGCTTGGCAGCCTGGAGCGCTGTGGTGTGGCAGGGTGTGGGGGCTACAGTGGTGGGCTTTGGCCTATGGAGCATGCTGCTGACCAAGTACCCGGCCTCGGTAGTTACGCCTTGGGCGCTGCTGGTGCCCATATTTGGCATGGCATCGTCTGCGCTGTTTTATGCAGAGCGTTTTCCGCCCTGGAAGTTTGTGGTTTTTATCCTGGTGATTGGTGGCATTGCCTTGGCCAACTGGCCTGCGCGGGCAGTCAAAGTGGCTCCCACAACCTAACAGGCACACACAGCAACATGAACTGGCAAGAATTTACCGCACTGCTGATCTTGGGTACCGCTATGAGCTTTTCTCCGGGGCCTAATACCACCTTGTCCACCGCGCTAGCAGCCAACTACGGCCTTAAGCGCGCCATGCGCTTTGTGTGCGCAGTGCCTGTGGGCTGGGGTGTACTGCTGGCAGTGTGCGCAGCAGGTGTAGGCAGTTTGGTCGTGGCCTTGCCTGGACTGCGCAGTGCGGTCAAAGTGGTGGGCGTGGGTTATTTGCTGTGGCTAGCCCTTAAGCTGTCGCACTCAGGCAGCTTGGCGCAGGCCGACAGTGTGCGGCTGCAGGTTACGTTTTGGCAGGGCGCTGCGCTGCAGTTTGTCAACATCAAGGCGTGGATGTTTGCCTTGGCCGTGGTGGCGGGCTGGGTGGCGGGGCGCGGCGACACCATGGCGCGCTTTGCCATTGTGCTGCCCACGATGATGTTTTTTGCTTTTGCCAGTAATTTGGCCTATGCCGCGGTGGGTGCGCTGCTGCGCGACTGGCTGGCGCGCGGCGCACGCTTGCTGTGGTTTAACCGCCTGATGGCCTTGGTGCTGGTAGCCACTGCGGTGTGGATGGCCGCAGTATGAACACCACCACCATACAAACCGCTGGCCACAACGAGCGCAACGGCTTGCTCTTAGGCCTGCTGGGCGTGGTGATTTTTGCCGCTACCTTGCCCATGACCAAAATGGCGGTGGGTTCAGCCGTCGCGCCGCAGCTGTCGCCATGGTTTGTTACCTTTGGCCGGGCAGCCGTGGCGGGTGGGTTGTCATTGCTGTACCTGTTGGTGCAGCAGCAGCGCGGCGCCTTGCGCGTGCCCGCGGCTAACCAATGGGGTTTGATCGCGTTTACCGCCATGGGTGTGGTGGTGGGCTTCCCACTGTTCATGTCGCTGGCCTTGCAGTATGTGCCCAGCATGCATGGCGCTGTGGTCACCGGTTTGCTGCCGCTGACTACTGCTGTGGTAGCTGCAGTGTGGTTTAAACAAAAACCGAGCACGGCGTTTTGGCTGTGCGCATTGGTGGGCACTTTGCTGGTGCTGGTGTTTATGGTAGTTCGCTCGGCAGACAGTGCGGGCCATTTCAGTTTGCATTTGGCTGATGTGTTTTTGCTGCTGGCCATGTGCAGCGCAGCGCTGGGCTACATCGGCGGCGCACGGCTCACGCCCAGCCTAGGGGCAGAGCAGGTGATCTGCTGGGTGTTGGTGCTGTCGTTGCCCATTACGGTGCCAGTGACTTGGTGGATCGCCCCACCAGATATAGCCACTGTTCGCACCAGCAGCTGGTGGGCCTTTGCCTACGTGGCGGTGTTCTCGATGTGGATAGGTTTTTTTGCTTGGTACAAAGGCTTGGCGTTGGGCGGTGCAGTACGCGTGAGCCAAGTGCAGTTGGTGCAACCGTTTTTGAGCATATTGTTTGCCATGCCACTATTAGGCGAAAAGCTGGACGCTGTGACATTGGGCTTTGGCGTAGCGGTGATTGCCACCGTATTTATCGGTAAGAAAATGCCTGTTAGCGCAGTTCTAAAAGTTAGCAAATGAATAAATTAAAAATGGTAATCGCTACATGAAAGCCTCGATTTCTCAAGCACTTAAACACCTGCCCAGCACGCCTAATGCTGCATATCCGCAAGGTGCACCATTTGTCATGATGATGGCAGGCGGGTCTATGAGCGTTGAGGTCTACGCGCCACAGGGTACTGATTTGCAGCAGCCGCACACTCAGGATGAATTGTATTTTGTGCACAGTGGAAGCGGACAAATCATCATCAACGGGCAACGGTTTGACGCAGCAGCTGGCGACGCATTTTATGTAGCTGCTGGGATAGAGCACCGTTTCGAAAATTTCAGCACTGATTTTGTAACTTGGGTTGTTTTTTATGGCCCGCAAGTAGGAGAAAAAGCATGCACTGGCAGTTAGCCGCGCGCGCTGAGCGCATGAACCCGTCGATCATCCGCGAGATTTTGAAGGTCACTGAAAAGCCCGGCATCATCAGCTTTGCGGGGGGCTTACCTTCGCCCAAGACGTTTCCTGTGGATGCCTTTGCCGCTGCGTGTGCTGCGGTGCTTAAAAACGATGGCGCTGCTGCACTGCAATACGCCGCCAGCGAGGGGTTTCCTGCGCTGCGTGAATGGGTGGCCAAGTCGCTGCCGTGGGATGTTGACCCTGCACAGGTACTGATTACCACAGGCAGC
>JAYSRE010000017.1:0-46738 GCA_043721235.1 Polaromonas sp. | reverse complement strand
TTTTTTATCTTCAACCAAAAAATGGTTTTATCAGGCGCACAGCCCGCCGAAGTGCTGCTAGATGCCATGGTGCAATCGCTGGACTAAGCAAACCATCGCGCTGGTGGCCCAACCCCTATCAGCCCCCGCCAACCCTATTTTTATACAAATTAGGCCTATCGCCCAAGGAAATGCTAAATATAAAGCTATGAAATTAATAGTAAACAAAATTACCCTGGAAGTAGAAGACACAGGCGGTACAGGCCCCGTGGTACTGCTTATCATGGGCTTGGGCATGCAGCTGACTGCCTGGCCGCCCGCCATGGTGCAAGGCCTGGTAGATGCAGGCTACCGTGTGGTGCGCTTTGACAACCGCGACATTGGCCTGTCCCAGCATTTTGACCATCTGCCTGCGCCCAACCTGCTGTGGGCGGCACTTAAACACCGTTTAGGCATCGGCATCACACCGCCCTACAGCCTGCAAGACATGGCGGGTGATGCACTGGGCGTGCTGGCGGCACTGCACATTGCGCAAGCCCACATTGTGGGCGTGTCGATGGGCGGCATGGTGGCGCAGCGCGTAGCACTCAGCGCACCGCGCGCCGTGCTGAGTCTCACCAGCATCATGAGCAGCAGCGGGGCACGTGGCCTGCCGCAGGCCCAGCCGCACGTGATGCGGGCGCTGATGTCGCGGCCCAAGGGCACTGACAATGCCGCGCTGGTGGCGCACGCCATCCGCTTGTTTGGCATTATCGGCAGCCCCGGCTTTCCTATTGAGCCTGCCGCCATGCGCGAACGCGTCACCGCCAGCCTGGCGCGCAGCAACCACCCCGCTGGCACCCTGCGCCAAATGGTAGCCATAGCAGCAGACAGCAGCCGGGCCGACCAACTGCGCAGCCTGCGCTGCCCCACCTTGGTATTGCACGGCAAGGCCGACCCCCTGGTGCCCTACGCCTGCGGCCAAGACACAGCCCAGCGCATACCCAGCGCGCAGCTGGTTGGCATACAAGGCATGGGCCACGACCTGGCACCTGGCGTAATTTCTGCCCTGCTGCCGCACATGCTGCCCTTTATGGCGGCGCACAGCCCTGCCTAAACTGCCCACCTAACTGCACCTGCGCCATGACCCATCCAACTAACCAGCCTGAGCAATCGCAGCTTGGCAAATCCAGCGCGTACATTGACCAGTACGATGCTTCGCTGCTGTTTCCCATCGCACGCCAAACTAAGCGGGGCGAACTAGGCATCAAAAGCGCCCTGCCCTTCATGGGCGCAGACCTGTGGACAGCGTATGAGCTGAGCTGGCTCAACCCACGCGGTAAACCGCAGATTGCACTGGCCCACATTACCGTGCCCTGCGAGACACCGTGCATCGTTGAGAGCAAAAGCTTTAAGCTTTACCTCAACAGCTTTAACAATACGCGCTTTGACAGTATCGACGCAGTGCGCGAACGCATGGCCCACGACATTGGCGCAGCCGCCTGGGCCCAAGCTGGCAACGCAGCAGCTGGCGACCCCCAAGCTAGCAGCCCAAGCCATGCCCGCCGCGTGGGGGTCAAACTGGTTCCACCCGAGTTGTTTGCTGCCGAAAAAGTAACTGAGCTGGACGGCGTACAGCTAGACCGGCTCGACCTGGAATGCAGCCACTACAGCCCCGCACCGCAGCTGCTCAGCGCTGCGGT
The DNA here is from genome assembly GCA_043721235.1 of Polaromonas sp. Classification (GTDB taxonomy): domain Bacteria; phylum Pseudomonadota; class Gammaproteobacteria; order Burkholderiales; family Burkholderiaceae_C; genus JAAFIP01. Next base: position 45,077 of record JAYSRE010000017.1, on the reverse strand, counting down.
GAATGAAAAACCGGTCAGCGAAATACTGGTGAGCCACTTGCTCAAAAGCAACTGCCTGGTCACCAGCCAGCCTGACTGGGGCAGCGTACAAATCAGCTACAGCGGCCCGCAAATTAACCAAGCCGGTTTGCTGCAGTACATCGTGAGTTTTCGCAACCACAATGAATTTCATGAGCAGTGTGTAGAGCGTATTTACACCGACATCATGGCCCGCTGTCAGCCCACGCAGCTAACGGTGTACGCACGCTACACGCGCCGTGGTGGGCTGGACATTAACCCCTGGCGCACCAGCCATCCGCAGGCATTGCCAGTCAACATGCGGTCAGCGCGGCAGTAGTTATTTCAAATCGCCGACCAGTGATGTGAGCGTTTCCAGATTGATCTCAGTGTGCGCAGGGTAGTTAGTATGGTCGCAGCCCAGCTTGCACGCACCACCCGCTTTGAGTGCTGCTGCCATCGCAGGTGTAAATTCAAAACGCACAAAATGCACCGCTGAAGTCTTCTCGTCGTTTTCACGGTCGAGGTCTTCATCGGCAATCGCATACACACGCGGATAACCCTCTACTTCGACAAACATGCGGTCTTCTACGCCGATCAAACGGCGCAACTCACGGGTGCGCTCGTTAACGTCAGGGTACTCAATCATCATCGTGGCTTTCCAATTGGTGCCATCGGGAACCAAAGGGGCATAGGCCTCAATTTCTTGCAAGATACCCTCTTCTTCAAAAACTTTTTCAATCCGCAGCATTTCCTGAATTTGGTAGCGGATGGTGGTCTCGCTCTCAAACTGCAAATGGATATGCTCACCCAAATGCACGCTGCGCAGCTTGCGGTGGGCCAGCACGGCGTCTTTGTGCGTCTTGCGGTACTTGTGGTACGCCTCAAGGCTCATGAGGTTGTCGGGGGTGATATTGCCTGTTAGTTGCATGGTGAATTCCTAATGTTTGAATGCGGAGGCGGGGTCGGGATCGGGGTCGGGGTCGGGGTCGGATTTCCGGACGCGAAGGGCGCTAAGGTTGCGCGAAGGACGCGAAAGAAGACAAAGAAAAATACCAAAATTTTTTAAGTTACTTTAATCTATGCAAGTTTCACGAAGTTTGTCACTGGCTATGTACTGTGGAATTCATTTCAAAAATTTGGTATTCCTTTCGCGTCCTTCGCGTAACCTTAGCGCCCTTCGCGTCCGGTATTAATCTCCTAATCCTCAATAAACTGCAAAACTACTTCAGGCCGTACGCAGTGCGTACCAGTGTCAGCGGATGTGCCAGCTCAGGTTCGCCCAATTTGTTAACTTCAAAGCCTTGCTTAATATGGTGCCCGCCCAGTGGGCAGTCTGAGCTGATGAAATCTGGCAAACCAGCGGCCACTGCAATAGAGCCATCCGCTGCAGCACCCGAGCCTGGGTGGTCGGCCATCTTTTTAAACAAGGGCTTGCCAATTTTCAGGGCCTGCTGGTGGGTGGCCTTCTTCACACCGAAGGTGCCTGCGTGGCCGCTGCAGCGTTCGTTGGTTTGCACATAGGTGCCGGGCACCATCTTGAGCATTTCTTCGGTTTTTTTGCCGATGTTTTGCACCCGGCCATGGCATGGGATTTGGTAGCTGATTTTGCCCAGACTCACAGGGAATTCAGTTTTGATCAAACCATCACGCTTGCGTGCCATCAGGTATTCAAATGGGTCCCACATGGCTTGTTTGACCAGTTGCACATCTGCCTCTAGCGGGTACATCAGTGGGATTTCTTGCTTGAACATCAACGTACAGCTGGGCACGGCGCTGAGGATGGCGTAGCCGTCTTTGGCGTATTTCACCAATACGGGGATGTTGGCTTCTTTGCTGGCGTTAACGGACTTTAAATCGCCCAGTTCCAGCTTGGGCATGCCGCAGCATTTTTCGGCGCTGACAAGGGTGTATGAAATGTCGTTGTGGTCTAGAATTTTGAGTAAATCATGGCCAATACCTGGCTCGTTATAGTTAACGTAGCAGGTACTGTAGATGGCTACTTTGCCGGGCGTTTTTACGCCGTCGTTAACTACAGTGGCTTTGGCCTTGGGCGCAGATTTACGAAATTTTTTGGTGGCCAATGTCGGCAGCCAAGCGTCTTTGTCAATGCCTAATACGCTTTCCATCGCAGCGCGGGCGGGCTTGGTGTTGTTAACCGCGTTGGCTACTTGCACCACGATGGGTATGCCGGCAAACTGGCCGTGTACATCGGTGCTAGCCAAGAATTTTTCAGCGGCTTTGACTTCGCCTTTTTCAAACTTAATGGCTTTGGCGCGCAGCATGGTGTGCGGAAAGTCAATGTTAAATGCATGGGGCGGGGTGTAGGGGCACTTGGTCAGGTAGCACAGGTCGCACAAATAGCATTGGTCCACCACAGACCAGTAGTCTTTTTTGTCAACGCCGTCTACTTCCAAGGTCTTGCTGTTGTCAACCAGGTCGAACAGCGTGGGGAACGATCCGCACAAACTCACGCAGCGGCGGCAGCCATGGCAAATATCAAAGATGCGCTCCAATTCGTGGAAAGTTGCTTCTTCGTTGTAATAGTCGGGGCCTTTCCAGTCAATCGGATGACGGGTAGGAGCCTCTAAATTGCCTTCACGTGCCATAACTTTGTATCTAACTTCAATGGGATTTGTCTATCAACGGGGAATCGGGGGCGGGAGCAGAACTGCCGGACGCGAAGAACGCGAAGATTTCGCAAAGGACGCGAAAGGAATACCAAAATTTTTAAATTCACTGTCAAACTGGTGTGACCAAACCCCTAGCCGTAGCATGATCGGGCTGACAGTGAAATCCAAACTTTGGTATTTTTCTTCTATCTTCTTTAGCGTCCTTTGCGAAACCTTCGCGCCCTTCGCGTCCGGAAATTCTGCATTCAGGTTTTCAAAAACCCAAACATCAATCCACCAACTCGGCCAAAGCCTTGGCGTAGCGGTTAGCGTGTGAACGCTCTGCTTTGGCCAAAGTTTCGAACCAGTCAGCTACTTCGTCGTGGCCTTCGTCACGGGCGGTTTTGGCCATACCTGGGTACATGTCGGTGTACTCGTGGGTTTCGCCTGCAACAGCAGAGGCCAAGTTTTGGCGGGTTGCGCCAAAGGGCATGCCGGTGGCGGGGTCGCCGCATTGCTCTAGCCACTCTAAGTGACCGTGCGCATGACCGGTTTCGCCTTCAGCGGTAGAGCGGAACAACGCTGCCACATCTGGCTGGCCTTCGACGTCGGCTTTGTTTGCAAAATATAAATAACGGCGGTTAGCCTGTGACTCGCCTGCAAAAGCGGCCTTCAAGTTGTCTTCCGTCTTAGAGCCTTTTAGTGCTGCCATGATGGTTTCTCCTAGGGGTTAATGAAAAAAAATCGCGTTCGCCTTGAAATACAAGGAATATGTACTTTAGCCGTAATAAATGTTGAGTCTGATTGTTCGCTTCTATACCCTTCATTGGCTTTGGCTATGAAATTTACTTTATTGATAGTCATTCTCATTTAAGCCATTGACCACAAAACTCAGCGGTAATTTTTAATACTGCGCAGTCGTAAAATAGCGTGGTACGACTATAATCAATTTTGATTTGCTGCCAATACCGGCCAGACAATCAACCTCAGCCACTCAGGACACCTCTCCATGACCAGCCGCCGCGAATTCATCATCCAGTTCAGCACTGCCAGCGCAACTCTGGGCGCAGCCCAGTTTGCCACTGCCGCAACCCCAGCTACTGCACCTGCCATGCTGAGCGAAACAGACCCGCAAGCCAAAGCCTTGGGTTATTTTGCGGTAGCCACCAAAACGGACAAGGTCAAGTACCCAAAATATGCGGCTGACCAAATGTGCAGCAACTGCGCTCTGTACCAAGGCAAACCGGCTGACGCTGCTGGCGGCTGCCCGCTATTTGCAGGCAAAAACGTGGCTAGTAAGGGCTGGTGCTCAGCTTGGGCCAAAAAAGCAGCGTGAAAATAGTGCTACTTCGGTTTTAACACCACTACTTTGATATAAAAACCTAATGCCTATCACCACAGCTTGCCGAAATTTAATACTCATCTTAGGCGATCAACTCGACGATGACTCGTCTGCACTAGACGGTATAGATCCAGCGCAAGATGTGGTGTTGATGGTGGAGGCCTTTGGCGAGTCGCGCCACGTGTGGTCGCACAAAATTCGTACCACACTGTTTTTGTCGAGCATGCGCCACTACGCGGCCAATTTGCGCGCACGAGGGCTACAGGTGCACTACCGCGCGCTTGACACATACGGTGACGCTACGCTGTCTGACGGTTTGGTGGCAGCACTGGTGCACTACCAACCGCAGGCCGTTGTGGGTATAGAGCCCGGTGACTTGCGGGTACAAGCCGAGCTTAACGATACTATTAAAAATATAGCGAACTCTTCAGCATTTCCTTGGGCGGTAAGCACAAAAGGTAACCAAAAAGCCGCTTCAACCGCAAAAAAAATATCTTACTGCAATTATATCGCACCTACCGCAATCGATTGGCGCGAAGACCGCCATTTTTTATGCAGCCTGCCGCAGTTTCGCAAATGGGCAGGTACCAGCAAAAGCCTGCGCATGGAGTTTTTCTACCGGCAAATGCGCCAGCAGTACAAAGTGCTAATGTCCACTGAGGCAGGCAGCAAAGAGCCTTTGGGTGGCCAATGGAATTTCGATGCGGAGAACCGCAAAAGCTTTGGCAAAGCCGGGCCGCAAAACGTGCCCCTGCCGATAGTTTTTAAGCCCGATGCCATCACCCAAGACGTGATGGCCTTGGTGAACCAGCACTTTGCTGACCACCCAGGCCAGCTGGACAAGTTCAACTGGCCCACCACGCGCGCTGAGGCGCTGCGCAATTTAAAAGACTTTATCGACAACCGCCTGCCGCACTTTGGCCCGCATGAAGATGCCATGTGGACGAATTTAGAGTTTGGTTGGCATTCGCTGCTGAGCAGTTCGCTGAACCTCAAACTCATCAGCCCGCTAGAGGTTGTTTTGGCTGCAGAAAAAGCTTACCACGACAAAGGCCTTGATTTGGCCAGCGTGGAAGGCTTTATCCGCCAAATTCTGGGCTGGCGAGAGTTTATGCGCGGCGTGTACTACCTGGACATGCCCGGCCTGAAAACCGCTAACCACTACAACCACCAAAACGCCCTGCCCAAGTGGTACTGGACTGGCAAAACAGACATGAACTGCATGCGCCAGTGCATTACCCAGACGCTGGACAACGGCTATTCACACCACATACAGCGCCTGATGATCACTGGCATGTTTGGCGTAACGGCCCAGATCAATCCACAACATATGTGCGATTGGTATTTGGCGGTGTATGTAGACGCAGTAGAGTGGGTAGAGTTGCCCAACGTAGCAGGCATGGCGCTGTTTGCCAATGGCGGCAGGTTTACAAGCAAGCCCTATGTGGCCAGTGGGGCCTACGTTAAACGCATGAGCAACTACTGCAGCGGCTGCAAATATGCGCCTGACGAACGCTCAGGCGCAACCGCCTGTCCCATGACCACGTTGTACTGGAACTTTTTAGACCAGCACGAAAAAAGCTTTGGCAGCAACCCACGCACTGCCTTGATGGTCAAAAACCTGCAGCGCATGGGCGACGAAGACAGGCAGAAGATGCGCCAACGCGCCAGTGAGATGCTGGGTGACTTGGATGCGTTGTAAGCCCAGCACAAGATAGTTAGCACTTGCCCACGCGCGACCACCTTAAAGCTAGCCCCCACGGCACCACAGAGTGAATTGGCATTTTTTTATGCACTTTACTGAATAAAACACGCTTGAATAGGCCCCAAGTAACAGATTGATGCTGCATTGCAATAGAATTTGAAGGTCTAGCGAAAAGCAGAAGTTACCAAGCGGTTACTTCCCACACTACAGAAAGCCAAGTATGTCCACCGAAGCGACCATCGTAGCCAAAAAGCGGCCAGAGTTCCGCAACATCAATGCCCTGACCGACCTGCCCACCTACCGCTTGCCACTGGCAGGCATCGTCTCCATCCTGCACCGTATCAGCGGCGCCATCATGTTTCTGCTGATGCCTTTTATTATTTGGATGTTCGACACCTCGCTGTCGTCAGAAATTTCCTTCGCCAAATTCAAAGCCGCATTCAATGTGGGCATGCTAGGTTTGCCCGGGTTTTTGTGGAAGCTGGTAGCCCTGGCACTGATTTGGGCTTTCTTGCACCACTTTGTCTCTGGTCTGCGCCACCTGTGGATGGACGCACGCCACGCCACCAGCAAAGAGTTTGGCAAGTCATCTGCTGTCGCCACACTGGCCATCAGCATCGGCCTGACGCTGATTCTGGGTGCCAAGCTGTTTGGCGCGTACTAATCAAAAAAGTCCAAGAAAGAAAACACACCATGGCAGTTAATTACGGCTCCAAGCGCTCAGTAGTAGGCGCACACTATGGTTTAAAAGACTGGCTGGCCCAGCGCATCACCGCCACACTCATGGCCATCTTCACGCTGTTGGTCTTGGTGCAAGTCATCGCCGTCAAAGGCCCTATTGGTTATGAATCTTGGGCGCGTATTTTCGCGTCCCAGTGGATGAAGGTGCTCACCTTCGTCATCATCATTGCCATGCTCTACCACGTGTGGGTGGGTGTACGCGATATCTGGATGGATTACATCAAGCCTGTTGCCCTGCGTTTATCGCTGCAAGTTTTTACCATTGTTTGGCTCGTGGGGTGCGCGGGCTGGGCCATTCAAGTGTTATGGAGAATTTAAGACATGGCTTCTATTTCTAAACGCAAATTTGATGTCGTCATCGTCGGCGCAGGCGGCTCGGGCATGCGTGCCTCGCTGCAGCTAGCCCGCGCGGGCCTGAACGTGGCGGTATTGACCAAAGTGTTTCCCACCCGCAGCCACACCGTGGCAGCGCAAGGCGGCATTGGTGCCTCGCTGGGCAATATGAACGAAGACAACTGGCACTACCACTTTTATGACACCGTCAAAGGCAGCGACTGGCTGGGCGACCAAGACGCGATCGAATTTATGTGCCGCGAAGCACCCAAGGTGGTGTACGACCTAGAGCACATGGGCATGCCGTTTGACCGCAACCCCGACGGCACCATTTACCAGCGCCCGTTTGGCGGCCACACTGCCAACTACGGCGAAAAGCCTGTTGAGCGCGCCTGCGCAGCGGCTGACCGCACCGGCCACGCCATGTTGCACACGCTGTACCAGCAAAACGTCAAGGCCAAAACCACCTTTTTCGTTGAGTGGATGGCGCAAGACCTGATCATGGATGCTGACGGCGAATGCGTGGGCGTCAACGCCATCGAGATGGAGACCGGCGAGCTGCATGTTTTTGAAGCCAAAACCACACTACTGGCCACTGGCGGTGCAGGCCGGATTTTTGCAGCATCGACCAACGCCTTTATCAACACCGGCGACGGTTTGGGCATGGCCGCACGCGCAGGCATTGCGCTAGAAGACATGGAGTTTTGGCAGTTTCACCCCACCGGCGTAGCGGGCGCGGGCGTGTTGCTGACCGAAGGCTGCCGCGGCGAAGGCGCTATTTTGCTCAATGGCAATGGTGAGCGTTTTATGGAGCGCTATGCACCTACGTTGAAAGATCTGGCCCCACGTGACTTTATCTCGCGCTGCATGGACCAAGAGATCAAAGAAGGCCGAGGTTGCGGCCCCAAGAAGGATTACATCCACCTGAAACTTGACCACCTAGGTGCAGAAACCATCCACAAACGCCTGCCCTCCGTGTTTGAAATTGGCCTGAACTTTGCCAACGTAGACATTACCAAAGAGCCGATTCCCGTGGTGCCCACCATCCATTACCAAATGGGCGGCATTCCGACCAACATCAACGGCCAGGTCGTCACGCAAAAGAATGGCGTCGACAACGCGGTGGTGGGAGGCCTGTACGCCGTGGGCGAATGCTCCTGCGTGAGCGTGCACGGTGCCAACCGTTTGGGCACCAACTCGCTGCTCGATTTGCTGGTGTTTGGCCGCGCAGCGGGTAACCATATTGTGGACAACCACAGCAAAACCAAAACCCACAAGCCGCTGCCTGCAGACGCTACGGCCCACACCGAAGCCCGCTTGGCACGGCTAGACAACAATCCCGAGGGCGAATACGCCCAGGTGGTGGCCGACGACATCCGCGATGCCATGCAGCTGTACGCAGGCGTGTTCCGCACACAGGCCACGCTGGACGAAGGCGTGCGCAAAATTGCCGAGCTGCGCAAACGCGTAGAAGCCATTGGATTGAAAGACAACTCCAAAATCTTCAACACCGCGCGCATTGAAGCGCTGGAAGTGGAGAATTTGATCGAATCCGCCGAAGCCACCATCGTGTCTGCCGCCGCCCGCAAAGAAAGCCGCGGCGCACACTCGGTAGCCGACTACGACGACACGCCAGAGTTTCCCAACGGCCGTAACGACAAAGAATGGCACAAGCACAGCCTTTGGTACAAAGAAGGCAACCGCCTGAGCTACAAAGCAGTGCAAATGAAGCCGCTAACCGTGGAGAGCGTTGCGCTCAAGACGAGGACCTTTTGATAATTTTGCGGGATAGACCAACGGACGCACGAAGTGCCCCGTTGCTCTGTCCTCAACTAATCAGCTTTTGGCAAAAAATTACCGGAGTAAGACATGGAAACACGCACCTTCAAAATCTACCGCTACGACCCTGATGCAGATGCCAAGCCGTACATGCAAACCGTCAAAATTGAACTTGACGGCACCGAACGCATGCTGCTTGATGTGCTGATGAAACTGAAAGAACAGGTGCCCAGCATCAGCTTTCGCCGCAGCTGCCGCGAGGGCGTGTGCGGCTCGGACGCAATGAACATCAATGGCAAAAACGGCTTGGCCTGCTTGACCAATATGCGCACGCTCAAGGGCGACATCACACTCAAGCCGCTGCCTGGCCTGCCTGTGATACGAGATTTGATCGTGGATATGACGCAGTTTTTCAAGCAGTACAACTCCATCAAGCCCTACTTGATGAATGACACCATTCCGCCTGAGAAAGAGCGCTTGCAAAGCCCCGAGGAGCGCGACGAATTGAATGGTTTGTACGAGTGCATTCTGTGTGCCTCTTGCTCCACAGCCTGCCCCAGCTTTTGGTGGAACCCGGACAAGTTTGTAGGCCCTGCTGGCCTGCTGCAAGCCTACCGCTTTATTGCCGACAGCCGCGACCAGGCTACCGCCGAACGCCTGGACAACCTGGAAGACCCGTACCGCCTGTTTCGCTGCCACACCATCATGAACTGTGTGGACGTATGCCCCAAAGGCCTAAACCCCAGCAAAGCCATCGGCAAAATCAAAGAAATGATGGTGCTGCGCGCCGTTTAAAGCTGCGCTGCCCACGGCCATGACCGACCCCGTTGCCATCGTCGACACGCCTGGTGGCTTAGATGCCCTGCTAGACGTGCGTGCACTGTCTAAGCTGCGCTGGAGGATGCGCCGGGGTTTGCTGGAAAACGACCTGTTCATTGCACGGTTTTTCAGCCGCTACGAACACCAGCTTACCGTCAGGCACGCGAATAGTTTGAATGCTCTAATGGATTTGTCGGACAATGACCTTTTGGATTTGCACTTAGGCCGCAAAACGCTGGCCCAAATCAAACCCGAATTCGACACGCCAGACATTCAACATGTGTTGGCACTGTTAAAACAAAAAACGTAAGTCCTGCTCCACCCATATTGCAAGCCCACCACAGCTTGTACAAAATTAATTACCCGTAAAGGTGCCCCATGAAACTGTCTGCCAACAAAGCCACTTTGTCGTTTTCTAACGGCAGCCCCAGTGTAGAACTGCCCGTGTACGAAGGCAACATCGGCCCTGATGTGGTGGATATTCGCAAGCTGTACGCCCAAACCGGCATGTTCACTTACGACCCCGGCTTCATGAGCACAGCGGCCACCCAGTCGGCCATCACCTACATTGACGGCGACAAAGGCGAACTGCTCTACCGCGGCTACCCCATTGAGCAGCTGGCCACCAACTGCGATTTTTTAGAAACCTGCCACCTGCTGCTGTACGCCAACCTGCCCAACGCAGCACAAAAAGCCGACTTCACCAAGCGCGTCACCATGCACACCATGGTCAACGAGCAAATGCAGTTTTTCTTGCGCGGCTTTCGCCGTGACGCGCACCCCATGGCCATCATGACCGGCTTGGTGGGCGCGCTGTCAGCCTTCTACCATGACAGCACCGACATCACCAATGCCGAGCACCGCGACATTTCAGCCATCCGTTTGATCGCCAAAATGCCCACCTTGGTGGCCATGGCCTATAAATACAGCGTAGGCCAGCCCTTCGTTTACCCCAAAAACGACCTCAGCTATGCCGGTAACTTCATGCACATGATGTTTGCTACGCCCTGCGAAGAGTACAAAGTTAACCCGGTGATTGAGCGCGCCATTGACCGCATCTTTACCCTGCACGCAGACCACGAGCAAAACGCCTCTACGTCTACCGTGCGCCTGTGCGGCAGCTCGGGCACCAACCCGTTTGCCGCCATTGCTGCCGGCGTGGCCTGCCTGTGGGGCCCGTCGCACGGTGGTGCCAACGAGGCTTGCCTGAACATGCTGGAAGACATCCAAAAAATGGGGGGCGTGAGCAAAGTGGGCGAGTTCATGGAAAAAGTCAAAGACAAAAACTCTGGCGTAAAACTCATGGGCTTTGGCCACCGCGTGTACAAAAACTACGACCCGCGCGCCAAGCTGATGCAAGAGACCTGCCACGAAGTGCTCAAAGAGCTCGGCCTGGAGAACGACCCGTTGTTTAAACTGGCCAAAGAACTCGAGCGCATCGCACTGGAAGACGACTATTTTGTGCAGCGCAAGCTGTACCCGAACGTTGACTTTTACAGCGGCATTGTGCAGCGCGCCATCGGCATCCCGGTCAGCATGTTCACCGCCATCTTCGCACTGGCCCGCACGGTGGGTTGGATTGCCCAGCTCAACGAAATGATTGGCGACCCAGAATACAAAATCGGCCGCCCGCGCCAGCTGTTCACCGGCTCAGTCAAGCGTGACGTGCAGCCGATTGGCAAGCGTTAAGATCTGTACAAGCTGTTAGCGCACACTGCGCTTGCAGCTGCTTTAAAGCCCGCTTACCGCAAGGTGAGCGGGCTTTTTTATGGCGATGGCTGTCCTGGCTTTTGTAGTGTTGCGCCGCTTGTGGCTGGATTGGCTAGAAGACATTTAACGCGAGTAGATCACGCTGTCTTGCACTGCTAAACACTCTGACCTCGCGTGTCTTTAAGTTGAAGCGCGCCGCGATAAATGAGGGTAGTTTGGCGCGATAAATGAAGAGGATTTCATTTTAGCGATGCTAAAGGATTCATTGCTGGGCTAAAGTCAGCGCTGGTGTTGGTTACTTTAGCTGGCTTAGGTGTTGCTCTAGGCGTTTTAGGATTAGGGCTTGGGCGGCTGGGTATAGGTTGTTATTTTGGTCTATGGGCATGAATGGGCGGCTCGGCATGGTTAGGGTGGTTTTGCCCCAGGCTTTGAATTGGCCGCCTTTGTGGTGGATTGCTGCGTAGACTTTAGGGCTGCCTATTGTTAGAGCTGACTGGTTGGCTTGCCAGTATATTGTTCGGCGCAGGTCGCCTGTGATGCCTTGAAGCACTTTCTTTGAGGCTATCAAAGCTTTGCCCTTGGCGTTGATGGCACCAGTTTTTTTGCTGTAGCCGCCGCGTTGCTTCAAGTAGGCTTGGGTGGTGCTTAGCTGGTTCGCTGCCCAGGGCTTGCCGTCGGGGCCGGCTTGGGTGGCGAAGTAGCGGTCTATCTGGATTTTGAGGGCTTCGACTATGTCGGTTAGGGCGGGGCGCAGGTTGGTGGTACGTGTCGATAGCTCGTTTAGCTTAGCCTGAATGGCTTTGTCGTTGACTTGGACTGTGAAGCTGGTCATAATTCAAGCTCTTGGTGTGACCCAGTGAATCTGTTTGCTGGACCCATTGCGAGGAATTTCAGGGGTCTAACAGTCCCTGCATGCCAAGTACTTTTAGCGTTAGCGCACATCTCTTACTACCTCACCCTTCTTGATCGCGGCGCGGATATCGCGGTTACCGGCTAAATGGTAGGTCGTCAAGTACAGTTCTTTTTTGTCGACGGTGGCTTTGATGGCCGCCTCGTAGAGCTTGCCATCACGCTCAAAATACACCAGGCTGATGGTGCCAGATGACTGCCTTACGATGACTTGGGCATTGTCCAGAATGCTTTGAATCAAACTGTAATCTTTAGCGGGCAGGCTTTCGCCACGCTTGTAGATTTGCTTAAGTGCGGTGTCTGTGCTGAAGTTAATAGTGCTGGCTTTGGTATCTAACCAAACTTGAGCCTCTGGATTAAGGATCGCCACGGGCCAATTGCCATGCTGTGCAATGTTTTGGCGCAGCCGTTTGATGGCTTGCGCTTCGGGAAGCTGGTCTAAGGTGCTACGGCTGGCATCAACGCGCTGCTCTAACTGTGCATACCAATCGGAAAAGCCGCCGTCTTGCATCAAACGAGCGGCGTACTCGCGGGCTATGGAGGCATCGCGGTCAAGCAAAGCCGTCACCTTGGACTCGGCCAGGCGGACGGTGTCGCCTGCGGCTTGGCCGGGGGCGTAGTCCCAACCGTCGTCTATGCCCGTGGTATCTAGGCTGTCGGTGGGTGGGTCGTCGGGTTGCTGCTTTTGGTAGTCGCCCAGCTCGTCGGTGGCGATGGCTTGGACGGTGCATTGGCAACCCCACCCGTTGGGCGGATAGTGGGTGCTCCACCAAGGGTCTTTTGCATCAAGAATAAGGTTGTCCCAAGCCTGGTGCTCGGCGCGCGGGTTGATAACACTGTCACTGTGCACATAGCGCCAGTAGGGGCGGGACTTGAGCACATCGGGGTCGCTTAACTGCTGGTAACGGCCTGAGGCGTAGCTGGTGCGCATGTTGGTGTTGTAGATGACTTGGGTGCGCCAGTTGCGCGGGCCTTTATAGTCCCATCCGTTTTGGCCTACGGTCTTGTCAAAGTCTTTTTGAAACTGCGCCAAGCCTGTACCTTGGTTGATGGCTTTGTCGATGGCGGCGCGCAGATCGGCGATCAGGTCGGCCTGGACGGCACCGGCCACCATAAAGGCGTGGTCGTGGGCGCTGCGCTGAACGCTGTCGTAGCGCTCGGCTGGCAGGCTGAGCTTGCGCTTGAAAAACTCGGCCTGTTCCTCAAAGGGGCGGTTAAAGGCAATGCTGGGCATGGTGTGGTGCCTAAAGGTCTAAGCCGTCAATTTCTTTAACCAAACCACTGATTTGCTCTGGGGTGGTGGCCAGCGCGATACGGGCCTGCATGTGGGCCTCAAAGTCGGAGTACCTGACCAGGCGCTGCGTGGTTTGGGCCTGGATTGACCAAGGGACAGGATCAAACCACAGCTTGAGCATTTTCTCGCGCAGGGATTTGGTCAGGGCCTCGCGGTTGGTTTGCTCTAGCGATTTTTTGACAGTGGGCGGCGGCGCGCTGACGTGCAGCTTGCCGGACTGTAAGGTGTAGCTATGGCAGTTAAGCAGGGTCATCGCGCTTGGCACATCGGCGCTGGGCAAGGTGGCCACCCAGTTGCGGGTATCTGTGGGAATGTCTTCAACGCTAGATCGGGTGAAGTAGATGACGCGGTTGGTGCGGATATCGATGACGAGGGTGGTGTTCATGGCTGGGTTTTTAAGGTTCGTATCTAAGTTTGGTCGTTAAGGTCGTAACAGACCAAGTGGCCTTGGATGGTCAAAAAGACGGCCCGGCCGCTGGCTACGGCAGCGGGGGCAAAGCACAGGTAGGCGGTTTTTTGCTCGCGCAGCTTGGTGCCGTTGGCATCGAAAGTGGCCAGGTTGCCGCCGCAGGTGGTGACGATGAAGCCGTCGCTCGCCCGCGGGCCAAGGGGGCTGGGCCGCCATGAGGTGGCGCTGCGCAGGCGCGACATCCATACGATCTTGCCGGTAGCGGGGTTGAGTGCGGCCAAGTGGCCTGCGCTGTCGCTAACGACCAATGCACCTTGGTAGAGCACCGGGGCTACGTGGTTGCTAGCAGCGCCGACACGGCGCGTCCAGCGGATGTGACCGGTATCAGCGGCAAAGCAGCGCACGTGACCGGTCTCGCTGCAGGTGATAACGGCTTGGTTAGCCGTGTCTGCATAGACCGCGCCGCGTACTAGGCCTTGGGTTTTGCTTTTCCATAGGAATTTGCCAGCTCCGTCAAGGGCGATGAGAGTTTGGTCGTTGGCAGTGGCAAATATGCGCTGGCCGTCAAAGGCTGCCTGGCAGGGGCAGAAGGCCTGGTGCGGGTAGGCCCACAGGGCCTCGCCGGTACTGGCGCTGATGGCGCGCACATGGCCATGCTCATGGGTGTGGCTGCTTTCACAGTTTATGTACAGCACATTGCGCTGTGCGTCCAGCACCGGTGCGCTGTGCAGGGCGTGGTCTATTTTGCGCCGCCACACTACAGCGCCGGTGGAAGTGTCTGCACAGGTCAGCTCTCCGGCGTACGTGCCGTAGAAGACTTGGCCATCTATGATTAAGAAGTCGTTGTTGATACCCTTGGGGTGCACGGCAGTAGGCTCGATGCACCAGCGCTGCTCGCCTGTGGCCAGGTCGATACCCCACAAACGGCAGGAGTCGTCGCCCAGCAGCACAATTGGACCTTGAGGGGTAGCGGCTATGGCGGGGGCGCAGGCGCGGCCACGGTGCAAAGCAAAGCCTATGCGTAGCCATTGCTGGGCAGCTAACACAGGGGCATCGCTGAAGGCTTTGCGGGTAAGGCCCAAATCAAAGCGGGTTAATGCGCTGAAAATGGGCACCCCGCTGGCATGCACTTTGCGGCTGCCGTAGAGCTGCGCATCATCGTAGAACACGGCAGCTCCCACTATGTTGACCGCTATTTTGGCAGCCGACAGCTGGGCCATGCACTGGCGCAGTGATGCGCCGGTAAACACCGCGTCGTCAACCAGCAGTACCTTGGTGCCTGCGATTGGTACCTGGCCACTGTGGTACACGCTGCGCTCTGGGTAGCGCTTGGCTGCTTTGAGCTGAAGGATATTGAGTGTGATACCGGTTTGCGCGGCCTGCAAGGCAATCGCCGCGGCGAGTGGCCCGGCCCCTGCGCCGTGGGCCATGAGTGCGGTGTATTTGAGGTGTTGTGTGGCCTGCCAAAGCTGGCTGGCCACCTGCAGCAGGGCCGAGCCATTGTGCAGGGTGGCCTCGGGCTCGTAGTAACGCTGTCCTTTGGGGTTGACCAAAAAGGATTGGTTTAAAAAATTAGCAGCTAGCAAGGACATGGTGAGGCAAAAGAGCGGTGTTGATGGGTGCGGGGGTCATGCAGTGCAGGTGCACCCGGTCAGAGCCACTGGTGTTGACGATGCGGTGCTCTGCGTTGATGCGGGTCAGGTAAATGCTGCCGTCTGCAGGCAGATATGCCGTGCGCACATCGCTGCCTATGCGCCACTGGAAAATGGCCTGCGGGCTGGACAGTATGGGCACGTGGACGCGCCATATGCCCGCACCGGCTTGGTCGCCGTCGACATGCCAGCCGCCGATGCCGCCGGCTTGCAGCACGCCGTAGCGGCTGCGCAGCATGGGCTGGCCGACAATATCTACCAGCTGCTGCAGGGCTTGGGCCGCTGCGCCGGTGTGGATGGGCGTGGGGTGGTTGTAGGCGGCTACAGGCAGAATGTGGTGGGCTTTGCGCACCGCCTCTTGGTGGGCTACGCGCTGGTAGCTGCCATCGGACTGCTTGGCAAACATGAGACCGCCTGCGCCGACCCAGCCATCGGTGACCTCTGCGGTAGAGCTGGTCAGGCTGTAGCCGCCGTAACGCCCACCCTTAGATTGGTAGGTAAAGGGCTGTTGGGCTTGTGCTTTGGCGTAATGTTCGACCAGCGCAAACAGGGTGCTGGGGCTTAGCCTAGCCTTTAGTTTTAAAAGTAAATGCAGCATGATTTTTAGATGTCACCGCTGCTAGGCGGTGTTGAGCTGTCGGAGTCACTGTCAGATGGTGGGGGCGGTGTGTCAGTGTCACTAGGAGGCGGCGTGTCGCCGGGCGGTGGTGCGTCGTCGGGCGGTGGCGCATCGTCGGGTGGTGGTGCGTCATCGGGAGGAGGCGCATCATCGGGCGGCGTGGTGTCGGTATCGTTGTCTGCGTCGGCAAACACATCAATAAAGTCGGTGTCTACATCGGCATCAGCGAGTACATCGATAAAGTCCACGTCCACCGTTACGTCGATAAAGTCATTAGGTGCATCTGCAGGAGGGCCAAAATCAGAGCCTGCGTCGGGTGTCGGGTCGGCATCGATGGCCCCGGTATCGTTGGGCTCGTTGGCTTCGTCTGGTGGGTCAATCGTTTCTATGGCGGTGCCGCCTACGGCTGTAATTAGCGGGTAAATGCTGGGGTCGTCGACCACGGCTTTCCACTGGATGATGCCTTTGGCTTCGAGCTTGTCGATGATGCGCAGGGTGTAGCCCCGGCAGGTGACCAGGTCACCGGGTTCGAGCAGGGTGTAGGCATGGTTGGCGCTGCCGGTTTGGGTGCTGAACTCTACGCTGGTGCGGCCTAGCCAGGCGCGGCGCAGGTGGCATTCGGCAATGGGCTGGGCCTCAACCAGCTTAAAACTGATGGGCATGTCTTGCCTCTCTTCTTGCACTGCGCTGGTGGCCAGGCGTTGGGCGTGGCACTCGGCCTCTTGGCTGTCGTACAGCGGGCCGTTAAAGCTAGCGTAGACCAGGGTGACGCGCTTAGGCAGCTCCACCTCTTGGGCGCGCACCAAGGTCATGAGCTGTTTGGCGGGAGTGCCGTAAGGGCGTGCGTCCAAGTCTTGGTCGGGGATGTCGAACTGGATAGGTTGGCTCAGGCCGTAGAACTTGAGCGTGCCGTCGCTCTCTACGCCTTCGACAAAGTGGGCGTGGCAGATGGTCTCTAGGGCCGCGCGCGCGGTCATAGGGCGGGGCACGATAAAGCCGCGCACTTTGTTGGCCACACTGGCGAACTGCAGGCTTGCAGGGTTGATGCCCACGCGCTGGCACAGCTCGGTAATGATGTTTTTTAGGGGGTAGACACCGCCCAAGCCCGGCAGCTGGGTAAAGCCCGCGCTGGGGGTCATGTTGTAGCGGGTGAGCTGCCAGCCAGGCCTGAAGATCTCCCAGCTAAAGTTGCGGCCTTGGCCGTAGTGGTTGTTGACCCAGTCGGGGTTGGTAATGGGGCCCATGTTGCACCAGCGGCCAGAGATGGACACGTACAGGTCGCCGGGGGCCGATGCGAGTGCGTAGAGCAAAGGCCCGCGCTGGTGGATGCGCCAGTCCGCAGAGCCAGGCGGCAGCGGCTGGCTGGACTGCAGGTTAAATGCGGTGTTAAAAGTTTTAACTACGCAATTGCCCGAAGGCGTGCGCTCTGCAGTGAGTATGCCCGCCGTGGTGAAGCAGGCATCGAGCAAAAAGTGGCCTGCGGCTGCAAGGGGCCGAAAGTCGTAGGCGTAGCTGGCGCTGTTGGCAGCGCTGGCCAAGATGCCGCCTTTGTTGTTAGAGCGGGTAGCGGCAACCAAATAGGTAATGTGGCCTACGGGGTCGACAATGCACTTAAGCCGGTCGAAGGTGCTGGCCGCTGCCAAGCTGAAGTTGGTATTTTGGGCCGCGCCTACAAACGCTGCAGGCAGGGTGAAAGACTCAGAGGGCACGGCTGCGGCCGTGGTGCCTGCAGAGCCAATAAAGACAGAACGCAGCACCGTTTCACCTGCGCCTACTTGCTCAAAGACTACGCGGCGCCCGCTGGACTGGCCGGGCCAAATGCTGGCCGGTGTGTTGGCACCGCCCAGGCCGCTGTAACGGCGGGTGGCCCCGTTGGCCCAAGTGCCTGGGGTGTGCACGGCCAGCTCAAAACCCCACTGGCCCGTGGCGTTGGCGGTCTCGGCGGCTATGACGCAAAGGCCACCGGTACCGGCAACGTACATGGCCGCACCGTTGGTAGCGCTGGGTGAGCGCAGGAAGGGGGGCGCTGAGGTTTCGCCCACCACCAGTGAGCCGTCAAAAGGGTTGGTGGGCGAACCCGCAATGCCGACGGTGGTATCGATGCTGCGCTCGACCTCGAAGCTTAAATTGGGGATACGGTTGCCGTAGTCTTTGACGGGCCAGCGCTCAAACACCAGGTAGCAGGTACCTCGGTAGGCGGGGGTTTTGCCTAGGCCTTGTACGGTTTGAATGAACGGGTCAGGCAGCTGGGATTCGTCGCCGGGGTATACGCGGGCAAAGGGCAGCTCCAGTGAGGAGTAGGCGGGGCTGTGGATTAAGCGGCCATCGGCCCAAACGCGGCGAATGCCGTTGATGGGGCCTTCGCAGATTTGCACGGCAAAGTCGGCGTAGTAGTTGTACTCGGTGTTGGTGCCGCCCGAAGGGCCGCCCTTGCCACCGCCACCACCGCTGGTTTGCACAGCTTCTTCAGCAAAATCAGTGCCCCAAATTACGGTGCCGGTGGTGCGGTAAGTACCAAAGACCAGGGGAATGCTGGCACCGTAAGTGCTGGACTGGATGCGCCTGTCCTCTAGCTTTGGGCCCTCGGTGTTCTGCGGTTTAGGGCCAAACAGTTTGCTGATGGCGTAGCTGGCGGCAATAGAGACAGCGGCCTGGATTAAAAACGGGACGACAACCATTTACACCACCCCTGGAAACTCGTAGCGCGCCAAAATGCGCGCACGCCATACATCGGCCACTCGGTGCTCGGTGACACAGCCTGCGTTGCTATAGGCGTGGATCATGGTGTGCTGGCCTACGCTGCCCGCCAGTATGGCCACATGCTGAGGCTCTGCGTCAAAGCGGATCAGCAGTATTTGCCCCGCGCTCCAAATGGCATCGGGCGCAACAGGTATGGCATGCTGCTGCAGGGCGGTGACCAAGTCGTTGCTGCTGGGGATACGTCCGTAGCACTGTGCGTCGGCCTGCGACAGGCCCAGCTCCTTGGCTACGCCGACGACCAGGCCAATACAGTCTACCCCTGCGCCCTTGCAGCGCGCCTGGTGTTGGTAGGGCGTGTGCAGCCAGGTGCGGGCTTGGCTTACGATCTGCTGGCGTGTGGCGGTAGCGGGCACCGGATGCGGCGCGGGAATTGGCAAAACAGATATCGAGTTAGTCATGGTTTTTAGCGGGCGGCTTGTACCAGCTTGTCTTGGCCAGGTAAATGCGGCTCGCCGCGAAAATTAACGGCGTTGGCAAAGCGGGCGTGGCAGGTGCCAAAGTGGCGGTCGCAGCCAGCGCTGACGTTGAAGGTGTCGCCTATGGCAATGGGGTATGGCAGGGGCTGAAAAAAGGTGATGCTGGTGGGTATGAATTTTTGCACCTCCATGCGGTAGCCGGTGTTGGCCCCGCTGGTGAATGTGGCCATGCCGTAGTCAAAATACCGGGCCGATTGTGTGAGCGCCAGGCTGGTAATAACGCTGTTGCCTGCGTTGACTGAGGCCACGGCACCTGCATAGGTGTAGCCTCCCAGCGCCACCTTGCAGCGGGCATCGCCCAGGCTGGCGCGGCACATTTGGCTGACCACCTCACCTACTACCTGAGACAGCGGCTGCAGCAGGCCGCGCAGCTCGGCTTTGTAGGTGCCGGTTAAGCTGCTTTTGGGCCCTTGGGCCATAAAGCTGACCTCGCCCAAGGTGCCATTGCGCAGACGCAGTTGGCCCTCGTTGGGGTTGCGCCAGCTGGCCTGGAATATGTCTACGGCTGCGTAATCCCAACGGCCCGCCATGAGCTCTGCCTCAGAAAACTCTACCGATAGCACCAAGGCATCAAGCTCTAAATTGTCTACGCTTAAACCTTCTTTAGTTTCGATCGCGCTGGGAGTAAAGCCTGACTGGGGGCTGTAGACAGTGGCACCGATGGTGATTGGTTGGTCGTGGCTGGTGTAGCCAAACACTTGGCCGTCGCTGCGGACAATGCGCCAGAAAGTGGCCAGCTCGGTAGCGGGGCGCTGCAGGTAGGACTGCAAGGCAATAGTGGTGGTTTTCATGGTAGGGTGCGCAGCTGGCGCAAGATGCGCTGGTAGTTTGCGATCAGCCACAGGCTGGTGTTGATGCTGGCTTGCAGCATTTGGGTGTGCATGCCGGTGGCTTTTTTGTGCCAGGTGTAGTGAAAGTCGGCGCTAGGCTGAGCCCCGCGCCAAGCGGCGATAAAAAAGTACAGCAGCCACTCGATGTGGTAATCGCCCGTAGGCAGCAGGCACGCTACCGACTGGGCGGCGCGGGTGTTGCAAACGGCGCGGTGCACTAGGTAGGGGTTGCCCAAATGGGTGTCTAGTGACCAGGCTGTCGGCGGTAGGCAGCGGGTCAGCTTGTGCGGCTGCAGAACCGACTCGTGGCCATACAGCAGACCTTGGGGTACGGTGTGCGGACAGTCCACCGTGTCTGCGTCGTCGACAAACACAAACGCTGGGGTAGCGACTTTGCCAATAGCCTCAATGCGCGCTTGCAAAAGGCCTGCAGCGTCTGCAAATTGGCTGACGTGGTTGAGCACCGCGCAGCCAGGCGACCGCTGCAGCGGCGCGTAGGGCTGTGCGGTGAGGGTTACGCGGGTGAGAAGGCAAGCCATTGCAGATCTGCGTAAGCATCTTGCGTAACGACACATTTGAGCTCGCCGATTATGTCGGCTCCGACGCTGTAGGTCACCGTGACGGTGCCGGGGTAAATGTAGCCGTAACCCCGTATATTGGAGTAAGCCACTTCGACCACGCCCAGGTTTTGCGCTGCGTCGTAACTGAACAACCTGTTGGCGCCTGCCGAGGCAACGATAGCGATGTTGGCATTGGCCGGTACCAAGCCTAATATTTTGAAATATAGGCGAAGGTAGAACACCGACTCACCAGTGTCGACCGTTTGGCTGTCCATAAAAACGCCCGTGTTGTTGGGGCTGTAGTTGCTGCCAGGCTCGTTGACGATGGCGGCCCAAGCGATGCTTTGCGCCGCCGAAGAAACCACTTGCGGATTGCGAACCTCAACCAGGGGCAAGCTCTCGACATAAAAAATAGCCTCGTAGTCGGCTCCGCCCGGCGTGCCTTCGGTGCTTTGCAAGCTGGTGCGCAGGTGGTCGGTGTCAAAGCGTACCGGCGTGTCAAAGCTGAAATTAAGCGGAGTAGCTTGCGCTATGCCGGGCGCAGACACCGTGCCGAGTGCGCCCAGCGTCCAGCCTGAAGGTAGCACCAAGCCATCGGCAATGGGCACCTGGATAAGGCGGTCGGCGACATAGAAACCGTCTGAGTAACGCTTGATGATTTGGCCGCTGCCTGGGCCGGTGATGACGATCAGGCCTTGGGTGGTAAAGCCCGTTTCGCTGACCAAGGGCACTGCAGTGGCTTGCCAGTCGGCCAGGTCGCGCCATAGGAAGCCTTGGTACTTGCCGCGCCTTTGGCGAAAAAAGCTAAGCAGGTAGTCTTTGGTGGCCTGGCAGTAGCCGCGCTGGCCTACGTCCCAGCGGCCCAGCGGATAGTCCCAGTTGGCATTGCGCTGTTCAAAACCGCCGTGGTTGACTGAAACGTCGGTCGAAAACTCAGGCCCCCCTGCGGTGCCGGTGATGATGTCATCAAGGTACAGGCGCACGCCTGCAAAGGGAAGTTGAAGATTGTTCGCCATAACTGTTTTGGAAAGTTATGGCATCTTCGCGCGGGCGCGAGGGTGCGGGAGTCCGGCGTAGGCCGGAGCCTGCAAGTCTAGCCGTTGCGCATAGTGGCCCGGCGGGCACCGTTGAAGGCGGCTTGGCCTATTTGGCTTTGGGTGCGCTGGTCGGCAGCGCCGGAGACGTGGAAGTTTTGCGTTAACTGCATGGCCTGGCTTTGCGCGCTAGCAATGCTGGGCACACCACCGCCGTCGGCAAAGCGCAGCTGACCGGGGTTGGCCGGGCTGGCAATGCTGGCCATCGAGAGGCCTAAACCGGCGATAGAGTCCATGATGCGGCTGGCGGCGGCGGGGCCACCCTTGCCTTGGCCTATGGCGCGCATGGCGTTAAAAAAACCATGACCCCCAAAGGAACTGACGGTCTTGGCATCCATCATGTGCTCACCTGCACTAGCCCAGATGGGCACCACGTCGTCGCGGGGGCCGCCCGGGCCGTACACCCGGCCGCCATCGGCCAACTGCTGCGCGCCGCTGCCAATAGCACCGCCGTCCGCAAAGCTACCCGTCATGGCTTTGACGGCCTTCATGACCAGCAGCTTAATGATGACTTTGGCAATGTCGTTAATGATGGCTTTGGCCATATCACTAAATGCTTGGCTGGCAGATTTAGTGCCGTCGATGATGCTGTCAAATGCGGCCTCTGAATTACGCTGAAAGCTGTTTTCAAACTCCACACCTAAGTCTATTACTGGGCCTTTTAGGCTTTCGATGTTGACGGCCAAGGTGTTGATCTTGGCATCTAGGTCTAGTTTTTGCTGCAACTTGTCGGCGCTTTGCTCGCCTTGGTCTAGTGCGCTGCGCAGGTCTTGCAGTTTGGCGCTGTAGGTCTGCAGGCTTTGCACTTGCCCCGCTTTGATAACTTCAAGCTGCTGCTGCGCGCGCGGCTGGCTCAGGCTGCCGTTTTGCTGGCGCGCATTGACGATGGCGGCTTGGCCTTCTGCGGGCTGGGCTGCGGCGCGCTGGGTTAATTCCAGCTGTGCCAAGCGGTCTTTGAACTGGCTAGTGTCGGCCTTGATGGTGACTATTTTTTCCAAGGTTGCGGTCATGACCGGATCGGCGGCAAACTTGGTGAACAGGTCGCGCATTTGTTCGCGCAGGTCGGCTTCGATGGTGGCACGGTCTAGGCTGATGCCTTGTAGTTGCTGCAACTCGATGTTGGCTTTTAGCTTGAGCGCGTCAAGCAGCTTTTGGTCTGCGCGTTTGGCTTGGTCGATTTGGCTGGCAAGGTTTCCAACACCTCCTTGGGCTAGCTGCACCTCGGCCTCTAATTTAACCACCTCTGCGCGGGCGCGCAGGGTGCCGGGCTGGTCTTTGCGCTTAGTGGCTTCGGCCTCGCGGGCTTTGCCTGCTGCCAGCTCGGCTTGGCGAATGCGCAGGATGCCCGCCAGGCGCTCGCGCTCGATGGCTTCGCGCGCTGTGTAGTAGCCGTCAAGGCTGACCAGGCCGTCTTTGTAGGCGCTGTCGTAGGCGGCCAGGCTGGTTTTAAGGGCCTCCTCTAGCAGCTTTTGTTCGGCCTCCAGGCTGGCTTTGGCTAAAGCGTAGGTGGCATCGGCCAGCTGCTTGGCCGTGTCTTGGCCACCGCCACCGGTGCGAGCTGGGCCGGTATTTAAACCTCCTTTAGGCTTGGGCTTGTTGGTCTCTTTGTCACGGTCTTGTTGGCGAATAACCTCGTCAAACTTGAGGGCCGTAATACGGCGACGCACCGTGTCGACGGCGTTGGCGTTGTCGATGGTAGCTCTGGCGGATGCGCGCAGCTCGGCGGTGTAGCCTGCTGCAGCCTGGCCTGCGCGGATCATGCCGTCGCCTGCGCCGGTGCTGACGACATTGGCCAACTGCCCTGCGATTTCCAAGGCTTTGGAAAATGGCCAAACTATGGCCGACACAATCAAAGAACCCAAGCTCTCAACTGCGCCAAATGTTTTTTGGAGCAAGTCTATAAGACCAGCGATTTCGATGGCTGTACCTTCTAGCGTTTTGCGCCAAACACTGGTGCCATCCTGCACATGGTCTGTAGCCTGGGTGATTTGACCCAATGCCTCAAATACGCTGGTGGCCAGCGCAATGATGGGTTCGAAAGCGGCGGCAATGGCGCGCACGCCCTCAATCGTATCGGTGATAGCATCGGCTCCGCTGCCAATGATTTGCGCCAAAAGGTTGCCATTGCCACCTTCGGTTTTTAACTGGGTGATCAGGTCGATCAGTTTTTCAATGTTCGGTGCGGCTTGGGCAAAGGCGTTGTTAAAGCCAGCGGCTTTAATTTGCTCAAGGCTTGACAGCTTGTCTTTGAGTTTGTCAGCGGCCTCAGCGGCCTCGGTGCCCATGACGATGCCCAGCTGCTCGGCCTTGTCGGTTAGCTCTTTGATGCCAGCCGCTCCTTTTGAAAGCAGCGGTACCAGGCCCTGCCCTTCGCGGCTAAACAATGCAGTGGCAATGGCGGTTTTTTGAACCGGCGATTCTATGGCGGCGAAGGCATCGGCTATTTCGGGCAGCAGGTCGGACAGCGTCTTGGCTTGGCCCTGACTGTCCTTGGTGCTAATCCCTAGGCGGGCAAACATGTCGACCGCTTTTTTGCCCTCTTCGTCTGCCGCGTCTAGGTTGATCGACAGTTTTTTAAGGCCTGTGGCCAAGCCGTCCAGGCTGCTGTCGCTTTGGTCAGCTGCGTAGCCCAAGCCAGATATTTGCTCAACTGTAAGGCCTGTTTTTTCGGATAATTCGGTAAGCCTGTCGCCAGTATCTAAAAAAGATTTGAACCGCTGCTCTAAAATTTGTACGCCTGCGCTGAGCGCTGCGATAGCGGCCTGCGCCGTTAAAAATCCTGCGGCCGCAGCGGCGATACCGGGGGGCAATTTGGCCACCGCGCCCTGCAGGCCGCCAATGGCCTGGGTGCCGGTAGTGCCCGTGGATTGCGCGGCTCCTTTGAGCTGGTTAATTTCTGCTTTGGCCTGGGCCAGCGCTGCGCGTAGCTCAGCCATGTCGGCGGTGATTTTGATTTCCAAAGCAGTGGTCATGCGCTTAATTCCTTGAGCAGGTCTTTGACGGGTTGGCTGTCAGCGGCTTGGGATGTGCGGGCGATGACCAGCTGCAAGGCGCTGCGTTGGCGCTCTAGATGGTTGACGGCGGCGCAGTAGGCGTTGAACTTGCTGGTGGTGTAGGCATAGACATCGCGTTCGCGGTGGCCAGCGGCGATGAGCTGGCAGATGGCGCGGGTCCAGCTGCTGGTGTCGGTAGATTGGCCAGCTGGGTCTGTAGGGCGGCTTTGACTTGCATTGCGGCCACTGCGCTTTGCACCGCCTGGAGAAAAAAACTTTTATTCAGCGCAATACCGGCCTGCAGGGCGGCCATGAGCTCGCTGTTTTTAGCGTCGAGCAAGCGAGCCTCGGGGGTGGCCAGCATGATGGACAAGAGTGTCAGCGCCAATGCTTGGTGCTGCTCTAGCAGGGCCGGGATGTCTGACCAGTCTAGCGCGGCAATGGCGGCGCGGTGCTGCAGCAGCTGCAGGGTTTGGCGCACGGTCATCTCGCACAGCTGTAGCGGCTGGCCTGCTAGGCTCAGGGTGATGGACTGGCCCAGCAGGTCTTCTAAGGTGGAGGTATTTTTTTGCATAAAAATTGTATTTTTAAGGGCAGTTGGGCACTACGCCTGAGGCTACGACCGTGGCAGTCTCTTGGTGAAACAGCGTCCAGGTTTGACCGATGTAGCTGGCTTCAAAATAATTGACCTCGCTGAAACTGAATGAGACCTCCGAATAACCGCTGGCAGGCCCGCCTTGGGTGTGGGCAATAGGGTTTACAAAAAATGGAGGCACTTCGTCCAGTACCAGAATGTTGCCGTTGCCGTCTTTGAGCTGGTAGGTGCCGGTGGCAGCAAGTGAGGGGATGCTGACGGTAACCGTAAAGCGGTTGGGGTATTCGTTGCCAACAAAGCAAGCAAAAATTAAAGATAGCCCCGCTGGTGGCGGTGGCGGTGGCGGTGGCGGTGGCGGTGGCGGTGGTGGTGGTGGTGGCGGTGGCGGTGGTGGTGGTGGTGGTGGTGTGGGGGCCGGGCATAAAGGCACTACGGCGCTGGCTAACGTGATGCCGGTTTGCACGTGGACGATTGTCCAAGTTTGCCCCCTAACAAGCCAATGAACGTCTGAAATATTGTAATTTGGCAAGGTATAACCCAGGGCGCTAGCGCCCTGGGTATGCAAGATAGGGTTGACCACGTTGGACGGCATGAACTCTGCAAATGTGATGGGCTGGCCATCACCATCGTTAACCACATAGGTGCCGGTGGGCATGGACGAGGGTATGGCGATGGTGGCGGTGAAGCGGTTGGGGATGCTGTCTGCAAAGCAAGCGAACGACAAAACGGCCAAAGGGGCTGGCGGTGGGGGCGGTGGGGGCGGTGGGGGCGGTGGGGGCGGTGGTGGGGCCACGTAGGTGGAGACCATGCACTTTAGGGTGGTCTCGTCCCACCAAGGGCTGTGGCCTGCGGTTACGGCGCCTGCCTGCAGGATGCGCCCGGTCAGGGTAATGTCGCCAAAGTCGTCGCTTAAAAAACGGCGGTTTTTAGCGATGGACAGCTTGAGCTTGGGGATGAAGACCAGTACGTCTGAGCCGTCCATGATGTTGGTGCCCTCAAAGAGCAAGGACATAGGGCGGCGCACAGACTGCACCAGCGCGGCTAAGCGCTGGACAGACAGCTCGGATACGCTGGCCACCGTTGTGGTGGCGCCTGCAAAGGCCAAGGCCAAGTTGGCCAGGCTAAGGCACTCTATGCCCAAGGTAACGTCGATGCCGTCTAGCTGCTCAGTCGCGCATTGCTCGCCGCCCAGGCCGTCGTACCTGGGCAGGGCGTTAGATTTGGTGCGTACGTCGATGTCCAGCCTAGAGGCCTCGCCAATGTCGCGCAGAGCGGCGCTGATTTGCAGCGGGAAGATACCTGCTGCCCCACTGCTGGGCAGCACAAAGGGCTCTGTAGCGCTGTTACTGCCTGCTTGGCCCTGCCAGGCTTGCCAGTCGCACAGCAGCACACGGCCTGCGCCGTAGTAGCAGCAGGAGGCGGGAACCAGGGCGGGGTTGCAGTCCACCGGCTACTTTTTAAGCTTGTCGGCAGGCGCTGGCGCGCGCGGTGCAGGGGCTTTGACCAGGCCAGACGCAATAAGCATAGCGGCCTGGGCGGTGCTGAGCTTGACGCTGTCGCCCCGGGCTATTTCGTCGCCTCGCAGGGTGAAGGTTTGGGCAGCTTGGTAGTCTTGGGTGCCCCCTGCGTATTCGCTAAGTAGGTTCATTTTATTTACCAACCAAAGGTTAACGCGCAGGCAGGTGCCGCAATAGCCAAAACTCATGGGCGGGGTGCCTTGCGCGTGGGTTTGTTAAAAGGGTTTTAGCTTGACCTATTACTGAGCGCCAAAGAAACCCCAGTAGTACGGGCTGAACTGGTTGTTCGTCTGCAGCGCTGGGTCGGGCAGCAGGTCAAACTCAAACTCGAACAGGTCAAAGTCGTCGGTAATTAAATCCACCTTGGTGGGCTTGAGCTTGGCGTAGCGCACACCGGACTGGTAGGGCACGACGCCTTGGCTGCCACCCTGCGTAAAACCTGCAAAGGTGATGACCAGCGGGGTTTGGGTGACTAAGCTAGATTCAATCTGCTGCTGCTTGCGGCGAGTGTAGGACACCTCGATATTGGGCGCAAAGGCTGGGCTTGCTGCAGCGGCAATGCTGCCCGTGTCTAGCACAAAGACATGACCGAATTCGACGATGTAGTCAACCCCCAGTGCGTAGGTAGTGACCGCGCCGACGTTGGTGACCACGATGGGCACCGTCTCGTCAACCAGGTATTGCAAGGGCACAAAGGTATTGCCTGCACCGGCTGCGTTTTTGATCACGCGCACGGGCTCGGCCACTACTACGCCAGAAACTACGTCTTTGAGCACGCCCAGCATGGCCAGAGCGCGGTTTTCGGCGCTGGTGCAGTCGACCTTGAGTTTTAGAGAGGCTTTTTTGACACGGCTGAACGAGCATGACAGGCCGCCTACAGGGGTGCGGTGGCTCATGCGTTCTTTGGACTCGACCTCTTGGGTAATTTCGGCCATTTGCACTTCGCCCAAGTCGCGATTCTCTATAGGGTAAACCGGGCGCGAAGCCAAGCCCGCGCCTACAAAGCTGGGTGCACGGTACGGGCCGATAAAGACCTTACCGCCCATGATGTTGCAGCAGTCGGTTTTGAAAGTTGAGGCGAATGGCATAAGAGCTCCTGGTGTAAATAGTGTTTAGGTGATGATGTTGTCGGCCTGGTAGGCCAGCAGGGTGGTGACCAAACCGTTGTCATCGGGCATAGGGTCAATCAATTGGTGCCGGTTGATGGGCACGGTAACGCGTTTTAAGAAGCGGCGGCCACCGTTGTGCGGCGGCGGCAGCAGCGGGGCAAAGTCCCAGCCGCGCAGGGCTGCCAGCGCCTGGTCAACCAGGGCACCATCTTCTTGACGGGCTTCTAAGCCGGTGCGCATTTTTTGGTGCTTTTTGGCGCAGACGGCAATGACCCAGGTTTGGTGGGCGCGGTCGCAATCTTTGCGGGCCTCGGCGACTTCTTCACCCCAAAATGTGAGGTAGGCACCGCCATGCTTTTGGCCTTTGGTGTTGAGCAGCGAGTGCGGGTTGGTGGTGGCGGTGGCGTTTTGTGCCAATTCACGGATGGCCCACAGGTCAGGGATGCCCTGGATGTCGTTGATGCTGGGGCAGGCCTGGCGCAAGCGGGCCAAAATTAGGGGCTCTAGTGCGTAGTAGTTCATGCGCCCGCCTATTGCAAGGGGTTCCAGGCGCGGCTGCCGTGCCTGCTGGCTATGCCGTCTTGGTCGGCTTGGCGAAAATCATAGTCGGTTCGCTTCCACACGCTGCCGTTGCTGGCCAGCATGGGCATGTCCACATCGGGGCCAATGCCAGCTTGCTCGTTGGTCAGCACGCTGGGGCCTAGCAGGTCACAGCCGCAACTTTTGCAAGGGTCGATGCCGCCCAAGCGTTTTAACAGGTCTTCGTAGCGCAATCTAGGCTCGGTTTTTTGCTCGCCCTGCTGGTGGATGCGCACATCCTCCCACAGGCGGTAGCGGGCTATGACGCCGACCCATTCGGCCAGCAGCCAGGCTACGTGGCTTTGTATGGCCACAAGGCCCTCTGCGGGCTGTAGGGGCAGTGGGTAGCACTTGGCCAGGTAGCTGTCTAGCTCGGCGGCGGCGCGCTGGATGGCGGCTTCAATGACATCGAAGACATCGGTATCGGGCGCGTTGTCGCCATCGCGGTCGGCCAGCTGGTCGATCTCGGCCTGCGCGTAGAAGTTGCGCAACTCGGGCGGCGCAAGGTACGGGCTGACAGCAGGGAAGGACAGGCTGGGCATGGCGTGCGGCTTTGGCTAGGATGCTGGTTATTTTTTGGCAGCGCCAGGCGCAGCGGCGGCAGCTTTAGCCTCGGCTAGATCGGCTTTGAGCTGGGCGTTTTCAGCGCGCAGGGCTTCTAGCTCTTCGTTGGCGGCCTGCAAGGCCTGGGCTTGCTCGCTGGAGACTTCTTTGCCCTCGCCTTCGATGACGGTGATGAACGGGTCGGCGCGCAGCTCGGTGGCTTGCGCTTGGGTGATGATGCCCTTGGATGGGTTGACCTCATCGGCACTGGCGGCAATGGTTAGCACTTTGGGTTGTTGGTTAAATTCCAAACCTACTGAGTAGTAAATGTTGGTTTTTGAAATAACCGTGATGAGGGCGGGTTTGGCCATGATGCGCTCCTAAATATGGTGCTGTAAAAAAATAAGTGAGCAGTTTTGGCAAGCATGCTCAGGCTTAGGCGGCGGGAGGCCAGGGGAGTGTGGCTAGTTAAGGCAGGTAAGGGGTAACGATCAATTTGACGGCGCCGAAGTTGTAGTTGTCTACCGCTGCGCCGCCGGTGCCGATGGCTACCGCCGTGGTGGCAGTGTCTAGCAACGCCTTGGCAGCTGCGCGGTTGCTGTAGCCGCAGACCAAGTGGGTGGGGCGCACAGCGGCTGGGCCGCCACCGTCACGCACCACAGAGCCCATGTTTTGCACGGCTGCGTCAAAGTTGGCTGGTGTTAGGGCCTGGCGGCTGGCAAAGGCTTTTTGCCACAGCGCAAAACCTGCGCCGCAGCGGCCATCTACGCCCCAGCGGAACTCGTCGCGCATGAAGACTTGCTCGTCTTGCTCGTCTAGCATGGCGCGCAGGTTGAAGGGCTTGCGGTCGGTGTAGACGATGGGGCGGTAGACTGAACTGGACAAGTCCATGAGGTACCACGGGCTGCCTGCGCCAGCTTGCAAGTTGGACACCAGCTGGGTGCCGCCTGCCGAGTTGACCACCGGATGGTTGGCGTTAAAAAAGGTTTGGCCGTCGTAGCCTAGCGTAGTAAAACCGCTGGAGAGCAGGTTAAACACCAGCTCGTTTTTATGGCGCTCGACCTCTTCGCCCAGGGCGGTGCCCATATTGATTTTAGACACAAAGCTGTCGTCTTCAACCTCGTCGCGCAGCAGGTGCACGGTGGACTCGAACTTGCGGTTGGTGACCTGCATGGCGTAGCGGGCCAGGTTGCCAATGTGGCGGTCGCCGATCCACTCGCGCACGCGCGGGATTTGGGCCAGCCAGCCGAACTCTTCGGTTTTGGCGCCCGATGGCGAGACGTAGGCTAGCTGCTTATAGAGGTCTTTGTCGGGGTAGGCATCTTGCGCGCTCATGAACGCGTCGTTGAACTGGACGCTGATGGCCTGGATGCTGTTGCGGTTAAGTAACATGGTGGGTTGCTCCTGGTGTTCGGTTTGGGTGGGGTGGGGTGCAGTTAAATGATGCCGCCGCCTGCAACCGGCGCGCGGGCGATAGAAAAGTCGACCCAGACAAAGCCGTCGGCATCGACCTGCTCGATCACGCCTACAGGGCCAATGCCTGCGGCGATGCCGACGAGGTCGTCGTCAATGCCGCGTGCTACTGCGCCGATGTTGGCCCGGCTGATAGAGCCGTCTTGGCGAAAGCGGTGGCAGCCGCGGCGCACCATGACGCGGTCGCCCAGCTGGGTGGCCTCAGGCATGGAGTTGACACCCTGCACGTCGCGCGGGCGGATGTAGAGCACGCCCGCAGCGCGGGGAAAGGTGGCGTTAAAGTTGCCAGCATCACCTGCGGCGTTGATGCCGACGATGGTGCCTTTGTAAAACACTGCGCCAGCAGCGCAGGCCAGGTCGTAGTCGAAGTCTTCGCGGTAGCGGGTGTCGGTGTCGCGGGTTGCGGGCATGGTGGGCTCCTAAAAATTGCGAATAACTAAATGGGTTTAAGCGGATGCTGCGGCCAAGCTGGTGGCTTGCATTTGGGCTTTGCGCTTGGCATAGGTCTCATGGCTCATGCCTGACAGGGCGCAGACCTTGATCTCTTCGGCGTTGAGCTGGGCCGATTGCGCTTGGGCGCTGGGCGCGCCCTTGCCTCCGGTTTGTTGACCAGATAGCGCGGTGATAGGGTGAGCCACGTCGACGTACGCCTGCAGTGCCGCCAGCGACTGGGCGGCCCAGTAGGCTTGCTGTGCGGGTAGCACTTTGCCTTCGGCCAGCGCCTGGCTGAGCACAGCGGTGTGTTGATCGGTGTTAACTTGGGTTTGCAAAGCTGAAAGAGCGTTTTGCACCTCAGCGTGTTGCGCCAATGGAATGTGTTTAGCCGGGTCAAACTGGCCGTCTTTAAGGCGAGAGTTTTCAGCAGCTAGCGCCGTGACGGAGGTGAGCAGCGTTTGCTCGGTAGTGTTGGGCTGCAGGCCTAGGGCGGTGCACAGGGCGACGAGTAGCATGGTGGGTTCTCCAGGTGTTGCTAAAGCGGTGATGGTGGATTGAGCGAGTGATTGCTTAGACAGAGCCACAGCGGCCATGCTGTCCAGCGCAGGGTTGTTGGTGAGCGCGATGGAGTGCAGGCCTACGGGGCGGCCTGACTCGTCAGCGCGGAAGACGGGGCTGATGTAGCGGTAGGTG
This sequence comes from Polaromonas sp., assembly GCA_043721235.1. Lineage (GTDB taxonomy): Bacteria > Pseudomonadota > Gammaproteobacteria > Burkholderiales > Burkholderiaceae_C > JAAFIP01. The sequence continues at coordinate 13,499 of JAYSRE010000017.1, read as the reverse complement.
CGGTCGGCAATGGCTTGCGCACCTAATGCCGTCCATTGCACATTGGCCCACAGGCCTGCACCCTCGCCCTGCTCGATAAATTCCAAGTCGGCGTTGCTGACCCAGCCGGCGGCGGGGTTGTCTTGGCCCATTTGGGCGCAGACTGTTTTGTGGTCAAAGTCGACCACGGTGTCGTTACTTGATGCATTGATGCTGGCGGACATGTTGGCGAAGGCCTGTGCGTCCATTGTCCAAGTGGCGTAGCCCACGTCTAGCGTGGCTGGGCGGCCATCGTTGGAGGCGAACACGCCTGCAGGCAGCACTTGGATGCGGCTGGTGGGCACGCCGGGCAAACTAGGCTTACCATATTTGCCCAAGCCAGCGGGCGCAGCAGCCAGCACCTGGGTGGCGGCTAAGGCGAAGCAGGCGGCATGGAGAAAAGACTGTTTGTGCATGCCCTGAAGTGTGCCGGGGGCATGGCAGCTGCAGCATCCGGCGTTGGCCGGAATTTATAACTGTGGTTCGCGCGCGCGCGAGGCGGGCTAAAAACGGGCAGGTAGGCGGCTGGGAACGATCCTAATGCCTGCGAAATACAAAAACTAAGGGGTAGTTGCCAAAATGCTTTTGACGGGGCTGTTGCGGCGATTTTAACGCGATAGTTTTTTAAGGCGTTTATCTTCTCGGCAATGCAGGTCAAGTTCCAACGCGGTTAATGCCAGGAACTCGCGCTTTGTGGACTGGGCAATGAGCTTGAGCTTGCGGGCGCGGATGTCGGGCACCTTGATGCCTCCATAAGATACATCGTCATTGGACAAACAGTAGTTCGCTTCGTTGCGGCTGTGAAGATTGGCGCGCAGGCCACTAGTGTAGGCCAGCGCGTCTGGCAAACGACCCGCAGCTTGCAGCCACTTGGCTAGCCTGAAATAGCTTTCTATGCCGAATGCGAAACCGCCCTCGCGCGCGTCTTGGAGCGCTGCGACTTGAAAAAGAAGGGCTATGGCTGCATCGACTTGGCCTGCGGCGTGCAGCTGTGTGGCTTGTTTGTTAAGCGTGGATACCTCGGTGGCGGTGTAGCTTAAAAGCATAGTCGGCTAAAACTTGCAGCCATGCCACACCACGCGGCCCACGACCGACAATTGGCCCAATGCATCATTGCTGAGCGTTTCAGTGCCGTAACGTGGGTTGTCTGATATGACGTCCACTGCACCGCTGAGCTTGAAGCGCAGGCGCTTGACGAGCAAGTTGCCTGCCAGCTGGATGACGTAGACCCCTTCGGTGCGGGCATCTGGCGTGCGCATGTCTAGTAGCAGCAGATCGGCCTCGTTAATGGTGGGCGACATGCTGTCGCCGCGCACCTGGATGACGCACACCGATTCGGGCACGCAGCCCATTTGTTGAGTCAGCCATTCGCGGCGAAAGGCCAAGTGATCGACGATGGATTCGTCGTGGATAAGGCTGCCTGCTCCTGCGCTGGCGCGGATGTCGTATCGAGGGACTTTTACAAAGTCAAAGCCTAATGCGCCGCCCTGTCGACTGTCTAGCGGATTAGCTATAAAACTTATAGCATCATCTATTGCCAACAAAGTTTTTTGCTTAAATTCTTGAGGCAGGCTTCTGAAACGATCCAAAAGACGGATCTCCTGTTCGCTAGCAACTGCGCCAGCTTGCCTCTGCCCGGTCAATATGAAAAGAGCGTCTGCACCTATTGCTGCGGCTTGCGCTAAATAAGAAGCATTGGGGTGTCTTTCATTATTTTCGTAATGAATTTGAGCTCTTTTTAGAACACCAGATAGTTCGGCAAATTGCTCTTGAGTAAAACCCAAAGCAAGCCGTTCATTTTTTAATCGATTTCCAATAGTGTCCATATAAACATTAAGGTTATTGACAAAGTGTTCAATTGAACACATAATCCATTTAACAACTTTTTATTCCATTTAAAGGAAGCGTCATGCAAGCAGATCAAGTACGAGCCAAATTAAAAAATGAAGGGGTGAATGTGAAGGACTGGGCTATAGAGAGAGGCTTCAAGCCTACCGCTGTGTACCACATCCTGAACGGATGCAACAAGGGCCGACGCGGTAATGCGCACCGGATTGCTGTAGCCCTAGGCATTAAGCCTGCGGCAACTTGAATTTAAACACAAGATTTATTAGGCGGCAATACAAATGGAAAAACAACCAGCAACGAGCTGCATTCTTTGCACCGCGCAGTCTTTTAATAGACATGTAAGAACTGTACTAGGGTCAATTTGCTTTGAATGCGTTCAGACGATGTCTGATATTGCGAATCAAGGTGACCAGAAATGCACCGTAGAGCCTTTACTAAATGAAATTAGCACTAATACTATTAAAGCAGCAATTGCTAGTGCTGGCACCAATCAATCTGCGATCGCAAAATTTTTGGGAGTCAGCGTCACCACAGTTAGCAAAGTGGTAAACAAGAATGCTCGATCGGCAAAAATTGAACTAGAGCTGGAAAAGATTGTTGGCAAGGGATGCTTCGGCCCCGCCCGCAAACCCGGCCGTAGCAAAGCCGTATGGACGGGCCAAATTACAAAGGCGACAGCATGAGCCTAGCCCTAGACCTGTTCGTACAAGCCTTCAGCCAGCCGCGCACCGAGCGTAGCGCAACCTACAAGGACGGCGTTAAAGCTGCCTTAGTACGCATATTCGACGGCACGCGTCACGTCACTTCCTACACGCCGGGTAGCTCTAACTTTGATGCCTTTGTGGCTGGCCGCCAAGAAGGCCACCAGATTGCAGCGGCCTACATGGCTAGCTGCCAGGCTTGGGGGGACGGCACATGAGCCAAGAACGCTATATCAGCGCCCAGGTGCAACGCGTGCTTAAAACCCTGGACTGCCTTTTTGGCCACGAGATCAACGGCCTGACACCTGGGCAAGTGACTCAGCTGGTCGGCTGCAGCGCGGCCAATACCACCGCCGATTTGGCGAACCTGGCTGAGGCTGGGTTTGCTGAGCAGATTGAAGGGGCGGAGACCTACCGTATTACGCCCCGGATTGGGCAAAAAGCCATTGCGGTACTGAACGCGCTGAGCGCTGCGCAGCAAAAGCTGGACGACACCAAGAACCGATTTACCCGCTCCCCGACTTAAAACCACTAAGGAAACAATATGCCACGCGCAAAAACACCACCCGCACTCATTGCTGACGATACATCTGACGCGGGGGCCATTTATTCAGCAGGCAACGCCTTATTAGAAATCGGCGAGAACAACAAGGAAGTTGAGGCTATGGCGCGGGCTGTAGCTTTGCAAATTGGTTATGAACTGCCAGCCGATGGAGTTGACCCAGACCTTATTCAGCGCGATATACGAGCCAACATGGCGCGCAGTGTGCAGGCTTGTTTTGAAGTTGGCAAAGCGCTAACTGTGCTCAAGGCTATTTGTGGGCACGGCAATTTTGCGAGCCGATTGGAGGTCTTAGGCCTTGACGGCCACGTTGCAGCTAGATTTATGCAGGCGGCCAAAAAGTTCTCAAAGTTGCCGTCAACGGCAACTTTGAAGGCCATTGGAAACCAGACCAAGCTTTTTGAAATGCTGGTTTTGGAAGATGAACAGATTGCTGAATTTGAGTTGAACGGCCAAATAGGCGAGCTTAGCCTAGACGACGTAGCCACTATGAGTGTTAAGGAGCTGCGTTACGCTGTGCGCGACTTGCGCCAAGACAAAGAAGCTGCCGAACGGCTATTGGGTGAAAAAGATGCAAAGCTAAACCTCTTTAAAAAACAACTGTCTAAAAATCTGCCAGATTTGCAGCCCGACGCCGTAGCTACCCAATTGCTCAAAGTAGTGCACGAGGCCGAGGCCACGGCCTGTGCTTGGGTGGAGGGGCATTTGAACAAAGCCATAGAAGCGGTGGTAGCCCACGACGGTGAGCATGATACCAGCCACCGGGCTGTGTTGTCAGGATTTATAGCCCAAGTTGAAGACGCGGCCTATTCGCTGCGCATCAAGTTTGCATTGCCTCGAACGGCGGAGATTGACCATGACCCGCTGCGCCCTATGAGCGAAAAAGAGAAAGACCAGCTGATGGACAACATTGGATGGCACAACGTTAAGGCTGACGCTTAAGGAGCTGGGCCATGCGTATAGAAATACAAACTGTGAGCGCCAGAGCGCACGCCAGTGCCTGCGTTTTGACTGAGCTGTCGCGGCTGGCCAGCTTAGGCCCAATAAACCCAGACCAACCCAACCTTGCACGGCTGATGGCAAACCAAGGCGGCTTGATCCTTGAGGCTGCGCGTGAGCTGGAGTTTGAGTGCGCACGATCTATGGAGGCACCGTGGCACTGGTGGATTGCGTGAGGTTGCTTGCGCCAGGCAAAGACGCAGCTTTTGACGTCAGTGATGCTCTGGATTTAGTGGCAGAAATACAGCAGAGCATTGCCGAAAAGTTTCCCGGTGATGCTTGTTTTTATTCGGACGACAACGATGCTTAAAAAAACTAATGCGCTGCTGCCCCGGCTGGTAGACTGCGCCCGCGAGGCTGGGCTGGCACAGCATGGCGATAAGTCTGCTGTCTATGCGCAATACTGCAGCGAGTTTGGCTGGGTGGATGCTCAAGGCCAGCCTAATTTGCAGCGCATGCACAAAGCCTTGGCTGATATGCGGTTGCGCGAAGGCCGCAGCCAGCGCAGTGATGCGGGGCAGTGCAGCCTGACGCAGCTAGAGGCTGAGGAGATAGTGCGCTGGCAGCGCGACAACGCACGCAGCAACGGGCAAAAGAACATGGTGTCGCTGCAAACAGCGGTGGACACGCTGCGCAGTAACGGGCACATCAAGGCCGAGGCAATTGACGCTAAAACTGGCGAGCTGACGCAGCTGAGCTACACCACGATTAGGCGCAACATTATTGCCTTTGGCCTGTCGCCCGAGATGCTGAACACGCCTGCGCCTGCCATGCGCATGCGCACGCTGCACGCTAACCATGTGTGGCAGGTGGATGCGTCACTGTGTGTGCTGTATTACTTGCCTGCACACGATGGGCTGCAGGTGATGCCGGAGATGCTGTTTAACAGCAACAAGCCTGCGAACTTTAAGCGCATTGAAAACGAGCGGGTGTGGCGCTACCTGGTGGTGGATGTGGCCAGTGGTGCCATCTATGTTGAATATGTTTTTGGTGGTGAATCTGGCGCTAACTTGTCGCAAATATTTATTAACGCCATGCAAGAGCGTAAGGGCGAGTTTTGGGGTGTGCCCAAGCTGGTGTATTGCGACGCAGGCTCGGCCAACACGGGGGCGGTGTTTAAGGGCTTGTTAGAGCAACTGGGCATTGAGCTGCAATGGCACATGCCGGGCAATGCGCGGGCTACGGGCGCAGTAGAAAAGCCGCAAGACATAGTAGAACGCAACTTTGAGTCGATGCTGGCGGCGCGGCCTGTGACTAGCTTGGCGCAGCTTAATGCTGCGGCGCAGGAGTGGCGCTATCGGTTTAACGCTACAGCGGTACACACTCGGCACAAGATGCCTCGCCTGCAAGCTTGGATGCAGCATGTGGTGGGGCACCTAAAGGCAGCGCCCAGCGTAGAGGTGTGTCGCGCACTGGCGCACACCAAGCCGCAGGAGCGGCGCGTGACCCAGTATTTGACTGTGGACTACAAGGGAAAAAATTGGGATGCCAGCGCAGTGACTGGCGTGTACCGCGGCATGAAGGTGCAGGTGTCTTTGAACCCCTGGGCCATTGACAATGTGCGAGTGGCCGAGATAGACGGCGCAGCCAACCACTATTTTGAGTGCCCGGAAAAAGTGACCAACGATTTGGGCTATTGGGAGGATTCTCCGATCATGGGGCAGGAGTTTAAGCAGCATGCCATGACTGCGCCTGAGAAGACCCTGTTGCGACTGGCTGAGCGCAGCGCAGCAGACCAGCCTGCCAATGCAGGCAAGCGGGCTAAGGCGGTGCCGTTTGGCGGAAAGATTGACCCGTTCAAGCCGCTGGCTGAGACCTATATGCCCACCATGCTGCCGCGCCAGGCTGACGCGGTGCACGCGCTGACCGCCAGCATCACGCTGCCGCCCGTGACCGTAGCTGAGCTGTGTAAAGCCCTCAAGGCCAACCAAGCCGAGTATTACGACACCAGCACCTACGGCTGGCTGATGCAGCGCTATGGCGATGGCATGGTGCCGCACGATGACGCGCAGCGGCTGCTGGACGGCAGCGATGCCCAGGCACAAGCAGTGGCCACGGGCACTGACGACCCAGCGCCTGCGCAATTTACTGGACTAAGGAGCGTGAAGTGATGGCTACGAGCGATTTGCAAAAGTTGATTAATAAGCACGGCGTGAACCAATCCAGCTTAGCCAAGCAGTGCAAGGTGGGCAAGGCCACGATGAGTCGCCTAGTGACTTTGGGTAAGTGGCCTAAAAATACTAATTTGGTCATTGAAATTCAACACAGCTTGGCGACCGCACTGATTGCGCAAGGCGCTACCAGGCTGTGCGTGGCGCGGGCGATAGCAGCTGGCGCACCAGCACCTCGGGCACCCCGTACACCCAAGAAAAAACCCCAGGCTGCCGTTGGCGCGGCCAGCACTGGGGCTTTAACTGCTGCACCACACAGTGCAGCACCCACAGCAACGACCGGCGCGGGAGCAATGGTCAACACTCTAGGAGTTGATATGTTACTACGAAGACAAGCGCTGAGCCAAGAGGCGCGCAAGCAGTTTAGCCCGGACGCATGCCCGTTTAGCGAGGATGTGCAGGAGGCAGCCGATGTGTTTAAAACGCCTGATGTGCGCTATGTGCAGGCGGCGATGAAGGCGACGGCTAAGCACGGCGGAATATTGGCGGTGGTGGGCGAGAGCGGCGCGGGCAAGAGCACGCTGCGCCGTGAGTTTATTGACGGGCTGCAGCGCGAGAGCAGCCGCACGATTGTGATTGAGCCGTACACGATTGGCATGGAAAGCAGCAATGGGGCTGGCAAGGTGCTGAAAGCCGACGCCATAGTGCGGGCGATATTTAGGGCCGTAGCACCACTGGAAAAGCCCAAGCGAATTGCCGACGACCGGTTTAGCCAGATGCATGCGCTGCTGCAGGCCAGCGTGCGCAGCGGCAACAAGCATGTGATTGTGATTGAGGAGGCGCACCGGCTGCACACGGCGACCATCAAACACTTGAAAGGCTTTTATGAGCTGGAGGATGGCTTTAAAAAGCTGCTGGCGATTGTGATGATTGGGCAACCCGAGCTGCGCCAAAAACTGAGCGAGCACAACCCGGAGGTGCGCGAGGTGGTGCAGCGCTGCGAGGTGGCTGAGCTGCTGCCGCTGGGGGCGCACTTGCCTGCGTACCTGGAATTTAAGTTTAAGCGGGTGGGCGTAAAGCTTGACGATGTGCTGGACAAGGGCGCGGTCGAGGCGTTGGCAGCGCGGCTGACGCAGGGCAGCAGCGGCAACGCGCTGCAGGCCAAGCGCAGCTTTGGCGGCACGGTGGTGCACAGCTATGTGTACCCGCTGGCCGTGGCCAACCTGCTGATGGCGGCGATGAACGACGCGGCTGAGCTGGGCGCACCGAAGGTGAGCGCGGATTTGATCAAGGCCGTGCGGGCGTGAACGTTTGAAATTTTAAAAATTTACAAATTTACATACCAGGAAACCAACCCATGATTTGCCAAGTCAAAATGATTCGCCCCGATGGCAGCCGCGCATGCCACACCGGCCACTACGCCAACCCCGGCGCAGCAATGGACGTGGTGCAGGCCCTGCACCCAGACTGCGCGGTGCATGTGGCCACCGGCCCGGCCACTAGCACGGGCCCTACGGCCAGACCATCCACTGCCACCCGCAGCTGCGACGCGCTGGGCGTGTGCCAGCACCCCAGCAAGGCCTGCCCTACGCACACCATGTGCGCGCGCACTAGCGGCGCCCACTTTTTTGCACCCGGCACCATTAGCAGCGCCGTTCCTGGCAGCAGCAGTGACCTGCACGATGGCGACGCTGGCTGGCTGCTGGACACCTTGCTGATTGACTGGGTGGCGGGCATCGCTATCTTGGTGCTGCTGGGCATCATTTGTGGGGCGCTGGCGTGATCGTTCGAGGGTATGCCCGCAAGGCCTGCCTGTGGCAGCTGATGGAGCACGGCCAGCTTAACTGCATGCAGCTGGCCGCCTATATTGGCAGTGATACCAACACCATGTTTGGCGTGGTCAATTACCTTAAGGGCACCGGCTTGGTGCTTGCCGACCCGGTCAAGGTGCGGGTAGACGGCGCACGCTCTACCGTGATGTATGGCCTGAGCCGCGCGGGCATTGCGCACGCCATGACGCTGGACAGGAGCGACGCTACGCTGGATGGCGCGGTGTTACTGCCAACTTAACCTTTGGAGATTTGCGATGACTATCACCACCACCGCACTGCCCAAGCTAGACGGCCTGGCCATCATCGTGCTGCACCACCTGCAGTCGCGCAAGGGCAAGCACAGCGGCATCAGCGCGGCAGCGTTGTCGGCGCTGACCAACCTGCCCGAGCGTACTCAGCGCAGCGCTATCAGCCTGCTGCGCGAGGCGGGGCATGCGGTGGTGGGCACACCCGAGACGGGCTACTACATGGCCGCCAATGCAGACGAGCTGCGCGAGTGCTGCGCTTTTTTGCGCAGCCGGGCTCTGCACAGCCTAGTGATTGAGGCGCGGCTGATGCGCCTGAGCCTGCCGCAGCTGCTGGGGCAAATTAGCCTAGAGATGGCCTGATTTATTTTTATCGATTATTTAAACTGGAGAGAAAACATGACTGACCTGGAAAAGCTGCAAACCGCAGCACTGCACTTAAGCCACAAAAACGACCTGCTGCGCGAGGAGCTGATGCTGCTGGAGTCTGAACTAGCAGCCGAAAAGGCCGCGCACATGCTGAGCATACGCAGCTTGAGCCGCGACGTGATAAAGCGCCAGACCGAGCTGGCCGAGGGCATTAAAGCGCACCCTGAGCTGTTTACCAAGCCGCGCACCTACATTGTGGAGGGGGTGAAGTTTGGCATGCGCAAGCAGGTGGGCAAGATGGAGTGGCCCGATGACTTGCAGCTGGTGGGCCGGATTGACGCGCTGTTTGCCAAGGCCGAGATTACGCCTGCGCAGTACGAGCAAACCGTAGAAACCCGCTACGCGGTTTTGGCCAAGGGCTTGGAGAAGCTGGACGCTAAAACACTCAAACGCCTGGGCGTGACGGTGGAAGCCGACACCGATGCTGTGGAAATAAAGAGTGTGGACAGCGATGTGGAGCGCATGCTTAAAGCCATCATTAAAGACGCCCTGAAAGATGTAGCCAACGAGGCTGAGTTTAATGCTACCGCAGCAGCGCAGCCGGAGCGTGCGTGATGGGCAGCATTGCCAATGCCAAGGCGGGTATGTGCTACCAGGATACCGCTATTGCGCCCCAGCAGTGCCAGCATTGCGGGCTGGCCAAACACGGGCATTCGCAGCCCGATGCAGTGACCTTTTACAGAGGCCTGCGCTGCGTGCGCGGTGGTTTTTTTGTAAAAAAATTAGCAGGCTGCAGGCACTGGAAAACCAAACCAGCAGAGGTGGCGGCATGAACATTACCGCGCAATCACCTATATCGCAAAGCGAGCGGGCTATTTTTAACCAAGGATTTTTAGCGCATGACGAGGGGCAAGGCATTACCACCAACCCCTACCCCGCAGTGTGCCAGCAAAGCCTGCGCGACCACTGGGTGTGGGAGCAAGGCTGGCGCAAGGCTGACAAGCCCCAGTAAAGCAGTTGTCTCCTAGACCGTTTGGAATGCGGTCTATTTCACCCCGGCGTGGTTTGCGATGCCGGGGCTTTTTTCAAAGCCTTGGCGGTCAGGGCTTCGTAAAAGGTGGGTTTATGGGTAATTTATTGGATGATATTAGGCACGAGCAAATGCTGCTGGCAGAGCGCATGGTAATTCGCTCGCTGCACCGGCAGGGGCTTGCTGAGCCTAGCGCCAAATGGGATGAGCACTGCCAACCCTTGCTGGGGCGTTGCTTGCTGACTATTGGAACTTTAATCGGCGAGTCTGAAGATGAGCAGGTCTTGCTTGATGCACTCATTGCTGATCTTAAGTTGGCGATGGGATTAAAAAAACTGGTACCGGGGGGGCTTATCTAATGAGCCCGACCATACTGACCTGCAGCGGCAACCTGTTTAACTTTGCCTACCCCGAGGCCAGCGTCTTTACGATCAAAGACATAGCCCATGCGCTGAGCCACATTTGCCGCTTTACTGGGCATACCAACCGCTTTTACAGCGTGGCCCAGCATAGCGTGGCTGTGTCTTACCTTGTGCCACCTGCTCTGGCACTGCAGGGCCTGCTGCATGACGCGGCGGAGGCTTTTATTGGCGATGTGGCCAAGCCGCTCAAGCAGCTGCTGCCAGACTATGCGGTGATTGAGCAGCGGGTGGAGGCCGAGGTGTTCAGCCGGTTTGGTCTAGATGCAGACCTATCGCCCGAGGTCAAGGCTGCCGACTACTTGCAACTGCGCATTGAAATGCGGGATTTGATGGCTGCGCTACGAGGTTATATGCCGCCTGGGTCCATTGATTTAGCTGGCTATGCTGTTATCAATCCGCTTTCTGTAAACGATGCCAGGCATTTATTTCTTAGGCGTTTTAAACAATTGGGTGGAAGTATATGAACCAGATTAACCCAAACAAGCGAGTGCTAGACCCTTGCTGCGGTACGCGCATGTTTTGGTTGGACAAAGCACATTCTGATGTTGTGTTTGGAGACATAAGGCAGGCCAAAATAATACTGCCCGATCGTTCGCATGGCCGCGAAAATGGCCAGCGAGTACTGAATATTGAGCCAGATACGGTCATGGACTTCCGCAAGTTGCCTTTCGCCGATGAGTCTTTTAGCTTGGTGTCTTTTGACCCACCTCATCTGGTGCGGGCGGGCGCTAAAAGCTGGTTGGCGGCAAAGTATGGCAAACTTTCCAATGACTGGCAGGACGATTTATGCCGGGGTTTCAACGAGTGTTTCCGTGTCCTAAAGCCAGACGGTGTTTTAGTTTTTAAGTGGAGTGAAACTCAAATCAAAGTCAGCGAGGTTATTGCGACCACCAGCGTGATGCCTCTATTTGGGCACATCTCAGGCCGCAAAGGTTTAACGCATTGGTTGGTTTTTCAAAAGCCAAAGGCTTTGTCATGAACCACATTGCCGCCATCCATGTGCTAAAAGCGAAATGCAAACTGAGCGATGACGACTATCGCGCGCTACTTTTTCAGCTGACCGGCAAAGACAGTTGCAAGGCCATGCACGCCACGCAGCTGGCGCAGGTTCGCACTCACATGGACAACTTGGCTTTGCGGCTGGGGGTGGCTATCGCCAAGCCTGCGTTTGTGCAGATTAAAGCGGCAGCCAGCCCTAAAGAGCGCAAGGTGTGGGCGATGTGGAACGCGCTGGGCCGTGAGGGCAAGCTGGACAAAGCCAGCCCGCAGGCGCTGCAAGCTTGGGTGCTGCGGCAAACGCAGGTAAGCCACCTGCGGTTTTGCAACGACGCGCAGCTTGACATTTTAATCAACAGCCTAAAGCTGTGGGCCGGGCGCTGAGCATGAGCAACAAGCTGCGCCTGCCCACGCCTGTGCATGACGGCGTACCTGCGCTGGATGCGGGGCTGCTGCAAGGTGTGCCCCCTGAGCTGCTGCCGCCAATGGCGCGCGATGTGGTGCAGGCCTGTGGCGCAGAGGCGGCGGCCAAGCTGCTGATGTGGCAGCCGGGGGCACGGCTGTGCGTGCCCAAGGTGGCTGAGCGTGAGCATGTGTTGGCCGAGGTGATGGGGTGGCCAGGCTACAAGGGGCTGGTGGCGCGCTATGGTGACCAGCGTATTGCACTGCCTCGGTGTGAAAAACTTTTCAGGGCGCTGCGCAACGCGGCGTTGGTGCGGGCCTATGGCCAGGGCGCAACAGTCAACGAGCTGGCGGTGCGATACGGCATGGGCGCCAGGCACGTGGAAACGGTGCTGGCTGCGCCTGGCCTGTTGGATGTGGATATGCAGCTCGGTCACGGTGGGCAGGCTGTAGATGCAAGGCAGATGGCGCTGGCGCTGTGAATTTTATAAAAACGTGGCACGTTAACGGTGATGTGGTACCAAGAGCTGCACACGAACAGTGCAACTGCACATTAGAATGCATGTTGGCTTAATAGGTGGCTTCGGCCTCTTTTTTTAATTGGAGTTTTATGCGCGTAATATTTTTGATATTTTTGCTTGGGTTGACTGGCTTGCAAGGATGCGCCACGAAGCGGCATGGACGCGCCTTGACGGTGTCTAGCGCTGAGCGAAAATATTTAGACTGCCAGTCGATTGAAATTGAGATAGATAAAAATCGCGGCTTTATGGCGGACGTAGCCAAGTCAAGTGGGCAACTGGATGGACGTGCGGTGTTGGGAATTTTGGGCGACTTAGGCGTGGGTAATGCGATGGAGACTAGCGATGCCATTGAGAGCGCGCGCATTCGCGAGCAGCAGCTATATGCCTTGGCAAAGGATAAGCAATGCAGCGGTGCTGCGCTTACGGCTACGGCTACGGCACCCCTAAGATCGGCCAATACGGTTTCTGTAGATGCCAAAAATGGTATTTACTCGCCAGCACAGTTATTAGACCGCAATGGTTTTAAATCATCGGGGTTTGCAGATCTGAATGATGCGCAAAGCTTGCCTGCAAGTGCAAACTGTAAATATCTTTACCAGACTGAGTTTTTAAATGCGCCTTACCCTAGAGCCTTTGCGCTGGCGGGAAAGCAGCCAAATGGTGCGCGGACTTGTGTTGGCAGGCGCGGCATTAATGCCGCAGCAAATGCGATTGAAGCTTGCACGGAGCAAGCTAACAGAATGAAGGTAGCGCCTTGTGTAATGTACGCGGTAGATAACCGAGTCGTCTGGCTTCCGCTAGACTAAAAAACGAAATTTAAAGCTTAAACCCCACCCGATTAGTCCGGTGGGTTTTTTTACGTCCGGCCTAGGCCGGATGCGCAGAGCTTACGCGCGCGCGTAACCTTGCCAACATGACTAGCACTACACCTACACCCACCGATTTGAGCGGCTTTGAGGCTTGCTTTGACCGGCTGATTGGCCACGAGGGTGGCTATGTGAATGACCGGCGTGACCCGGGGGGTGAGACCAAATACGGCATTAGCAAGCGCAGCTACCCTACGGTGGATATTGCGGGCTTGAGCCTGGAGCATGCCAAGACTATTTACAAGCGTGACTACTGGGACAGGATGGGCTGCGATGATTTGCAGGCGGCGCTGCGGTTTCATTTGTTTGACGCCGCCGTGAACAGTGGGCCTGGCAATGCGGCGCGCTGGCTGCAAAAAACCGTGGGTGTGGCGCAGGATGGTGTGATTGGACCGATTACGCTGCGGGCTACGGCCCAGTGTGAGGCAGCATCTTTGGTGGCGCGGTATTGCGGGGTGCGGCTGGAGTTTATGGCTTCGCTGTCGACCTGGCAGACCTTTGGCCGGGGCTGGGCGCGGCGTATTGCCAGCAATTTGATGGAGGCGTCATGAACCCACTGGTAATCATGCCGATTTTT
>JAYSRE010000016.1:0-15251 GCA_043721235.1 Polaromonas sp. | reverse complement strand
TGGAGTTCATCACCGCGCTGCCGATGAGTGGCGCAGGCAAGGTGCTCAAGCGCACGTTACGCGAACCCTATTGGAAGGGGGAGCAGCGCCAGGTAGCTTAAAGAAACAATGAAAGTATCCACACCCATGAACAACAACGCCCCTTTGCAAACTGACTATCTCGTCAAAGGCTGTGGCGCAACCGCCATGGCTTTTGTGGATGTGATGCTCAAGGAAACCGATGCCAACTTCATCATGGTGGACAAGCGGGCAGCGCCTGGGGGCCACTGGAATGATGCCTACCCGTTTGTGCGGCTGCATCAGCCTTCGGCTTGCTACGGGGTCGCTTCACGCGCACTGGGTCATGACCGCACAGATAGCACCGGCTTCAACCAAGGCTTGCTTGAGTTGGCCTCGGGTTTTGAGGTGACTGACTATTTTCACCAGTTGATGCGCGACACTTTCCTGCCCACTGGGCGGGTCAGCTTTCATCCGATGTCGGAAGTGGTGGGTGAGCCTGGCAGCGGCCGCTATGCGATCCGCTCGCTGTTGTCTGGCGCTACCCAAACCGCGCAAGTGCGCAAGCGGCTGGTGGATGCCACTATGACGCAAACCTCTATTCCGCTAACGCATACCCGCAAGTTCACGGTGGCCGAGGGCGTGACCTGTGTGCCGCCCAACCATCTAGCACGGCGGGCACCACAGTACCAGCACTTCACTGTGTTGGGAGCTGGCAAGACGGCTATTGACAGCGTCTCGTGGTTGCTGGCCAACGGCGCACTACCGCAGAGCATCACTTGGGTGTTACCGCGTGACCCCTGGCTGGTCAACCGCGCGATTACCCAGCCGGGTTTGGCACACTTTGAGCAGGCCATCGGTGGCACGGCCCGCCAGTTCGAAACCTTTGCGGCAGCTAGTAATGTGGAAGACTTGTGCCTACAGATGGAAGCTCTTGGCAGTTGGATGCGCTTGGATGGGAACGTCTGGCCTACGATGTTTCACGGTGCGACCGTGACCCAATTGGAGATGGAGAAACTGCGCGGTATCAAAAATATGGTGCGCCTGGGCCGGGTGCAGCATATTGATGCGCACCGCATGCAGCTGGAGCGAGGAGAGCAGCCCAGCCACCCAAAGACCTTGTATGTAGACTGCACGGCGCGTGCGTTGGCGTGTGCAGCGCCGGGCGACGCGGCGCAGTCCGTGTTCGAGGATGGGATAGTTCGCCTGCACATGATCAGAACCTACCAGCCGACTTTCAGCGCAGCCTTGATCGGGCACATCGAGGCCACGCTGAGTGATGACGCAGCCAAGCGCCAGCTCTGCCAGCCCACCAGCATGACCGACACGGCCCTAGACTATCTACAGGTGACAGCGGTCACTATGCGTAACCAAGCCGCTTGGAGCGCCCACCCGGAGCTGCGCGGCTGGATTCGTGCCTGCCGTCTGGACTGGTTTGGTTCGACCATAGCGCAGGTAGCCAAGGATGATGCGCCCCGCCGCGAGGTACTGGCTCGGCTGGCAGCGGCCACCGGGCCGGCGCTTGCGAACCTGCAGCGCTTGACGGCAACTTGAGCCTGCGGCGCTTTGCCAGTCACTTACTGGATTTGCGCTTTACTTGAAGCCGCCCTGTGTTCAATCGCTCCACTTTCGAAAGAACCTTAACAATGCAAGTGCACGCGTCCATACCGCCTTCCACCACCAACAACGCTCCTTTGCAAGCCGACTATATGGTCATCGGCGCTGGTGCCACAGCCATGGCTTTTGTCGATACGTTGCTGAGCGAAAGTACTGACGCCACCGTGCTGATGGTGGACCGCCAGCACCGCCCCGGCGGGCACTGGAACGCGGCCTATCCATTTGTGCGGGTGCATCAGCCGTCGGCCTACTACGGCGTGGCGTCACGCGAACTTTCCAGCGGTGGCAAGGATCTTGTCGGCATCAACGCTGGCATGGACAGCATGGCCTCGGGCGCAGAGGTGCTGGCGCACTTCGAGCAAGTGATGCAGCAACGCTTTTTGCCCTCTGGCCGGGTGCGCTGGTTGCCGATGAGCGAGATGCTGCAAGATGGTTTGCAGCCCACTGACCCGCAGCCCGTTGGCTCACCGCCCCACGGCGTGCATTCGGTACGCTCGTTGACCAGCGGCCAGGTGCAAACCATCCATGCCCGCAAGGTGGTGGATGCCACCCACGCACAGACCGCCGTACCGTCCACCCACCCGCCGAAATACAGCATTGCCTCTGGCGTGAAGTGCACACCGCTGAACGACCTGCCCAGGATCAAGCAGCCCTACGCCAACTACACCGTGGTTGGTGCGGGCAAGACCGGCATGGACGCCGTGCTATGGATGCTGGACAACGGCGTGCCGCCACAGCGTATTCGCTGGGTCATGCCGCGCGATGCGTGGTTCATCAACCGCGCCAATTTGCAAACGGGGCTAGAGAACTTCGAGCGCAGCATCGGTGCCAGCATAGGCAACTTTGACGCCATCATCGACGCGACTTCGGTGGCCAACCTGTTCACGCGCTTGGAGGCCCACGCGCTGCTGATGCGCATCGATCCTGCCGTGCAGCCCACTGCCTACCACTGCGCCGTGGTCTCGCCGCCCGAACTGGCGCAGATGCGGCGGGTAGGCGACATCGTGCGCCTGGGGCGTATGCAGGCCATCGAGCCCGCGCGCCTGGTGCTGGACCAGGGCGCTCTTGAGGCAGACCGTGACACGCTGTACATCGACTGCAGCGCCAGCGCCATCATCCGGCCGCCCGAGATGCCGGTGTTCGACGGCGACTGCATCAATCTGTTTTTCTTGCGCTTTTGCCAGCCGCTGTTCAGCGCCGCTGTCATCGCATATGTGGAAAGTCATGTCGCCGATATTGCTGAGAAGAACACGCTGTGCAAGCCCGTGCCTACTCCCGAACTTCCCATCGACTGGCTGCGCATGTGGCTTGCGTCCCTGACCAACGGTGGGCGCTGGCAGCAACACCCCGGTTTGAAGGCGTGGCTTGCCACCTGTCGCCTGAACGGCCCGGCAGTGCTAAGCAAGGGGGTGACAAGCGATGATGCACCCCGCTTGGCGCTGCTGCAGCAGCTGGGCACCAAGAGCGGCGCTGCAGCGGCCAAGTTGCAGGTACTGCTGGCTGCACAGACATGAGCGAAATGCGCCCTAGCGCAGGCCTACTGCGACAGTAGGATCGTTATGCTACTTGTTGCGCAGGCTAGATCATAGAAATGATATTGCTACGAATTGCTGATGATCGTTCGGCCTTATGATGCCAAGACGTATTCCCCAATTCTGTAACTATGCCCAACCTTGTTGAACAAATCCGCGAAGCACTTTCCATGTTCGCAGCCGCCGATACAAAGCCTGCCTTGATCGGCGGCTTGGCGGTGGCTGCGCATAGCGTTATCCGCGCCACCAAGGATGTGGATTTTCTGTTAGAGGCCGAAGATGGCGATAAGGTGCATGAGGCCTTGCTGAAGTTAGGCTACCAATGCATCCACCGCAGCGAAGATGCCGCCAACTATGTGCGCGACTCGGAAGGGCTGGATTTGCTTTACGCGCATCGCCCGCTTGCGCGCCGACTGCTAGCCCAAGCGTCAGAGCGCGAGACCCCCATGGGGCGCTTGCGCGTCATCAGTGTCGAGGGATTGATTGGCTTTAAGTTGCAAGGCCATGTAAACGATGCCACGCGAACACGCGATTTAGACGACATTCGTGCGCTTGTGAAAATACACCTCGCATCAATCGATATGGTTCAATTGCGAGAGTGCTTTGCACTGTTCAATCAAACAGAACTGCTCAATGAGCTTATTGCAGAAAATGGCAACTAAAACTCAACATGCGCTGAACGAATCCGTATTTGCAACGGGATCAAGCGCAGTGTTGGTGCGCGAAGCGGGTGTTCCTTATCCGCCACTGCTTGCCAACTCAGACCCTATCGCCGAATGGATAAGCCTGATGGAAGTCGTGCAAATGCTGTGTCCTGTTTGGCCAGTGCGAGATAAACCGATGCTGGGCAAAGAATGGAGGCTGTGATTGCAGGTTTTGCTTGGGTCACGCCAAGCTTCATTGTGGCCCCCTAGAGAGTTGGGGTGGTGGGTGAAGAAATAGAAGCTTTGCCAAGGTGGTCAGTGAGCATCTGGTCGCCGAAGCCTGCGATCAGAGCCGCCACTTCTGCAGGGGCTTTGCAGCATAATAAAGCAGCATTATTTGGAAGCACCGCCATGGAACTGACACCCCGAGAAAAAGACAAACTGCTGTTATTTACAGCCGCTCTGCTGGCCGAGCGGCGCAAAGCACGCGGCCTGAAACTCAACTACCCTGAGGCCATGGCTTTTATCAGCGCAGCGGTCATGGAGGGTGCGCGCGACGGCAAAACCGTGGCCCAGCTGATGAGCGAGGGCCGCAGCATTCTGGCCCGCGCAGACGTGATGGAGGGCATCGCCGAGATGATTCCTGACATTCAAGTAGAGGCCACTTTCCCCGACGGCACCAAGCTGGTCACTGTGCACCAGCCTATTGTTTAACTAACTTTGCTCTGTTGGAGATGACCTATGTTTAAAGTCAATACTACTAAATTAATAGCTGCTTGTTCAGCATTTCCTTGGGCGACAAGTGCTTTTGGTCATGAAAGCCATGGTTTGAACGGCTCCCATTGGCATGCTAGTGATGTGTGGGGCTTTGTAGCGCTAGCAGCACTGCTGGTAGGGGCTGTTTGGCTAGGCCGAGGTGGCAAATGATTCCCGGCGAAATGCTCATTGACGACGGCGAACACGCTTTGAATGCCGGGCGGCGCACCCTAACTATGGTGGTTAAGAACACGGCAGACCGACCTGTCCAAGTGGGCTCGCACTACCATTTTGCAGAAACTAACCATGCCCTTGGCTTTGACCGTGCTGCCGCGCGCGGCATGCGCCTGAACATTGCCAGCGGTTTGGCTGTGCGGTTTGAGCCCGGCCAGCAGCGCGCCGTAGAGCTGGTGGACTATGCGGGCACGCGGACTGTGTATGGCTTTCAGGCACAAGTGCAAGGAAAACTGTAATGGCAACAATCCATAAACGCGCATATGCCGAGATTTTTGGCCCCACCACGGGCGACCGCGTGCGGTTGGCCGATACCGATTTGCTTATCGAGGTAGAAAAAGACTACACCCTTGCTGCTGGCGGCTATGGTGAAGAGGTGAAATTTGGCGGCGGAAAAACCATCCGTGATGGTATGGCGCAAAGCCAGCGCACGCGTGGCGAGGGTGCCGTAGACACTGTAATGACCAATGCCCTGATCATTGATCATTGGGGCATAGTCAAAGCCGACATCGGCCTGAAAGACGGCCGCATCGTTGCCATCGGCAAGGCAGGCAACCCGGATGTGCAACCCGGTGTAGACATCATCATTGGCCCCGGCACTGAAATCATCAGCTGCGAAGGCAACATCGTTACTGCAGGGGGTATTGACAGCCATATCCACTTTATTTGCCCACAGCAAATTGAGGAGGCGCTGGCCAGCGGCGTAACCACCATGATGGGCGGCGGCACCGGCCCCGCCACCGGCACTTTTGCCACTACTTGTACACCCGGTGCATGGCATATGGAACGCATGCTGCAGGCAGCAGACGCCTTCCCCATGAACTTGGGGTTTTTAGGCAAAGGCAATGCGTCGCTACCCGCTGCGCTGCACGAGCAGATCAACGCAGGTGCTATCGGCTTAAAACTGCATGAAGACTGGGGCACCACGCCTGCAGCGATCAGCAACTGCTTAGATGTGGCTGAGCTGACCGATACCCAAGTGGCGATCCACAGCGACACACTCAATGAAAGCGGCTTTGTAGAAGACACCATCGCTGCGACAAAAGGTAGATCACTGTGTGCTTTTCACACTGAAGGCGCAGGTGGTGGCCACGCGCCCGACATCATGCGCGTGGTGGGGCAAGAAAACTTTTTGCCATCGTCTACCAACCCCACCATGCCCTACACCGTTAATACGCTGGATGAGCATGTCGACATGCTGATGGTGTGCCACCACCTGGATGCGTCGATTGCCGAAGACCTGGCGTTTGCCGAAAGCCGCATTCGCAAGGAAACCATCGCCGCTGAAGATGTACTGCATGACCTGGGTGCTATCAGCATGTTCAGCTCTGACAGCCAAGCCATGGGCCGCGTGGGCGAAGTAGTGCTGCGCTGCTGGCAAACCGCGCACAAGATGAAGCAGCAGCGCGGTAAGTTGCCCGGCGACACCGAGCGCCACGACAACTTTCGTGCCAAACGCTACATTGCCAAATACACCATCAACCCCGCCATTGCCCACGGCGTTAGCCACGAGGTAGGAAGTATTGAAGCAGGCAAGTGGGCCGACTTGGTGGTGTACAAGCCTGCGTTCTTCGGTGTTAAGCCCTTCCTTGTCATCAAAGGCGGCACCATCGCCATGGCGGCCATGGGCGACCCGAATGCGTCGATTCCTACGCCGCAGCCCGTGCACTACCGCCCCATGTTTGGCAGCTTTGGCCGTAGCCTGCACAAAAGCTCGCTCACTTTTATCTCACAAGCTGGCTTTGCAGCCGGTGTGCACCAGCAGTTTGGTTTACTAAAATGCATCAGCACGGTCAAAAACATTCGCGGCATTAAAAAGCAGCACATGGTGCATAACCACTATTTGCCCACCATGGAAATTGACGCGCAAACCTACGCTGTACGCGCTGATGGACAACTGCTAACGTGTGAGCCTGCCAAATTGCTGCCCATGGCTCAGCGCTATTTTTTGTTTTAAAGCATTGCTGTCTCTGTTGTAATAGCGGCATGATTCAAACTTCTAAACTCGTGCCGCAAGGTGCTGGCCTAGCACCTGTATTGCTCAAACGCGCCTACACTGTAGAGCTAGACTGGGATGTGCGGCAAAAAAGCCGTTTTGACTGCAATGACTCCGCAGGCCGCCAACTGGGCGTTTTTTTGCCACGCGGCACTGCTGTGCGCGGTGGCGATGTGCTGGTGGCCGAAGACGGTTCGCTGGTGCGCATCATCGCTGCCGCACAAACGGTGCTGCGCATTAAGCATTGTGCAGCCCACGGCACACCTTATGATTTGATCCGTGCGGCTTACCACTTGGGTAACCGGCATGTGCAAATTGAGCTAAAACCCGATCATCTGAAAATTGAACCCGACCACGTGCTAGCCGATTTGATGCGGGCCATGCATTTGATTGTGCACACGGTCAGTGAGCCTTTTGAACCCGAGGCGGGGGCTTATGCCCAAGACGGTCATGGACACGGTCATGCAGATGCTCACGCTGAGCACGACACACATGCACACGCCCACGGCGCTGCCCGCGCCTAGCCTTTTGCTGCTGATCTGGCTGGCATCTCCTGCGTTGCCTGTGGGAGGGTTTTCGTACTCAGAAGGTTTTGAAGCTGCTGTAGATAAAGGCCTAGCCACTACGGAGGCACAAGCTGCCGACTGGCTGAGCGACCAGCTACACATCAGCCTAGCGCGTGGCGACTTAGCCGTTATGGCTAAAACCATTCCAGCTTGGCGGCGCGGCGACATTGAGCGCGTGATTGAGCTGAACCAATGGGTGCTGCAAACCCGAGAAACGCAGGAGTTCAGGCTGCAAACCGACCAAATGGGCAGATCACTCGCCCAATGGCACCAAGCCTTAAACGACACTAGCACTGCAGCATTGCAA
The DNA here is from genome assembly GCA_043721235.1 of Polaromonas sp. Classification (GTDB taxonomy): domain Bacteria; phylum Pseudomonadota; class Gammaproteobacteria; order Burkholderiales; family Burkholderiaceae_C; genus JAAFIP01. The sequence goes on along the minus strand of JAYSRE010000016.1, from coordinate 7,602 downwards.
GCGTTTGACAAGCTCAGCCCGAATGCACAGCACACCACCTACCCTATAGCCTTTGCCCTGGCCGCCAGCAGCACCCAAGCCAGCGTGCGCGACTGCTGCTTAGCCTTTGCCTTCGGCTGGGCTGAAAACATGGTGGGCGCAGCCGTAAAGTCTGTGCCCCTAGGCCAAAGCGCAGGCCAACGCATGCTTGCCCGCTTGGCCAACGACATACCCATCGCAGTAGACTACGCCATAGCCCTGCAAGACAGCCAGCGGCAAGCCTTCAGCCCCATGCTGGCCATCTTGTCATCGCAACACGAAACCCAATACTCAAGACTCTTTAGATCATGACTGCACTACACCACATCAAAAACCGCACCAAAAAACTCCCACCATTGCGCGTAGGCATCGGTGGCCCGGTAGGCTCTGGCAAAACTACCTTGCTAGAAATGTTGTGCAAAGCCATGAAAGCGCAGTACGACATTGTCGCCATTACCAACGACATCTATACCAAAGAAGACCAGCGTATATTGACCGTTAGCGGTGCGCTAGATGCCGATCGCATCATGGGCGTGGAGACTGGCGGCTGCCCGCATACCGCTATCCGCGAAGATGCCTCCATCAACCTTGAGGCCATCGACCGCATGCTGGAACACTTTCCCGATGCCGATATTGTGTTTGTAGAAAGCGGTGGCGATAACTTAGCAGCCACCTTCAGCCCAGAGCTGTCCGATCTCACTATCTACGTCATCGACGTAGCCGCCGGCGAAAAAATCCCCCGCAAGGGTGGGCCCGGCATCACGAAAAGTGATTTGTTTGTGATTAACAAAACCGACCTCGCACCTTATGTAGGGGCCAAACCTGGATGTGATGGAGGCCGACACCCTACGCATGCGCCAGCACGCTACGGGAGGCCGCCCTTATGTAATGACAAATTTAAAAACCTTAGTGGGCGTAGACCAGGTTGTTGCGTTTATTGAAACCAGAGGCATGCTGACAAGCGCACCAGCTTGACGGTGCCCCGTTTTACAGCGCTGTGTTGAGTGCTGATAGCCACTGCTGCACCTGCGCAATAACCCACGGGCCATCGTCCAAGGGCAGATCGTGCCCAGCGCGGGAATGCACACGTACAGCACACTGCCACTGCTTGGCCAGCGCTACAGAGCACTGCATGTTCACCAACTGGTCTTGTTGGCTGGTTAATACCAAAACGGGCATGGGCGGTACGGTGCTTGCTGCCCTAAAGCGCGCTGCAGCAATAAGTTGCCTAACTGCATTGGCGCGAGAAACAGGCCTTTGACTGCGTATCGCTAACCACATGGGCAGTACAGCGCTATCATCGCGTTGGCTGGTCAGGCGGAGCACCGCGCGCTCCCACTCTAGCGCAGATGCGCCTAAGGCCAGCAGTTGCAGCAAAGCCCCGTAGTTGGCAGGCCGAAGCCTCTGGTAAAACGGGCTGAAAGGCCGCATGCTGGTGTTAATCAGCACTTGGGCCGCCACCTCTTGCGGACAGGCTTGGCCCCAAGCTGCAGACACCATAGCCCCAAGCGACATCGCCAGCACACCGTAGGGCGGCGCTATATTCTGCTGGGCTAACTGTTTGCGGCAATGCGCCACCATGGCTTGCACGCTGCACGGGCTAGGCTGTGTATGAAACTGCCCATTGCCTGGCAGGTCTAGCACCACCACATTGGATGCGGCAATGCCTGCGGCAAACTCTGCGGCAAACTGCCCCCAGTGCCCCTGCTCTCGCGTTAAACCACGCAGCAGTATCCAATTGGTAATGGCGAGGTTCATGCAGTGCTAGTACCAGTCTTGTAGGGCCTGCGCGTGCTGCAAGGCGCGCGCCTCAGCCCTGGGCAGCCACAGCGCATGGCCGCACGCCGCACGCGACAAAAAATCAAGCAGCAGTTGGTGCTGGCGCAGTACCCGCTGTTGGCGATGTTCGATCAAGGGATTAAAAATACCATGGCGAGAGAACAGCTGGCGCGGGTTTTTCTTAACCCATAGCCATGAACCCATTTCCAGGGTGAGCGGCAAAAACACCCGCGCTGGTTGCTTTATAGACTGCAAATACAGGTGGTCCCACACATCGCCATGGGCCAAATACTGCAGGCTTTGCGGCTCAATCACATAGCGGTGGTGGCTGTTGGACTGCACAAAAATACTTTTCAGCGCATGCATCTCTGCCAAATGTGCAATGGGTGCCCGCGTATGCGCATACGGAAACCAAATACGGTCACGGCTACCAAAGCCTGAATGGCAGTCTACTGACACGCTGAAGTCGCGCGAAAGCAACTCAGCTTGCACGACGTCGCACACAGCTTGGCTCTCTGTTTCCATTGGCTTGCCTTTGGCACCCCGGTACCACGGTATGCCTGCGCTAACGCGCTGGCCCCCGACTAAAAAAGGTACTTTTTCTACCGCATCAACGGGCGCGTTGCGCATTAAATCCACCCCATTGGGGTTGGCACGCGTACCCAAAGCCATACCGCCAGGGTTGACGATCGGCATAAAAACCAAACGCACGGATTCAAGCTGTTTGTGCAAGGTGCTGTCCCACTGCAAGCGCATTACCAATGTTTGCAGGTAAGCAATCACCACTTCCGCGCCTATGCGCTCTAGGCCATGCACGCCACCAAAATAGCCTACCGCAGGCACGTCTGGAGAAGGGTTTCCCATCGTAACCATGTGCACTGGGTAGCTGCCACCGGTTGGCATATTTACCTCGCACACTACGCGCGCTTGCAGCCTGTTTGCGCCCAGTTCAATGATGCGCTCCAAAACGTCTAACTCGGGTAATTTAGGTGGCATCACGGTGTGGGTAAGTGCAAAGCTGCAAAGCGGTCATTGTCAGCATAGAGCATACCGTTGCTGCAGCGGTTTATACGAACTTCAGCTTAACGGCCACGCCGCATGACCCTGTTAGCGTCGTAATTTTGCACCGACACAGCATTGTCATATTGCGCGATTAAATTAGTTTGTACGCAAGTTCTACAACTCTCAAGCCGTACGTGCATGTTAACCAAATCTGCTTTCTTTCGCGCTGCCGCCATTCCCATGTGCATGGTGTGGGGGGTACGTGAGTTTTTTGCGCTGCAACGCTCCCGCCTGCGAAGCCGCCACAGCTAACATAGTCCAGTTCGACTCTACTGCGTTGTATTTGACGTTCGGTGCAGGTATTTGCACTATGTAGACGGGCCACAATTGTGCTGGCACAATGATTGCATTTACCCAAAAGATGCATATTGGAGCAGCGCAATGATGAAAAAATGGACTCTCGCTTTTTTAACCGCCAGCATGCTGGTTGCGGGCTGCGGCGGCGGTAACAGTCCCACCGAACGCATCAGCCCACAGGCCAGCAAGGTACTAGGCGATGAACTGGCAGCTATTCAAAGTGACCCAGCCCATCCCCTTGCCAGCCTAGCTGTTTTGGCGGTACGCGGCAATGCCGTGGTGTACGAGGGCTATTTTGGCCAGCGCAGTGTAGACAAAGACCTGCCCGCCAACGCCGGCACGCTGTACCGCATCGCCTCGGTGTCTAAAACCATGACCTCCATCGGTTTTATGAAACTGGTAGAACAAGGCCGTATTGATTTAGATGCTGACGTTAGCACCTACTTAGGTTTTTCTTTGCGCAACCCTGCTGCGCCTGACGATGCCATCACCTCCCGCATGCTGCTTAGCCATACTGCCTCGCTGCGTGACCCACAAGACTTGCTGGGCTTTACCGTAGAACAAAGCTTGGAAACCGCATTAGCCCAAGTTGACAGCACCTCTGGCTTGCCCGTTTTTTGGGCTGACGACGCGGCCAAGGCGCCGTCTAAAGCGTTTTTTAACTACGCTAATGTGAACTTTGCGGTAGTGGCCACTATCATCGAACGGGTAACCCAGCAACGCTTTGATTTATACATGAAGCAAGCGCTGCTCGATCCACTGCGCATCAAAGGTGGCTACTACCCGTTAGACAACTTGGACAGTGCCGATTTTGACAATGTGGCCACCCTGTACCGCAAGCGCAACAGCGAAGGCGTGTGGGATGCCAAAGGCGCATGGTTTGCCCAAGGCCCAGACCGCACAGGCGAACCTACTGCCGCCATTGAAAATATCGACAGCTATGTGGTGGGCTCTAACGCCGGTATTTTTGGTCCCCAAGGCAGCTTGCGCATCAGCGCGCGCAGCCTAGGCTTGGTGATGCGCATGCTGCTGAACCAAGGCAAAATCAACGGGCTCACTATTTTGCAGCCCGCCACAGTGGCCCTCATGGCCACCCCGCAATGGACCTACAACGACAACACTCAAGCCCCTAACGGCGACACCTACTACGGTCTATTCTTTCAGTGGGGCCTGGGCTTGCAGATCTTTACCGACCGGGGTGGCTCGGCCGCTTCGGGCGACCGGGTGGGCTCAGAAGCAGGGGGGTTTAAAGGGGTAGGCCACTTGGGCGAAGCCTACGGTTTGTTGTCAGCCTTCATTTTTGACCCTGTGGCCAAAGACGGCTTGATTTACTTAATGGGCGGCTTGGGCGATGATCCCAATAACAACTTGGGGAGCTATTCAGCGTTTTATGGCTGGGAAGAATCTGTTTTGCGATCGCTGTACCAGCGTGCTGTGCTGCAGATTACCAACTAGGCGCCATCTGGTGGAAGCTGTGAGATTCGAACTCACGGGGGTCGTAAAACCCCGGCAGTTTTCAAGACTGCTGCATTCAACCGCTCTGCCAAGCTTCCTCTTTAGTTGATTGACATATTTTAACCCAGCAAAGCTCAAATTTCTGACACTCAAGTTTCTGCCAAAAACAGGCTTTGCAGGTCGCTTAAAAAGTCCATGCCGCGTGCGCTGGGCTTTACGTTGACAAAATCACGCTCGATCAGGCCCTTGCTTTCAGCCTCCGCCAGGCCTTTTTGCACGGCAGTAACGGGCAAGCCCGTGCGGTCGCAAAAATCTTGTAGCTTAAAACCACCGGTCAAGCGCAGCGCATTCAGCATGTATTCAAAAGGCAGGTCAGCGCGGGGCACCTCGGTGTCTTGCACCACAGCGCCGTGGGCCGCGGTCTCAGCGGTAGTTAGCACGCCCGATGGGCTTAAAGCTGCAATCCCGGTGGTGCTGGCAGTTAAGCCAAGCGCTTTGTCCATGTACAGCGCCGGGTCGCGCGCACGCACCTGGCGCACCACGCGATGGGCAAAGCTAATTTTGCTGTGCGCGCCCGCACCTATGCCAAGATAGTCGCCAAACTGCCAGTAGTTGGTGTTGTGCCAGCACTGAAAGCCTTGTGCAGCGAAGGCACTCACCTCGTAGCGCGCCAAGCCCTGCGCTGCGGTGAGCTCAATAATGCGGTCTAGCATGTCGTAGGCCATGTCGTCCTCTGCAATGGCAGGCGGGAACTTGGCAAAGTAGGTGTTGGGCTCAATGGTAAGGTGGTAAATGCTGATGTGCGGCGGGTTAAAACTTAACGCAGTTTGAATATCTTGCGCGCACTGCGCCAGTGTTTGGCCCGGCAGCGCGTACATGATGTCTAGGTTAAATGCTTCAAAATTAGCAGCAGCCTCAGCAATAGCGGCCTTGGCTTGGTCGCTGCTGTGCACGCGGCCCAAGGCTTGCAAGTGCGCGTCGTTAAAACTTTGTACACCTATCGACAAACGGTTTACCCCGGCTGCGCGAAAAGCTTTGAAACGGTCTTTTTCAAATGTGCCGGGGTTAGCTTCTAGCGTAATTTCGCAACCAGCCTCTAGCCGCAAGCGGGCACGCACCCCGGCAAGCATTTGGTCAATGGCCTGCGGCGAAAACAAGCTGGGCGTACCGCCGCCGATAAAAATACTGTGCACTGTGCGGCCCCAGATCAACGGCAACGAGGCCTCCAGATCGGCCATCAGCGCGTTGAGGTAGCGCTGCTCAATATCGCCCGTAAGCTGCCCACTTGGAGATGCATGCGAATTAAAGTCGCAGTACGGGCACTTTTTAATGCACCACGGCAGGTGGATGTACAGCGACAGCGGCGGCAAGCTGGGCAGCCGCAGCACGCCTGGGCGCATGTAGTGTTGAATGTCTTTCATGGGCATGGAATAATTGTGTGTGTGCTAGCTTGTGTGGCTGGTACTAATATGGCTTTAAAAAAGGAACCGGTGCAGCTTAGGAGGTTGTCGGCATGCAACATGTTAGACATACCTGTTTTTGCCCACGGGCTGGCATTAGGGTGGGCTGTTTTTATCTGCCCAGGCCCCAAAGATGTGTTGATTGTGCAGCAAGCGTTGTTAGGGCGTTCTGCGGTATTTTTAATTGCAGTAGGCTTTATCAGCGATGCGCTGTTGATCTGGCTGGGGCTTGCCGGGGTAGCGGCAGCGCTGCAGCACGCACCTGGCCTGCAACGCGCTGCCCTTTGGTTGGGCGTGGGCTTGCTCTTAATGCACAGCGTGCTGGCTATGTACAGCGCCTTGCGCGGCCATAAAGATGTACCGCATTTATGCTTAGACGACAGACCAGCTGAGTGCCCCACTGATAACCCAACTGATACCCCAAGTGCAAGTGCTGGTAAAAGTGCAAAAGCGGCATCACTTAGCGGCGCAGTGGCTGTACTAGTGGCCTCTTTTATAAACCCGGTTGCCTGGCTAGACACCGTCCTTATCATCAGCACCGTGGGCGCGTCATTGCCCGCAGACGTGCGCTTGAGCTTTGCATCAGGCGCAGTCACAGCCTCTTTTGCTTGGTTTTTGCTTTTGGTACTGGGTGCGCGTTACGTAGCGCGCTGGATGACCCAGCCCAAGTACTGGCGCATGCTAGATGTCGGCGTAGCAGCCGCCATGCTGGCCATGGCCATGGTTGTTGGCAGCGGGCTGGCTACTTAGCATATACATACCAGCCGCACCCAAGTGCGCCGCTTGCTTGACCCGGACAACACCTCGATCACGCTGTCCACCTTGCACAGGGCTGCAGACGCCGTGGACTATCGGTGGGTCATTGGCTTTGAGCCTGTGCGCAAGCCACGCGGTGCGCGGGTAGGTGCGTTGGCGGTATAAGTGATTTATGTAGGGCTTAGGCATCTTACCCATATCAACAAAGTTAAAAGTATACTATTATTTAAATAGCAAACTATTGAGAATTTCTTTGGGCGATACGCTGATTTGTTGACTAATTTTGTCTAGGTACTAGATGCCCGGCCCCAGTCCAGTCCAGTCCAGTCCAGTCCACATTACAACAGCCCTGGGCATCAATGCTGCCGGTTGGGTCGAACTGGCCGCCTGGGTAGCGGCGTTTGCCAAAGGGTTCGTAGGCAAGGCGCTCAATGACGGTCAGGTTGGCGTTAGTGCTGGCCACGGTGCTGCCCAGGTGGTCTTTGTGCCAGTAGCGTTGTTCGATAGTGGGCAGGGCTGTGAGGCCGGGTCCAGGTGTGGGTGCGGGCCGCGCCGTTGGTGCTGGTGAGCTGGTGAGGTGCATACTTCTATAAGGCACTGGCCAACCAATGCGCGCGTATCAGCTCCACCATCTGCCGCGCAGACTGGCCGCGGTGACTGATGTGGTTTTTGTGTACGGGGTCTAGCTGGGCCATGGTCAGACCTAGCGAGGGGATGCGCATGATGGGGTCGAAGCCGAAGCCTTGCTGGCCTAGGGCTTGTAAGGCTATCTCCC
>JAYSRE010000015.1:0-5371 GCA_043721235.1 Polaromonas sp. | reverse complement strand
ACCGCGACCCAAAGCCAAGGCTATTTTGGGCAGTTGCGTCGTCTTGCCTGACCCTGTCTCGCCGCACACAATGACTACTTGGTGCTCTGCAATAGCAGCGGCAATCTCAGCGCGGCGAGCAGAAACGGGCAGGGATTCGGGGAAAGTAATGTCTAGCATGGCTTGGAGCAACCCGTGATTATCGCTAATTGCGATGCACATTCATGCTCGCCTTGCCATAGACCCAAAAAGACGCGCACTTTTATGGCGCATTTGAAGTCTGCGGCAAGCTGGTGCTACAGTGGTTTGAGTTGCTGCAGTAGCGTGGGCAGCAACTCACTCACGGTGGGGTGGATGTGAGTCGTGCGCGATATCACGGTGTAAGGCTGGTCTGCGGCCATCACATCCAGCATGCCATGAATCACCTCGTCGCCATTGAGTCCCAAAATGGCGGCGCCTAGAATGCGCTGCGTGTCAGCGTCTACCAGTACTTTCATCATGCCTTGCGTCTCGCCCGCCTCGCGCGCGCGGCCCACGCGCTGCATGGGCATGGTGGCCATCAGCGCTTTGCGCCCGCTGGCACGTACCTCGCGTTCAGTCATGCCCACACGGCCCAGCGCAGGGTCGATAAACAATGCATAGCAAGGTATACGGTCGGTCACGCGGCGGGGGTCGTTGTCAAACACATTAGCCGCCACTATTTCATAGTCGTTCCACGCGGTGTGGGTAAACGCGCCGCGCCCATTGCAGTCTCCTACCGCCCACACACCGTCTGCACTGGTGCGCAGCTGGTCGTCTACCGCAATATAGCCACGCGCATCTACCTTGATGTCGGCACTGCCCAAGCCCATGCCGTCGGTGTTGGGCTGCCTGCCCACTGCCAGCAGTACATGGCTGGCCACAATGGCGGGCGCATCAGGCCCGCACACAGAACTTACTACGGTGCGACTGCCGTCTTGGGCCAGCGACAGGCATTCTGCACCGAGCTGAAAATTCACCCCCTCGGCTTCCAAGATAGCGCGTATGCCGCGGGAGATGTCTTCGTCCTCGCGTGGCAGCAGTTGGTTTGACCGTTCCACCACGGTCACGTTGGCACCAAACCGCCGCATCATCTGGGCGAACTCTACGCCAATATAGCTGCCGCCCACAATCACCAAATGCTCTGGCACTTGGGTTAGCTCCATGATGGACGTACTGTCTAAAAACGGTACGTCGTGTATGCCTTGCAGGTCGGGCACTATGGCCCTGCCACCTACGTTAATGAAGATGCGTGCAGCAGTTAGTGTACGGCTGCCAACTTGCACGGTGCGCGGTGCAACAAAGGCAGCATGGCCCAAGATGACTTCGGTATTTTTCAGGCCCTGCATCCACTGCAGCACGCCACTGCGAGATTTAAGCACTTGCGCTTCTTTGCGCGCTTTCACGCGCTGCATGTTGACCTGGATATCGCTGGCGGTGAATCCAAACTCTGCACCACGGCGCGCCATGTGAACAGCCCGGGCGCTGGCCACCATGGTCTTGGTGGGCACGCAGCCTACGTTCACACAAGTGCCGCCAAAGTGGCCGCGTTCAATGATGGCGGTGCGCAGGCCTTCCTGGCTGCAACGTTGCGCCAGCGCGGGGCCTGCTTGGCCTGCGCCTATCACAATCGTATCAAAAGTTTCAGTGGGCATAGGGCCTCCAGTGTTGGTGAATCTGCCCACTTGGGGCGGTGCTATGGGACTGCAGGCAAAGCCGCAGCAGGCTTGGCAGCTTTGTCAGACCACTTTGCGCCGTCAAAATCTGCCTTGGTCAGGCCGCGGTTAATGTCGATACCCGATAGCGAAAAATCGTGCGCAGGCAAGCCCGCAAACGGCTTGACTACGGTTTCATAAAAATGGGTAGGCCACTTCACGCCGCCCACTTCTTTAAATTTGTCGTGCACCACACTGACTACCGCGCCCTTGCTGGGCTCGCTGCCCTCCAGTGTCAGCCATACACGGCGTACCAGCTTGTCCTGGCGGTCAATGCACAGCAGCACGCGGTCTTCGGTTGAACTGCCAATGCCCGGGCGCAATACCGCCAGCAAGTTGTCGCAATCACGGCCATTGACTACGCTGGTGCCAGACAGCTCCAGCACGCTGGCACGCTGCACGTAGAAAGCTGGGTACAAGAATATCTGATAAGCATGCAGCACCAGGTGTGACGCGGCCATTTGGTCTGCGCCCGTGTAGGGCTGCCGGTTGTACCAGATCGTTACTTTTCGCTGGTCTTCTATCACCGTTTTTTGGCCACCTGGCCCGCTGTGGATCTGGGCAATCAAGCTGTCGCGCATCAGCATGCGCTCCTGCGATGTTTGACGGTAGGCAATGTCGGTAATTGCGGGTTGTATCTTGGTGATCAAACTAAACCAAGTGCCTGTGTAGCTGACGTTAATGTCTTTGATGGCTTCAAAAGCAGCCTTGCCATGCGCGCGCTGCGATTGCTCCAATAAGGCCAACGCCTCAGGCTGGCTTTGGCTGCCTTTTGGCAATGGCATTGAGCCGCAACCGGCAACCAAGCACAACGCGGCAAGCGTTGATGCTGCCTGCTTAAAAAATGCAATGTTCACCATACAAACTCCATCAAAACGCCCACATCACCAACGGCACAATAATCGCTGTCAGTACCGCCGCCAAACCCATCGCCAACCCAGCATAAGCGCCCATGCGCTCGCTAACCAAAAATGCCCGTGCGGTGCCCTGCCCATGCGCGGTTACGCCCAATGCCAAGCCGCGAATGGCCTCATCGTTGATTTTCAATACATTGAGCACTGGCTTAGCCAACATGGCGCCTAGCATACCAGTGACCGTGACTAACACCGCTGTCAGCGATGGCAAGCCCCCAATGCGTTCTGAGATACCCATCGCTACGGCGGTGGTGACGCTTTTAGGCGCGATTGATAACACACTGATACGGCTAGCGTCCAGCAGCCACAGCACAGCCATGGCACTGGCTACCGCTACGCACACGCCCGCCAGCAACCCAATAGCCAAAGGCAGCCACAGCGCGCGGATAGTGGCACGCTGCTCGTACAGCGGCACAGCCAACGCCACGGTGGCAGGGCCCAGCAAAAAGTGCACCTACTGCGCACCTTCAAAATAGGTGGCGTAGCTGGTTTGGGTGAGCCACAGCAACACCACCAGCAAAGCCACCGCAATCACCACGGGGTTTACCAAAGGGTTGAACTTGCTGCGGCTGTACAGTGCGTACCCCAGATGGTAGGCGATCTAGGTCAGCGTCAAGCCCAGCAGCGGCGACGCTGCTAAATACACCCATACCTCTTTGACCAGCAAAGTCTGCAGTAGGTCAGTGCTGTTCATGCCGCAGGGTCCTGCGCATCTACTTTTACCTTTACCTCTGCTTCTGACGCTGGGCTCAGCCGCCTGATAGCCCATTGGGTGACCAGCGCAGTCACTGCCAGTGTCAACAGTGTTGATACCAGCACGGCCAACGCCAGCTTCCAGCCTTCAGCTTTAAGGCGCTCGCCATGCAGCATAATGCCCACGCCCGCCGGTACAAACAGCAAAGACAGGTGGCGCAGCATGTCCAGGGCGGTAGGCTTTATGGCGTCTAACGCTGCAGGTTTGGCCAGCAAAAAGACCAGCAAAGCCACCATCCCCAGCACAGGCCCCGGAAAGGCCAGGCGCAGGGCAAAAACTACTGCCTCGCCCACAATTTGAAAAATTAGCAGAAATATCAGTGCTTTGAGCATGGCTAAAAGTAGTTACGCAAACGGTATGGAAATGGGTTTATGGAATTTTTGAGGTTGTCATAAACCTATCGTCAACATGTTCAAAGCTTGAGGTTATACATTTGAACCACACCCATGTCCACAATGCTCAATTTCGCCATTCGTGCCTTGGCTGCGTCATGGGCTGGCGCCCTGAAACAGCACTCGCGATGCACTTCACGTAAACACGTGCTACACTGGTTTTAACTAGTAAGACAACCATGACGAATTTAACTATTTCTTTAGATGAATCCATTGTTCGCAGTGCGCGAATTCGCGCTATTCAGGAGGGCACGTCACTCAGCGCCAAAGTGCGTGAGTATTTGGCCCACTATGCCAATGTACCTTTGTCTGCATCTATCCCAGCCGGGTCTTCATTTTTGGAAGCTGCCAAAAAAAGCAAAGCCAACACAAAAGGTGCCAAGTGGAGCCGCACTGATGCGTACGACCGCTTGTATCTTGGCAACAAGGCTATGTAATGGTCACATTCATAGACTCGAACGTATTGCTCTACACCATCGACAACAGCTGCATTGCAAAGCAAGCCCAAGCTATTGAGGCCATTGCACAGGCAAGTAGGCAAGGCACGGTAGCCATTAGCACGCAGGTATTGGTAGAGTTTTTTAACATTTCCACGACCAAGCTCAAACCCGGCCTGTCGCACCAAGCTGCCAGTGACATGCTGGAGCGTTTGTGCGAGTTCGAGGTGCAAACCAGCACCGGACAGGGCGTGCTGGAAGCCACCAAGCTTGTGCAGCGCTACAAGCTGCAGTGGTGGGATGCATTGATATTGGAAGCCGCGGTACGCGCCAATGCAGATATTTTATTGTCCGAAGACGGACAGCATGGCCAGCGGTTTGGTAAATTGATGGTTCACAATCCATTCTTGCCGCAAACTGCTACCGTAGCCCGAAAACGTAAATAGACCATGTCCACCGTATTTAATTTCACCTTCGTGCCTTGGTTTCGCTCTGTTGCGCCGTACATCCACATGCACCGCGGCAAAACCTTTGTGGTGGCGGTGTGCGGTGAGGCAATAGCCGCAGGCAAGCTGACCACCATTGCGCAAGACCTGGCGTTGATTCAAAGCATGGGCGTCAAGATCGTGCTGGTGCACGGCTTTCGCCCGCAGGTGAACGAGCAATTGGTCGCCAAAGGCCATACGCCCAAATATTCCCACGGCATCCGCATTACCGACAGTGTGGCACTAGACTGCGCGCAAGAAGCTGCGGGTCAACTGCGCTACGAGATTGGGGCGGCATTTAGCCAAGGCCTGCCCAATACTCCCATGGCAGGCGCAACTGTGCGGGTGATAAGCGGCAATTTTATTACCGCACGGCCTGTGGGTATTGTGGACGGGGTGGATTTTCAGCACAGCGGCCTCGTGCGCAAGGTAGACACCGCGGGCATCATGCGCACCCTAGATATGGGCGCGATGGTGCTGCTGTCGCCGTTTGGTTTTTCGCCTACGGGCGAGGCGTTTAACTTGACGATGGAAGAAGTGGCCACCTCGGTGGCCACCGATCTGCAAGCCGACAAGCTGATCTTTCTGACCGAAATTGCTGGCATCGCGCTAGACCCGGCGCTGCCGATTAGCGAGGACAACCCGATTGATACCGAACTGCCCCTTGCCGCAGCAGA
>JAYSRE010000014.1:0-5406 GCA_043721235.1 Polaromonas sp. | reverse complement strand
GTGCCGCTCATCATGGCGCATGCCACTGTGGCAGCGGCCAGTGCTTGTTTGCTGGTGTTGTTTACCCTGGGCTTTGGCTTGCTGGCGGCGCTGGTACTGGCCGTGGGCGACCTGCGCACCACGGTGGACATTGTTTTTGCCCGCGTGCCGCCGCTGGTGTGGCTACGCGCAGCGTTTTCCGCCTGGTTGCTGGGGGGCGTATGCGTTACCGCTGCTGTGCTGTACGCTTGGCCGGGCACCCAGCAGGCCCACTCGGGCATGGGCACTCACCGCTTGGGTTTGCGCGCTATGCTGGCTGCGTCGGTGGCCTGTGCGGTTGCTGGCAGCTTTATGAACTGGGTGGCTGGGCTGCTGGGCTGGAACGGCATGGTGGGCTAGGCCAGGCTTGGAGCATGCTTGCCTGCAAAAGCGGTTTTTCCATCCCAAATTCATGGGATGGAAAAACCGCCTTAATTCAGTGACAATTGCATACAAAATATACGCAGTAGGGCTTGCGTGCGCAGCCTGCGCCGAAGGGGCAGTTGAGGCACCCCGACGCAGGCACTATTTCTTTGGGAACTTTGTATGCAAACAGTGATGTGGGCGCGCCAACTAGCGGCGGTTGCTTTGGCCAGTGCGGCTTGGACTCCTGCGGTATGGGCGCCTGCGGTAGGGGCGCAAACCACCCTAACGCCGTCGGCAGAGCAAATGGTCGAGCAGCTTAAAAAACCGCCTGTGCCCTTGTCGCGCAACTTGCGCAACCTGACGGTGGAGGCCGCAGACCCCGCCAGCACAGGCACATCGGTTAGCGCTGCGCCCAAGCCATCGCTGTCGCTCTTGATTCAGTTTGATTTTGACTCGGCCCGCGTCAAGCCCGAGAGCCAGCAGGCACTGGCCAACTTAGCGCAGGCCTTGCAGTCGCAGGCGCTGGTAAAGTCGCAGTTTGCAGTGGAAGGCCATACCGATGGCACGGGCCGGGCCAACTACAACCAACGCCTGTCCCAGCAGCGGGCCGACGCAGTGCGCGATACCTTGGTGGCCCAAGGCATTGCCGTGCAGCGCTTGCAAACCGCTGGCAAAGGGGCCAGCGAACTGGCCAACAGCAGCGACCCTGCAGCCGCAGAGAACCGTCGCGTGCGCATCGTCAACCTTGATTAATCCAAGGTACATAATTTCCATGCAAAAAAACCCTATCGCCCAAGTAAATGCTAGATACTTAGCTATTAAATTAAGAGTGTTAATTATCAGCGCGCTGAGTATTTGCACCCTGCCCCATGCCGTAGCCCAACCTGACCGCAATCTGGTGGTGCAAGCCGCCGCTTCCAACACGGCTAAGCCTATTTCAGGCCAAGCCACAACAGGCCAAACCACGGCCCGGGTGGCCTTGGTCGTTGGCAATGCCGCCTACAAAGATGCGCCCCTGCTTAACCCGGTCAATGATGCCCGCGCCGTAGCTGTTGCGCTGCAAGAGTCGGGCTTTACCGTGATCTTGCGTGAGAACACCGACCAGCGCGCCATGCTGTTGGCCCTGCGCGAGTTTGGCGACAAGCTGCGCGGTGGCGCTTCAAACAAGGCGGGTACTTTCAACAACGCCAGTGCGGTGGGCTTGTTTTACTACGCAGGCCACGGCATGCAGATCAAAGGCCGCAACTACCTGGTGCCTGTGGGGGCCAATGTGGAGCGCGAAGACGAGGTGGCTTACAGCGCTGTGGACGCGCAGGCCGTGCTAGACAAAATGGAGGCCGCAGGCAACGGCGCCAACATCATGATTTTGGACGCCTGCCGCAACAACCCCTTTACCCGCAGCGCGCGCAGTGGCCCAACCGGTTTGGCGCAAATGGACGCACCCGTGGGCACCTTGGTGGCCTTTGCCACCTCGCCCGGCGCAGTGGCCAGTGACGGCGCGGGTGCCAACGGCCTGTACACCCAGCACCTGCTTACGGCCATGCGCCAAAGTGGCAGCAAGGTGGAAGACGTGTTCAAGCAAGTGCGCGCCAACGTGCGCCGCGACAGCCAAGGCAAACAAGTGCCCTGGGAGGCCACCTCGATGGAGGGCGACTTTTACTTTCGCGGTGGGGCCAGTGCGGCTACCGCAGCGGCGCTGGACTCTAGCCTAGCGGTAGAAAACGCTTTGTGGGATGCGGTAAAAAACTCGCAACTGCCGATTGAACTGCGGGCGTATTTAAACCGCTTTCCCGCAGGGCGTTACAGCGCTTTGGCACGCGGGCGTTTGGCGCAAATGCCAGGCACTGCTTTAGCCCAAATCCAAATCCAAACCCAAACCCAAGCGCCATCTGCAGCCAGTGCTGCGGTGGACAGCAATGACCAAGCCGCAGTAGACCAGCGCACCCAAGAGCTATTGGACGGCTTGGTTGTCAGCGCCGGTTCTGACCCCTTGGCTGCGTCCGCCCCTGCAACGGCCCCGCGCCCCGCGCTGGCCAGCAACAAATTTGGCTACACGGTAGGCGACCGCTGGCGCTACCAGAGCATTGACCGGTTCAAACAAGAGGTCACCCATAACTGGGACCGCCACATTACCAGCTTTGATGCGCAAGGCAACATGGTGCTTAACAAAGGGGCTGTGCGCTGGACGGCCGACGGTGTTTTATTGTCCACCCGCGACCCAAATGGCGACACCTTGCAGTGGTCTGGCTACCGCCTGTTCCCGGCCACGCTCAAGGCAGGCCACAGCGAAAAAGAAAAGTACAGCCTTGACTGGAAAAACACGCAGGGCAGCGGCACAGAGGTTCGTGAGGGCGATGTGCAGGTAGTGGGCCTGGAGAAAATCAAGGTGCCCGCTGGCGAGTTTGAGGCCTGGAAAATCGAGCATACCGGCTTTGTAAATGGCAAAAATACCCACGGCACCAGCAGCTACACACTGAAATACCGCGATGTGCACTGGTACGTACCCGCGCTGCGCAACTTTGTCGCGCATGAATACGAACGGCGTGACCGCAACGGCAAGATTGACCGCTACACCCGCAACGAGCTGACCAGCTTCTCGCTGAGCAGCGCAGACAGCCTGGCGCTGCGCTAATAAAGCACCATGCAGCTTTGGCAGCGCTCCACCGCCTACATTGGCAGCCTGCCAGCAGCCCGCGTTACTTGGGGTTTGGCACTGGTGTTTTGCCTGTGGGCGCTGCTGGACGCGCTGGTACTGAAGTTCTCCAGTGGTTTGGCCAACACCACGTACGACGCGATGGTGCGCGCCCGTGTGGTGGCTGCTGCGCCCGACCCACGGCTGGTGATTGTGGACATTGACGAGGCCACGCTGGCCCGCATGGCCCCCGAGTTTGGCCGTTGGCCGTGGCCACGCGACACACTGGCCACGGTGCTGGACTATATTGAAAAACAAAACCCGCAGGCTATTGCCTGGGATGTGCTGTTCAGCGATGCCGACCGGCTGTCGCCTGGCGGCGACAAAGCCTTCGACGAAGCCGCCCGCCGCAGCCTGCGCAGCCACTTTGCCGTCGTGCGCTTGCCCAAGGAATACGACGCGCAAAGCAAGGTCACCCGTGCTGTATTGCCCAACCTGTGGCTAGGCGCTGCCCCGCAAGCAGCGGCGGGGGCAGCGGCAGGGGCAGGCAGCACCGCACCCAGCGCACGGGCCACAGCCGACAGCACTGCCACTGTGGCTTTAATAGCCCCGGTGTTACCTGCGGTTGCCGCCGCCAAGCTGGGCTACAACAACGGCTACCCCGACCGTGACGGCATGCTGCGCCGCTACCGCGTGGCCGAAAGTTTGAGCGACAACACCGCGCTGCAGTCGCTGGCGGTGAGCGTGGCCAACACTTTGGCCGCCAGTGCCGCCAAGGTGGCCAGCCCCAGTGCGCCCACTGCCTCCGGCGCGCCCACTGCAACTGCTGCGCTGCCCGCACCGCACAGTTTTAAAATTCCTAATTTAATAGCTAACTGTGTAGCATTTCCTTGGGCGATAGGCCTATTTGACTGTAAAAATACAGATACATTGATTGTCTGGCGGGCCAAGGCCAACAGCTACCCGCGCGTGCCGCTGGCCGACGTATTTGCGGCTGCCGAGGGTGGCGCGCCGCGCCAGCCGGTGCCCAGCTTTGCGGGCAAAATTGTGCTGATTGGGGCCACAGCGTCCAGTCTGCACGACATTCACCCCACACCGCTGGGCACCAAGCACACCGGCATCGACATACTGGCCACCGCCATGGACAACCTGGTTAACCAGCGCAGCCTGCTTGAGCTGCCGCGCTGGCTGCAAGCAGGCTTGGCCATGGCCCTGTGCCTGGGGCTGGCGGCTTGGGTACAGCGCCACGGAATGGGCACGCTGGACGCAGCGCTCTTGCTGCTGCCCGGTGCGCTGCTGGCTGTGGGCTATGTGTCGCTTAACCTGGGTGGCCTGTTTGTAGATCTGCACTTGGCTGCAGGCGTGGCGCTGCTGTACATCGGGCTGCTGCGCGTGTGGAACGGCTGGCGGCGCGACTACTGGTGTGGTGACATGCACGCAGCAGGTAGTACCGGCGCACAGGCCCATGCCGCTGACCCCGCTGACCCCGCCAACAGCGCTGCCCACAACGGGCTGGCCGAACCCCAGGCCGCCTCAGTCCAACCCCATGGGTTGATGGCCGTGCGCCTGTTGCACCCTGCCACTGGCCCCGGCCTGGACGCACTGATTGACACCTTGCAGCGCCATGCCCCCCAGTGCCGCGTGCTGGGCGGCGATGCCGGTTGCACCTGGCCTGCGCGCCTGCGCTGGCCCGAGCTGTACAGCACCGTGGCCTTGGCAGGCCCGCTAGCCCAGCTGGCCAGCCTGCGCACCTTGCTGCTGGACGCCAGCAGGCGCGGCAAGCGCGGTGCCCACATCGGCCTGCGGGTAACCTCGTGCTCTGTCCCCCTGCCCGTCAGCCAGACCAGTAGCCGCGCCGACTGGGCCCAGGGTGCCCGCGAGGTCTGTGCCCAGCCAACCAACCACAGCACCGACCACCGCGCTGACCCTCACCCTCACCCTTACCTTCACCACCGCCCTAGCAGGCCTGGCGGGCCTAGCCAGCCCGCAGCGCGTTAACATTTTTATTTATTCTCAAGGAGCCGCCATGTTTCTAAACGCCAGCCACCGTCCAGCCCAGCGCCCGCTGCAACACCGCTTAAAAATGGCTGCGCTGTGCGCTGCTTTGCTGCTAACGCAGGCCGTGAGCGCCCAAACCACCGCCATCACTGCCACCACTGCCGCCCGCGCCATCGAACTTAAGGCCGACAAGCTGCCCAGTGCCGCCGTGGTGGGCACGGTAGCCGCAGGCGCAGCGCTGCGCCTGCTTAGCCTGGAAGGCGGCTGGGCCTATGTAGAGCAGGCCAGTGCTGCTTTAGGCGTGGGGGGCACTGGTGGTGGCAGCAATACAGGCCTTGGCCGCACAGGCTGGGTGCGCGCCTCGGCGCTGAATTTGCAGTCAGGCAGCTCAG
>JAYSRE010000013.1:0-2181 GCA_043721235.1 Polaromonas sp. | reverse complement strand
TTGCTCTAGGGCGTCTACGGCTTGGGGGCGGTCTAGCAGGAGGTCGAACTGGGCGGCGATGCGGTGCCAGTTGTCGGCCAGTTGCTCGGGCGTTTCGCTTTGGGTGAGGGTGCCCAGCAGCGTGCTGACGAGCTGGGCGTGTTGCGTGGCTTCGAGTTGGCCTTTGGCGTCGAGCGCGTCGCACAGGCGCATGAGTTCTTCGACGCGGGTGACGATGCGGGATTGTTCGGCTTCAGGCGGAAGTGGAAACGGCAGTGGCCGCAGCTTAGCCAATGAAACGTTGGCAATGTTTGTCGTTTGGCTTGAGCTGTCTATCAGCAGCGCCCGTGCGTATGGCGTGCGCAGCACAGCCATTGCGTAGCGTGGGTCAATCTTTCGTGGGCGCATGACCCCAAGAAAGCCACCAAACGTTGCCTCAGCGTGAGGAATCTGTTCGATAAGCGCCACCTTGCCGACCAGCTCACGGCTGTTTGCCATGGACATCACGATGTCGTGGTGCTGGATGAGTTGGTCTTCGCGGCCCATGAACGAGCGGTATACAAAGAGCAGGTCATCCCACTCAATGGTTTGTTGAACATTCGACGTGCGCAGGCAAGCGATTCGTCCCGGCGCAGCTTCTCTAGTCTTTTGCGCTGCAGGGAAAGTAATGCCGCGAACAATGTCGATGACCTCTCCCAACGCCACCCAGCTCCAAGAAGCGGGCAAATCGAACGGAAGTGCGTCGGCGGTTAGGGCCGGTTCATCCTTTTCGCGCTTCAATGTCTTTGCTGCAATCAGCCGGTCTTTCTCCGCGCCTATCTTCCTCAGCAGCGTACTCGCAGGCTCATCGCTGGGGTCTTGCGGCACCAGCTTGCCTTGCACGGCCAGCGTCAAAATCAGCTCGCGCAGGCGCGCTACGCCACCGGGGGCGGTGGCCAATAGGTTTAAATTTAATAGTAACATGCGCTGGTTCAACGTGGGCTAGAAAGCGATTTTGCCAATATGTCTTTGAGCTCGTCGCGCAGGGCTTGGGCCTCGCCTTGCAAGCGCGCGTAGTCGGCCAGCAGTTGCGCGGGGTCGTGGCTTACCAAGTCTGCGGCGTGTGGGTTCTTTTGGTCCAGGTTGTAGCCTGCGGCTTTGATCTGGTCGATGCTGACCTTCCATGCGCGTTCATTTTCCACTCGGCTAGCGTAGCCGTCGGCGGCACTGCCCCACCAGGCTTTCTCGTAGTCAAACTCTTCAATGCGGATGGGCTTGGTTTTGTTGTAGTTCTTCACGCCCACGGGGTAGGGATGTTCGTAGTACCACACGTCTTGGGTGGGCTGGCCTTTGGTGAAAAACAGCAGGTTGGTTTTGATGCCGGTATAGGGCGCAAATACGCCGTTGGGCAGGCGCACGATGGTGTGCAGGTTGCACTCTTGTAATAGCTGCTCTTTGATGCGAGTTTTGACGCCTTCGCCAAACAGGGTGCCGTCGGGCAGCACAAGGGCGGCGCGGCCGCCGTCGCGCAGCAGCCGTTTGATGAGTACTAAAAACAAGTCGGCGGTTTCTTTGGTGCGCACGTCGGCGGGAAAGCCTTGCTCAATACCCGGCTCTTCAATGCCACCAAAGGGTGGGTTGGTAATGATGACTTCTACTTTTTGATCGGCCGTCCAGCTGGTGTAGGGGCGCTCCAGGGTGTTGCCGTGGACGATTTGGCTGGGCACCTCGATGTTGTGCAGCATCAGGTTAGTCACGCACAGCATGTGGGGCAGCTGCTTTTTCTCAAAGCCGCCGATAGAGCGCTGTAGGGTGGCTTGGTCGCCCTCGTTGCGCACCTGTTTGCGCAGGTGCTCGATGGCGCAGACCAAAAAGCCGCCGGTGCCGGTGGCCGGGTCTAGCACGCGCTCGCCTAGCTGGGGGTTGACCATGTCCACCATAAACTGGGTAACGGCGCGGGGCGTGTAAAACTCGCCTGCATTGCCTGCGGATTGCAGGTCTTTGAGGATTTTTTCGTACAGGTCGTTGAACTGGTGGCGGTCAGCTTGGCGGTTGAAGTTGATGGTGTTGAGTTTGTTGATGACCTGGCGCAGCAGTTGGCCGCTTTTCATGTAGTTGTAGGCGTCTTCAAACACGCTGCGCACCACAAAGCCGCGCGGGTTGCGCTCGGCATCGCCGGGCAGGCTTTTGAGCTTGGGAAAGAGCTGGCTGTTTACAAAGTCC
>JAYSRE010000012.1:0-15650 GCA_043721235.1 Polaromonas sp. | reverse complement strand
GGGGCTGACGACCAATACGCAGCCGGTGATGCTTGTGGCAGGTGTGGCCGCATATCGCGCTTGGCTTGCTGAAGGTGGCGCTGTACCAGCCGCGGTGGCAGGGCATTCGCTGGGTGAGTATTCGGCGCTCGTAGCGTCTGGTGTGCTCGGCTTGAAAGACGCGGTGCAAACCGTGCGCCTGCGCGCCGCAGCTATGCAAGACGCCGTTCCCGTGGGCACGGGCGCTATGGCGGCGGTGCTGGGCATGGCGGCGGCAGATGTGATGGCGGTTTGCGCTGAGGCCACAGCACCGGGCGGCGTAGCGGCTGGCGAGGTGGCCGAAGCAGTCAACTTTAACGACCCCATGCAAACCGTGATTGCGGGCAGCAAACTGGGTGTAGAAAAGGTCAGCGAACTGCTCAAAGCCCGTGGTGCCAAGCGCTGTTTGCCACTGCCAGTCTCAGCACCTTTTCATAGCAGCTTGATGAAACCAGCAGCCCAAAAGCTGCGCGCCAAGCTGGCAACTATCACCTTCAACGCACCACAGATTGCCGTGGTCAACAACGTTGACGTAGCGGTGCATACTGAGGCAGACAAAATTCGTGATGCCCTGTACCGCCAAGCCTTTGGCCCAGTGCGCTGGGTAGAGTGCGTGGCGGCTATCAGAGCCCGTGGCGTTGGCACTTTGATCGAATGCGGGCCGGGCAAAGTGTTGTCGGGCATGACTAAGCGGATTGATGCTGAGCTGCTGAGCGGGGCTGTGTATGACCCTGCATCGCTGGCTGAGTCTAAGGGTTTGGTGGGCTGAGGTCTAATTCGGACTTCCGGACGCGAAGGGCGCTAAGGTTGCGCGAAGGACGCAAAAGGAATACAAAAACAGAAATAATAAAGTGATTTAAGAAATTCAAATTTTGAAATTTAACCACAGCATTATTTTTTAAACTTAATTTTTGGCTTTCATTTTGGCATTTTCTTTTTAGCGTCCTTCGCGTAACCTTAGTGCCCTTCGCGTCCGAAAGTCTGCCCCAGCTATTCAACTATTCACAAATTTAAACAAACGAGACAGCAATGAGTGAAACACACTACAAAGACCAAATAGCCCTGGTCACCGGTGCAACCAGAGGCATTGGCGCTGCGATTGCGCAGGAGCTTAAAGCCCAAGGTTGCAAAGTGATAGGTACTGCCACCACCCAAGAGGGCGCGGAAAAAATTAGCGCGACTGGCATTCAAGGTGCCGTGCTCAATGTGACCGATGGCGTGGCTTTGGACGCGCTGGTTGACAGCATCGTCAAAGAGCACGGTGGCCTGCATATTTTGGTTAACAACGCAGGCATTACCCGCGACATGCTGGCCATGCGGATGAAGGACGATGAGTGGGACGCTGTGATGGACACTAACTTGAAAGCTGTGTTTCGTGCCAGCCGCGCAGTCATGCGCACAATGATGAAGCAGCGCTACGGCCGCATTATCAGCATTACCAGTGTGGTGGGAGCATCGGGCAACCCTGGGCAGGCCAATTATGCAGCCGCCAAGGCTGGGGTGGCTGGCATGACGCGGGCGCTGGCGCGGGAGCTGGGCTCGCGCAACATCACCGTAAACTGCGTTGCACCGGGTTTTATTGAAACTGACATGACCGCAGGCTTGGCCGAGGCACAGCACAAAGCCTTGCTGGCCGCCATTCCGTTAGGCCATTTGGGCCAGCCAGCAGATATTGCGCATGCCGTGGCGTTTTTGGCCAGCCCGCAGGCAGCCTACATCACAGGCCAAGAAATCCACGTGAACGGCGGTATGTACATGTAGGGACGGGTTAAGTTTGAAGCTTAGGGACGCAATATTTAGAAACCCGCGTCTAAACAGGTAGAATAATAGGGTTATTAACAACCCTTTGAGGGAACCTATGAGTGATATTGAAGCCCGTGTCAAAAAAATCATCGCCGAGCAATTAGGCGTAGAAGAGTCGCAAGTAACGCCAGAGAAAGCCTTCGTAGCTGACTTGGGCGCTGACTCTCTAGACACCGTAGAACTGGTGATGGCACTGGAAGACGAGTTTGGAATTGAAATTCCAGACGAAGATGCAGAGAAAATTACCACGGTAGCGGCCGCCATCGATTACGCTAACACCCACAAAAAGGCCTGATGCGCAGGCCAAGAGACATGGCCTGACGAAATGGCTTGTAACTGCAGAGTGGCTGCACTACAGACCCAAGGGCCTTAGGCACGCGCCTAGGCCCTTTTTTTATGGACAACCTAACGTCCCAACGCCCTTAACGCATAACTCCAACGTATGTCACAACGCATGAACCAACGAAGGGTGGTTGTCACTGGCCTAGGCTGCATTAGCCCTGTAGGCAATACTGTGCAAACCGCTTGGAGCAATCTGCTCGCGGGCCAGTCGGGCATTGCCACCATTACCAAATTTGACCCCAGCGGTTTTGCCTGCCAGTTTGCAGGCGAGGTTAAAGGCTTTAAGGTGGAGGACTACATGACCTCCAAAGAGGCCCGTACGATGGACACGTTTATCCACTACGGTGTGGCTGCCGCTATCGAGGCGGTCAAAGATGCTGGCCTGCCCATTGGCGAAGCGCTTGGCGAAGACAAAGCCGTGCGTATTGGCTGCAACATCGGCTCGGGCATTGGCGGTTTACCGCTGATTGAAGAGACCAAGCTAGAGCTGATCAACCGTGGGCCGCGCCGCATCACCCCGTTTTTTATACCCGCCAGCATCATCAATATGATCTCGGGCCATGTGTCTATGAAGTTTGGCTTTAAGGGGCCTAACATTGCAATCGTCACTGCTTGTACCTCAGGGCTGCATGCCATAGGCACCAGCGCTCGCATGATTGAGTACGGTGACGCAGATGTGATGGTGTGTGGTGGTGCTGAGGCGGCTATTTCGCCGCTGGGCATTGGCGGTTTTGCCGCCATGCGGGCGCTGTCTACCCGCAACGATGACCCCAAAACCGCTTCCCGCCCGTGGGATAAAGACCGCGAAGGCTTTGTGCTGGGTGAGGGTGCGGGCGTGCTGGTGCTGGAAGAATACGAACATGCCAAGGCACGCGGTGCCAAAATCTACTGTGAAGTGCCTGGTTTCGGCATGAGCGCCGACGCAGGCCACATGACTGCACCCAATATGGATGGCCCCCGCCGCGCTATGCTGGCCGCACTGGCCAACGCAGGCCTGAACGTAGACGAAGTGCAATACCTCAACGCGCACGGTACGTCCACCCCTCTGGGCGACATCAACGAAACCAACGCCATCAAAGCCGCCTTTGGGGAGCACGCCAAAAAAGTGGTGGTTAATTCCACCAAAAGCATGACGGGCCACTTGCTGGGTGGCGCTGGCGGTATAGAAAGTGTGTTTACCGTGATGGCGCTGCACAGCCAAAAAAGCCCACCCACCATTAATATTTTTAACCAAGACCCTGAGTGCGACCTGGACTTCTGCGCCAACACCGCCCGTGACATGAAAATTGACATTGCGGTGAAAAATAATTTTGGCTTTGGCGGTACCAACGGTACGCTGGTTTTTAAGCGCATATAACGGCGTGCGATGGGCTGAGCTACTACCAGCAAACCCCACCCTTTGCATGCCTTTGTGGCACTAACTGCACCATGAAAACCCCACCCGCCGCCTCTGTTCGCCTGGGCAACGCGTGGTGGTACCGCTGGATGGTAAGTTTGATTGCTTCTTTTTTAATAGCTACTTGTATAGCATTTCCTTGGGCGAGCGGCCTATTTGGCTTTAAAAATGGCCTGCAAACATCGGCTTTGCCTGCGGCCAGCTTTGTGGCTGTAGCGCTGGTGGCACTGGCTGCCACCTTGGCCGCAGTGTGGGACGCTTGGCGGCCGCGCTACGGTGCCTTGCACTATGCCGATGGCCATTGGGTGCTGGCCCAAGGTGATGTGGAATACCAAGGAACTTTGCAGCCTGTGCTCGATCTACATGTTTATATTCTGGTATGTTTTACCGCTAACAGCGACGGACTAGACCGGCACCCCCCTTCTGACAGACTGGCAAAAAAGCAACAACAATGGCTGCACTTGGAAAGCCGACACGCCGGACGCAACCCGCACAGAAACAGCCCCGACTGGCTGGCTGTGCGCCGAGCCGTGTATTGCGCTGCGGGCCCCTACGAAAGCCCGTATGCAGGTCCAGATGCTGCCCACAAAGTAAACAGCGCTGCCCATGAGCCCACTTAAAACCCGCGTTGAAAATTTGCCAGTAAGCCCACTGAGCTTGGCTGCTACCAAAGTAGGGTCTGCCGTTGCCGAGCCCCTTGAACCTGTGGCCATCCTAGATGCTGCAGCCCTGCCACTGGCCAGCGCCATCGTTGATGCCGACCACGCCTTGGTCAGCATGGCACAGTCGGGTGACCAACGGGCCTACAACATGCTGGTTATTAAATACCAGCGCCGCATAGAGCGGCTGGTAGGCCGGATGGTGCGCGATGTGGACATAGTGCAAGATATTGCGCAAGAAACCTTTATTCGCGCCTGGCGGGCGTTGGCCAATTTCCGGGGCGATGCACAGTTCTACACGTGGTTGTACCGCATTGCTGTAAATAGTGCCAAAAAGCACCTGATGGACGTAAAACGCGACCCGGTAATTACCGAGGCCGCGCTGCGCGGGGCTCCAACCGAGGACGATGAAACTTCTTACGCCGACCACCCTCTAAATAATCGGTCTAACGACAGCGACACCCCCGAGTCGGCCTACGCCGCCAAAGAGATAGCCCAAGCAGTTAACGCCGCTATGGACGCACTGCCCGAGGAACTTCGCCAGGCCATCACACTCAGAGAGCTGGAAGGTTTAAGCTATGAAGAGATCAGCGAAATGATGAACTGCCCTATTGGCACCGTACGGTCGCGTATTTTCAGGGCACGTGAGGCGATTTCTAGCCGCATCAAACCGATGCTGCAAAAGCAAACTACGAAGCGTTGGTAACAGACCATGACACAGTTAAATACCCCCGAGCTAAACAAGCCAGAGTTACACGGCCCAGAATCACATGGCCCAGAATTACTCAAAGCCCAGCTATCGGCCCTGGTCGATGATGCGCTGGAGCCCCAGCATGTAGCCGCCTTGGTGCAAGCGTACAGCGCCGACCCGCAGCTGATGCAAACTTGGACCAGCTACCACGCCATTAGCGACGTGCTGCGTGCCCAAACGCAGGCCGCGCCCGGCGCATGGCCACTGCACTTGCCAGCGCAAACCCTGTCACACATTTCAGTGCCCGCACAGCCCGCTGCCAACGACAGCGTGTTTCGCTGGAAGCTGGTTGCCAGTGTTGTTGCTGTGGCGGCAGCGGGTTCGGTGCTATGGGCTCTGGTGAGCAACCAAGAGCAAGCTGCCAGTGGCCAGCTTGCCCGCCAAGGTGGTGCCCCCGTACCTGTGGTGGCGACAGCCACAGCCCTAGCCCAGACCGAACCCATCATGATCCGCGACCCGCGCCTAGACGAGCTGCTGGCCGCCCATAAGCAGTTTGGCGGGGCCTCGGCATTGCAGCAGCCCGCAGGATTTTTGCGCAATGCCACCTTTCAACCTGCAGGTCGCTGACATGCTGCCAGTGCCACCATCAACCCTATTTTTTAAGCCTTTTAGCCCTGTGTCCCAAGGAAATGCTGCACGAGTAGCTATCAATTTAATAGTATTCAAGTTTGCGCTGTTGTGCACCATTGTGCTGGGCGCAGGTGTCGGCAGTATGGCGCTGGCACAGGCCAATGCGCCTGCAGCGCCTACTGTAGCGCCTACTGTAGCCCCTGCTGCAGCCAGTCCAGCCGCCAGTGCCGGTGTAAGCGAACCCGTCCTCAGCATCAACGACTGGCTGCTGCGTACCCACGAAGCGGCCATGAAAAAGCGCTCTTATATTGGCACGATGGTGCAGTCATCTGCGCAAACCTTCAGCAGCGCCCGCGTGTGGCACGCCTGCGATGGTGCCCAGCAAATGGAACGGGTAGAGACACTCACCGGCGCGCCGCGCTCTATTTTTCGGCATAACAACAAGGTGGTGACCTTTATGCCAGAGGTGAAAACCGCGCGGCTGGAGCAGCGCGAGCTGGTCGGCGGTTTTCCAGACCTGCTCAAGCCCGGGGCAGGCAATATCCCTGAGTTTTACGCTTTGAGAGCCTTGGGCACTGAGCGCATAGCCGGACTGGACGCAGATGTAGTGCAGCTAGCACCTAAAGACGCACTGCGTTTCGGTTACCGAATTTGGACCGAGAAAAAATCCCAATTGGTGGTTAAACTGCAAACGCTGGATGCTAGCGGCAGCATCTTGGAGCAAGCCGCGTTCTCTGAGCTGCAGCTAGATGCACCAGTAAAAATGGACAAGCTGGTGCGCATGATGGCGGCCACCGAAGGCTACCAAATAGACCAAAGTGCCATTACCAAAACCACCTCGGCCACCGAGGGCTGGCAAATGAAAGCCGGTATTCCCGGTTTCAAGCCGCTAACCTGCTACAAACGCGGCACCGCGCTGAACAATGCCAACAGCAGCCCCTCAGACGGTACTACTTTCCAATGGATTTTCTCAGACGGCTTGGCCACGGTGTCTTTGTTTGTCGAAGAGTTTGACAAAACCCGCCATACCCAAGAAGGCATGTTGGTGCAAGGCGCAACACATTCTTTGCTGGTGCGTAAAAATGAATTTTGGCTGACGGCGGTGGGTGAAGTGCCGCCGCAAACCCTCAAAGCCTTTACGGCCAACCTAGAGCGCAAACGTTAAGCGCGCAGCGCTTGGGTATTTTCAATTCACTTTTATTATTTCTGCGTATTCACAGGACCTTTATGACAAGCTTGATGTTTCAAAAACGTGGCCTCTCTCTGGCATTGGCCGCCCTGCTGGGCGTATTCGCAGTGGGCAGCAGTTTTGCACCTAACGCTGCGGTGGCGCAAAGCGCACCTGCAATGCGCGGCCTGCCCGACTTTGCTGACCTGGCCGAGGCGGCAAGCCCCAGCGTGGTGAATATTCGTACATCTGAAAAATCTAAAGCCGTGGCTGCAGGCCCCGGCGGTAGCGGCATGGACGAAGAAATGCAAGAGTTTTTCCGCCGCTTTTTTGGCGATCGTGCGCCCAACATACCGCGCCAAACCCCGCGTCCCAACCGCCCCCAGCCTGAAGAAGGCGAAGAAACTCCGCGCGGCGTGGGCTCAGGCTTTATCCTCACGGCCGACGGTTTCATTATGACCAACGCCCATGTGATTGACGGTGCCGACGAAGTCATCGTTACGCTGACAGACAAGCGAGAGTTCAAAGCCAAAGTTATTGGTGCCGATAAGCGCACCGACGTGGCCGTGGTCAAAATTGAAGCCACGGGCCTGCCCGCCGTCAAAATAGGCGACACCAGCAAAATTCGCGTAGGTGAATGGGTCATGGCCATCGGTTCACCTTTTGGCCTGGACAACACCGTAACCGCAGGCATTGTGAGCGCCAAACAACGTGATACGGGCGATTACTTGCCCTTTATCCAGACTGACGTGGCCATTAACCCCGGCAATTCAGGCGGCCCGCTGCTGAACATGCGCGGCGAAGTGATTGGCATCAACAGCCAAATTTACTCACGCTCGGGTGGTTTCCAGGGCATTTCTTTTGCCATTCCCATCGACGAAGCAACCCGCGTGAGCGAGCAGTTGCGCACCACGGGCCGCGTTTCGCGTGGGCGTATTGGCGTGCAAATTGGCAACGTGACCAAAGAAATCGCTGAGTCTATTGGCCTGGGCAAACCCCAGGGCGCTTTGGTAAGCAATGTAGAAACCGGCGCGCCTGCAGACAAAGGCGGGGTAGAAGCAGGCGATGTGATCACCAAATTTGACGGCAAAATTATCGAAAAATCATCAGATTTACCGCGCCTGGTGGGCAGCGTGAAACCCGGCACCAAAAGCACCGTGACGGTATTTCGCCGTGGCCAGTCTAAAGAACTGAGCGTGACCGTGGCTGAGATAGAGCCCGAAAAACCAAAGGCCGTCAAGCCTGCAGCCAAAGCCTCTGAACCTGTCAAGCCCAGTGGGGCAGGCCAAGCCTTAGGCTTAGCGGTGGCCGAGCTGACCGATGCGCAAAAGAAAGAGCTTAAAGTTAAAGGCGGCGTGCGCATCAGTGCTGCCACTGAAGGCGCAGCCCGCGCAGGTCTGCGCGAGGGTGACGTGATCATTGCGGTAGCCAACACCGAGGTGTCCACGGTGGCCGAATTTGATGCCGCAGTGAACAAAGCCGACAAGACCAAACCTGTCAACGTGTTGTTTCGCCGCGGTGAGATGGCCCAGTTTGCGCTGATTAGGCCTGCGCGCTAAGCTACTTTTATTAATTTTCTGCCATAAAAGGGCTGCTCTCACAGGCAGCCCTTTTTCATCGGTGATAATCTATCTTGGCAGGGCCGTTAGCTCAGTTGGTTAGAGCAGAGGACTCATAATCCTTTGGTCGTAGGTTCAAGTCCTACACGGCCCACCAACTCTTTTTACCCATCTATGGCCATCAGCGCTGACGCACAGATTTTTAAGCAATGCTTGCAGCAGGCCTGCTTGCAGTCGCACGCGTTGATGGTGCAGCTGGTGCAGCAGGTGGTGGCGTTGATGCAGGCCAAGCAAGACAAGCTGACCGACATGCGCGAACGGATCCAGTGGGACGATGACGCACGTGCCTTGCTAGTGCAGCGCGAAGCACTGGCCGCTGTTTTTGCGACTACTTTTCAACGCCTGCTAGATGTTGCAACCCTATCTACGCCTGGCAGCTCTTTTGCCAGCCTTGGTACTGCCACCACGCAATCTGCCAACCTAGGGGCAGTGTCCACCAAAGCCTTACGCTTTGACCAGCTGGAGCTGGTAGACGACGCGCAGGTGCAAGGCCAAATAGAAACTGGGCGTTTGCAGCAAAGCGCAGAGGCGGCCTGCGAGCGCGAGCTGGCCGACTTGGATGCCCTGGTTTGCGCGGCACGCGGCTTGAAAACCGTGCAACCTGAGCGCAACCCTTTGCGTCCCCGCACCTTTGGCGCGGCGATCACCCAAGCACTGGCGCAAATCAACGCCACCCCTGCCCAGCGTGTGCTGTGGACGCAACTGATAGGCACTGTGCTGGGCCCAGAGCTGCGTAAGCTGTACCCTAAGCTGGCTATTTTTTTGCAAAACCAGCAAGTCGAAGCGGTCAGCTACGGTGGCAGCTTTTCCATGCAAGGCACGGGGGGGGACGGTGGAAACAACGCTGCTAGCGGCGCTGCGGGCTCAGGCGCTAGAAACGTCAGGCCCGCAACGCTGCCTAAACGTGAGCGCAGCGCCCAAGCGCCCCAGCTGTCGGTAGACCAGCTTCGCCAAGTGCTAGGGGGCGAGCATTTTCGCCAGCCCAGGCAACCCGCCCGTGGCGCACCACAGCATTATGGGTCTGGTAATTCTTCATACAGTGAGTTTTCTCAAGACGATGCCGACCAAGATGCGTCCATGTACGACCCGTCTTCCAGCCCAGACGGTCTAGATAACTCCGCCCAACCCAGCACCCCAGAGCAGCAGCAAGCCTTGGCGCAAGACGTGGTGCGCCTGCTGGTCAACGCGCTGTGCGACAACCAGAGCCTGCTAGAGTGCGTGCGTGACTGGGTTGGTTCGCTCGAACCTGCGCTGCTGGCCTTGGCCAAAGTTGACAGCAGCTTTCTTACCAACACAGCGCACTCGGCCCGGCGCATGCTGGACGAAGTGGCCTCGCGCAGTTTGGGTTTTGGTGCAGACACGGCAGACGGGTTTGCTGCTTTTTTCAACCCTGTGCTGGCTGCCAGTGCACCGCTATTGCCACAGGCCGTTCACAGCGCGCAGCCGTTTGACCAAGCCTGGCAGGCCATTCAAGAAGCCTGGTCGCATATTAAAACTGCAGGCCAACTACAGCGTGAGCAGGCCCAGCAAGCCTTGGCAGAGGCAGAGCAACGCAGCGTGTTGGCTGAAAGAATAGCCCTGGAACTCACTCGCCGCGACGATGCCCGCTTGGCCCCCATTTTTGTAAAACAGTTTTTGGCCAGCGTATGGTCGCACGTGTTGGCCAAGGCCAGGCAGGGCACTGCGCCTGAGAAAATCCAACTTTTTGAAGACACCGTGGCCCAGCTGCTGTGGAGCGTGGTGCTTGACAACATTGCCCAAGACCGGCAGCGCTTGGTGCGCATGATTCCGGGCATGCTGGCCAACTTGCGTGAGGGCTTGCACAGCATTGGCGCAGTGCCGTACCAAACGGAGGTGTTTTTTGGCCAACTGATGGACATTCACCAAGTGGTGTTGAGCGGTGGCAGGGTGCGTACGCGCCTACCAGACAGCGCAAGTGCACAGACTAACCCGGTGTCTGCAGGCGCAGCGGCGAAGCCAGCCGTTACGGCAGCTGCGGCAGCGCCTGCAGAGCTCCAAGCCGATCCCACAACGCCTGGTAATGGCGAGGAAGTATTTGAAAGTGCTGTCTGGCTGGCGCCTCAGGAAATGTTGGATGCAGGCTTTGTAGAGGCCGACGAGCCTGCTGGGCTTGATGGCAGCTACGAGGCTATTGCTTTAAACGAAAACGAAGATGAAGAAGGTGGGGAAGACTACAACCCTGCGCAAGACGGTGCAGAATTCGCACCAACACAACCTACACAAAAGGACCGCTACGACAGCGCACCCAGTGCTTTACTGACGCAGCCTCCCGGCCTGGGCAGTTGGATTGAATTTTTAAGCCAAGACCAATGGGTGCGTGCCCAGCTTACATGGGCCAGCCCGCAAGGTACCTTGTTTATGTTTACCGGCGCAGCAGGCAACCCACACACCATGACACGCCGCGCGCTGGACAAAATGCTGTCACGCCAAGCCATGCGCAGTGCGCAGCAAGGCAGTATTGTCAGCGGCGCGCTGCAGGCGGTCGCGCAAGCAGCGCTGCGCAGTAGCCAAGCCCTCTAAGAGCGCAGCAGCTTCTTGCGCACCAAATGGATGTTGTTGCGCAGCGAGTACAGTTCGTCGGCGTACGACAGCGGAATTTTAATTTGCTCTACCCGCGCGTCTAGCGCATTAAGCTCAGTTACCAGGGCTTTGTTGGCCTCAGGGTTGGCGTTATCGCGGTTTTCTATCTCGCGCAATTGTGCATACCATTTAAAAATACGCGAACGCACCCGAAACTGGTACAGCGGCGGCAGAACACGCGACAGCGGCAACAAAATTGCAATAATAATACCCAGCGCCACCCACATGCGCTCAATCAAATTGGCCATCCAGAACGACAGGTAACGCTGCAAAAAGGGGGGGCCATTTTTAAGCTGGCGCTCGGCCTCTTTGGCCATGGGCAGCTCGTCGCCTTTGGCGTTAGGGTAGTCGCGCGACTTGTTAAACCAACCGGCCCCGCTGTGAATGCGGTGCGCGGCAGTGGTAAACAACTGTACCAGCGCAGGGTGCGTGGTGTTGCGGGCAATCAGCGAGGTGGTGGGCCCAGCCAAGCGCACATCTTGCGGCGGGTTGTCAATCGACAAGTCCACCACACCGCGTGGCAGCAGCGCGGGGGACAAGAAGGTAAACCTGCGTGAATACGCCTCGGCCTGCACAAAATCCATCAGCTTGATGCCCGGGGTTTGCAGCAGCATTTGCACCATCAACGACTCGGGTGCTGAGGCAAACACAATCGCATCGGTCCCGCTGCCCAGCAGGGCCATGGTGGCAGGGGTTTGGTCTAGTGTGGTCAGTTTGATGCTTTGCGGCTCGACCCGGTTGCTTTCTAGCAGTCGGTTCATCAGCTGGGGCACACCGCTGCCGGGGGTGCCTACATTCACACGCCAGCCTGCCAGTTGCGTGAGTGACATGAGCTTTTGCGCCTCTGGCGCGCCCTTGAGCAATCGCTGTGCAGCGTCTTCCCGGTAGAACAGCCAAATAGGCTCTAAAAACAGGCTGCCCAGGGTTT
Source organism: Polaromonas sp. (assembly GCA_043721235.1). Lineage (GTDB taxonomy): Bacteria > Pseudomonadota > Gammaproteobacteria > Burkholderiales > Burkholderiaceae_C > JAAFIP01. The sequence continues at coordinate 3,795 of JAYSRE010000012.1, read as the reverse complement.
GCAGTTGGCCCTCGTCAGCTTCGTTCGGCTCAGCAGTACCGCCTTGCACAAAGCCAATGTCGGCTTTGCCCTCGCGCAGTAGCTGTAAGTTGGCCGACGAACCTTCTGTTTGCAGCACCACCACGTCAATGCCACTGGCCTTGAGCTCTTTCACATATTTTTTACTGAACTCGTCATAGGCGCTCTGTGCCGGGCCTGCGGCCAAGGTCACGGTCTTCGGTGGGTTAGGGTCTAGCCACCAATAGGCCAGCGTTAACAGCAATACGCCCAGAGCGATAAACGGGCCAAACGAAACCATCAGGTCACGAATGGAAACTAAGGTGTGGCGCAGGACTTGGGACATAACGTATTACACAACAAAATAGCTCTCTGGCCCAAGGAAATATTACACGGGCAGCTATTAAATATGTAGTAATTTGCTAAACCAACAGCGGCTGTACAAAGGCGAACCAACCGCCTACTGCGAACAGCGCCACACTGAGTGCCCACATGCGCCATGACAAGCTTCTTGTACGCAGGCAGGCTTTGCGTAGCGCCGGATCCACAGGGCAGGGCGCGCTGCGGCTGTGCCACTGCAGCGCGCCACTGGCCAGCAGCATACTGCCAGCAAAACCAAACAAACCCAGCTTGTGCTCCGACAGCCACACCAGTTGCGGAAACACACTCACTAAAGACGACAGCGCAGCCCCTGCGCCCAGGGCCACCAGCAGCGCAGGCAGGGCGCAGCACACCAAAGTGGACGAACTGGCGCACAGCGATAGCAGTGAGGCCGCCAGGCCGCTGCTGCTCTCGCGCTGCCCATCGGGTGAATTGAGTGCCCTCATTTTTTGGCTTTCATGGCGGCCGCAATCTCCGCCACCGATTGGCTACTGGCCTCCAGTTTCACCACGTCATAGCCCGCATCGGTAATCTCGCTGCGGATAAGTTGGCTGTCAAGCGTTTGGCCGTCTTTGGCTTCTACAGCGACAGTTCTTTGCTTTAAGTCTACAAACACCGCTTTGGTGCTGGGCAGTTTGGTCAGCCGCTTTTCAATCCCCTGCGCGCAAAACGCACAGACCATACCATTGACAGTCACTTTGACCGATTCAGCAGCATGAGTTAAAGAAAAGAGGCTGCTAGCCCAATAAAAAATTGCGCAAACAGCTGTGAATTTAGGAGTTTTACATTGATTTAAATAAGACATTTTAGTTACCTGCTAAAAAATATACATGAAGTTAAGGCGCGCCTGCTTAGCTTGGCTCACCCCGATGTCAACAAAGTAGCGGTTGTGAATGAGCCGCAGCATGGGGGTAATTTCCGTTGTGTTGGACAGGCCCCGCATGCGCCGGGCTTCCAGCACCAGCCAGGGTTGTACCTGGTCATAGTCCACCTCGTAGAGCGAAAACCCCGCGCGCAGCGATGCAAAGTCATGGTTGATGCTCTGCGCGCGGTACAGGCGCGCGTTGCCTGCCAGGTACACCCGTGTTGTCTCAAAATCTACCGACAGGCCCGGTGCCAGCATGGCCTTGCTGCCTGCAAAGTCGTTCCCGGTGACTGGGCCAGCACCCACCACAAACCACACATTGGCTTGTGAATGTTCGCCGTTCCAGCGTTTGACCAGCCTGGTGTAGGTGGCTTCGGTGAAGGTACGGGTGCGCAGTGTATCGTCAGAGCGCATCCACAGTGCCCCAGCGCCTAGTGCATCGCGCGGTGTAAAGGCATAGTTTACCCAGCCCTCGCGCCAGTTGGGGCCAAGGTCGCCCATGGCCATGGTGCTCCCTTTAAACCCCATGGGCCCCGCATGCACCAGCGCGCTGGTGCAAAGCAGCGCTACTACCCACATGGGCATTTTAAAAATACGCATAGCTATCTCCAAAAGATCAATGAATGTGACCTCTGTACAAGGCCCCAAAAAATCACATCAGGAGAGCGCAATCGGCACGTGCTGCGGTACGGGAGAGTAAGTGAAAAGTAAGTAGACCCTGTGCCAAGCTGTGTGAACAGGCAGGGATAGGGATGTTGACACAACACAGTAGCTTGACACCAGCGGTGTTGCGGCGCAGCCAGAGCTTAGCGTGCAATGGCCATCTGCTGCCGACATACCCTCGCATTCCTCTTGCATCACTGTCTGTGGTGCGGTGGCGGCAAAGGCAAGGCTGGATGCGGTGCTGGTTTGCACAGACAAGCCAGCAGCCATCCAAGGGCATATTTGCATAGCCGCCATCCCGCTGCGCAAAGGCACCGCCACCATCAGAAGAATCACAAACCAGCGTAGCATACAAATTAGTCTAGCGCCCAGGCTTGCAAATTTCAAGTAGCCACAATTGCTCGCGCCATCTGCCAGCCCAATAACCTAGGGCAGCAGCGATAGCGCTACCTACTGTGATTAAGAAAATTGCGTACAAACACGGCAGCCAGTTGCTCATTTTGCTTCTACCTTTTCAATACCGGTGACTACAAACGCACCCTGTAATTGTTCAGCGGTAAACATGATTTTCTCACCCATGGTCAGTTTGTCAAACAAGGCCATGTCGCGTACCTGAAACACCATGGTCATGCCGGGCATGTCGAGGTTTTTGATGGGGCCGTGTTTGAGCGTTACTTTCTTGGCATCTTTGTCAATCTTGCGTACTTCAGCTTCGGCCATGTCTTTGGTCATGTCTTTGGTTGGTGCAGCTGCCGGTGTAGATGCTGCTGCAGGCGCGGTAGTGGGTGTTTGTGCAAAAGAAGTCGCAGGCGCTGCCAGCGCTACTAAAACTAACGAAACTAAAGATAGATGGGAAAATAAGTTATTCATTGAAAATCCTTTAAAACTAAAAATTACGCATATGACTGATAAACGCGGTGCTGGCCGTTTTTGAGTACAAGCATGACATCGTATTTGTCACGTTTTGAGTCCATTTCCATACCGGGTGACCCAATCGGCATACCTGGAACGCTCAAGCCCACCACTTCTTTGGCAAACGCCGGTGGTTCTTTTAACAAGCGCTTGATCTCACGCGCAGGGACGTGTCCTTCAACAGCAAAGCCACCAATTAGCGCTGTGTGGCAAGACCCCATGTCATCAGGAATACCCAGCTTGGTGCGGACAGTGCCAGTGCTTGGCACATCGTTAACTTTGACCGTAAATCCTTCTCGCTGCAAATGCTCTACCCAGGCGGTGCAACAACCGCAAGTGGGAGTTTTCCAAACCTGGGCTGTCAGAGCAAGCGACATTTGTACCGGCTCTGCGCTGGGTTGGGGTATGGTTTGCGCAGTTGCAGGCGCAATAATATCTGGCGCGCGTTGACAAGCCACCAAACCAAAAGACGCAGCGCTTAAGCTGACCAATCTCATCAGGGTGCGGCGTCTATTTAACGTGGATAGGTAGGGCGTAGAGGACATGATGGCTCCATGTAAAGGTTTTATGCTGCACTGACTTTGATCTTGCCCAACATACCAGCCTGGTAGTGGCCAGCAATAAGACAAGCAAAATCAAAATCACCAGATTTATTGAATTGCCAAATAATTTTTTCGGTTTTACCGGGTGCTACATGCGCCATGTAAGGGGCATCGTGCTCCATGTTGGGAAACTTGATCATCAGGGCTGCATGCTCCTCGAGCGCTGTTTTCGTGCCCAAAACAAATTCGTGCATTATTTTCCCGTTATTTTTTACCCTAAATTGAATGGTCTCGTTCTGCTGGATGTCTAGTTGACTGGGGGTGAACTGCATCTGATCGGTCATACCTACTTCAATGGTTCGCTTGATATTTTTGGCGTCGCCGCCAATGCCCCAATCCATTTGCTCTTTCTTCACTACAGTTTTTTTATCGCCG
>JAYSRE010000011.1:0-5491 GCA_043721235.1 Polaromonas sp. | reverse complement strand
CTACCCGCCGTCATCATTGGTGAGCTATTAGCCATTGCTGACGATGGCAAGTCCCCATTAGTCATCTACCCTGGTCAAAGCGGCACCGCCGCGTTGCGTGCCCGCACCGTGCTGGACCTGCATGGCGCACACATTGGCCAAGCGGTAGTGTTGCAGTTTGAAGGTGGCGACCCCACTTTACCCATAGTGATGGGTGTACTGCGCCAAACCGACAACCAGCCCTTAGAAGCCCCTGGCAATGTGCAGATAGACACAGACGGCGCGCGCATGGTGGTCAGCGCCAAAGAGCAAATGGTGCTGCAGTGCGGCAAAGCCAGCATCACGCTGACCAAAGCTGGCAAGGTGCTGATTCAAGGCAGCTATGTGTCTAGCCGCTCTACAGGCGTTAACCGCGTTAAAGGCGGCTCGGTGCAATTGAATTAAGCCATTGAACTAAACCGCCCACCCTAAACAAAAGCACATGGAACTAATCAATGCCACCTGCATGGTAGCGGGCTACAACATGGGCTTGGAGCCCAGCGGGCGCGAACTGCTGGTAGTGGTCATCAAAGGCACCTTTCGCTTCCCCCAGCCTGGCGAGCCGCCGGGGCACTTTGCGCTGCACGACGTGCAGCTGCCCTTAGTAATGGCCGACACCTTTACTGGCGAGCCTGGCTACTCAGCCCCAGTGTATGAGGTAGATTTTGCCCCCCGCAAGCCCCGTTGCGACATATTGCTGCTGGGTAGCGCCTACGCGCCCGACGGCAAACCCACCACGCGGGTAGAGGCGGGCCTACGCATAGGCAACTGGAGCAAGTCGCTCGCCGTCATTGGCCCACGCAGCTGGCAATGCGGCTTGGTAGGCGCCACTGCATCGCACCCGGGTGCATTCATCAAGCAACCTATCTCGTATGACGTAGCCTTTGGCGGCACCGACCTGCACCACAAAGACCCATCCGAACACGCCGCCTTTATGCCCAACCCGGTGGGCCGAGGTTTTCATAAACATATCAAGGTGGACTGGGTAGAAGGCAAGCCACTGCCCAGTACCGAAGAAGTGAACCAGACGGTGCGCGACCCTGGCGGCAGCTACAAACCCATGGCCTTCGGTCTGTTAGGCCGTGGCTGGAACTCACGCAGCCGCTTTGCAGGCACGTATGACGACGAATGGCTAGACAAGCATTTCCCCTTCTTGCCGCCAGACTTTGACGAGCAATACTTTCAAGCTGCCCCCACGGACCAGCAAGTGCCACTAGGCTTTTTTGACCAGCAGCCCACCCAAGTGTCGCTGACTAATTTAACCCCCGAAGGCCTCACGCGCTTCACCATTCCTAATTTAGTGGCTCCAGTCAATATCTTCCCTAAAAAAGGCGAGCGTGAAGACTACACCGCCACGCTAGACACCGTAGTGATTGAGCCCGACTATCAGCGTTTCACCCTGACATGGCGTGTTGCAAGGCCGCTTAAAAAGAATATGTTTGAAATAGCCCAAGTGCTGGTAGGCAAAAAAGGCAAAGAGTGGTGGCAACAACGCGACAAAGTCACCTTCCCCATCCCCGTCATCATGGTGCCTATGGACCCTAGTGAGCGCCAAACGCCCGCGCCAACTCCAGCAGCGGCAACGGCAACGGCAGAGTAAAGCATGGCTAAAACTTCACTCGCCATCCAACGTACAGGCTTGGTAACCAGCGTGGGCCTTAGTGCGCCAGCAGCCTGCGCCGCCATTCGCGCCAAGATTACCAACCCTTGTGAAACACGCTTTATCGACTCTAGCGGCCAATGGATCATGGCGCACGAGGTGCCACTAGAGCAGCCATGGCGTGGGCTGAGCAAGTTAGCTCGCATGGCGGCCATGGCCATTGAAGAATGCTTACAAGATATTCAGCAAGATACATTGCCGCAAATCCCCTTGCTGCTGTGCGTAGCCGAGCAAGACCGTCCAGGACGGTTGGCTGGCTTAGATGATCAGCTATTCATCGACATTCAGCAATTGCTGGGCGCTAGCTTTTCGCTAGACTCATCCATCGTCGCCCATGGCCGCGCTAGCATGGCCGTGGCCTTGGCAGCTGCAGACAAGCTGCTGCAGCAAAAAAAATGCAGCCATGTGGTAGTAGCCGCAGCCGACAGCCTGCTCACCTGGCCCACCCTCAGCGTGTATGAAAAAGCCGATCGACTGCTGACCGAGAAAAACTCCAACGGCTTCATGCCCGGCGAAGCAGGCGGCGCAGTGTTGCTAGGCTTGCCCAGCAACAACATCGAGCTGCGCTGCACCGGCATAGGCTTTGCCGTAGAAAAAGCACACCTCGAATCAGGCGAGCCGCTGCGCGCTGAAGGCATGGCCGCAGCGATCAAACAAGCCCTAACCAGCGCAGGCCACCAAATGCACGATATGGACTACCGCATCACCGACATTTCAGGTGAGCAATATTATTTTAAAGAAGCAGCCTTAGCTGTATCACGCACCATGCGCCAACGTAAGGCAGAGTTTGACATTTGGCATCCTGCTGAATGCACTGGTGAGACGGGTGCGGCATCAGGCCTAGCGATGTTGGCAGTCACCGATGCGGCCTGCCGCAAGGGCTACACCATGGGTCCCCGCATCATCGCGCATATGGCTAACGACAGTGGCCAACGCGCTGCTGCAATACTTGAATTTGCAGGTGCTGCATGAGTAACCAGGTCTATGCCAACAATATGGAGATCTCTTGCAAGTCAGCGGCTGGCAAGTCAATTTGCGCGTTTCCTGATGTTTGCTTTACCCCTCCGCTGACACCAGCTACTCCTCCGGGTGTTCCCATCCCATACCCTAATACCGGTATGGCTTCGGATTGCACTAGTGGATCTACAACCGTAAAGATATCTGGCAACGAGGTAATGCTAAAGAATAAATCGTATTTCAAAAAGAGTACGGGTGACGAAGCAGGATCAGCGCCAAAAAAGGGGGTGGTGACCAGCAAAAATATGGGGAAAGTCTTCTTTAAATCTTGGTCTATGGATGTCAAGGCAGAGAGCGAGAATGTAGTAAGAAATCTCGATTTAACGACTCACAACCATGCCTCTGAAGGCCCGAACTCACCACCTTTCCCGTATCTTGATGAGGCAGCATTTGCCCCTGGCGGCGTATGTCACAACATGGAGCATGTGATGCTTCTGCCTAAAAAGCCAGGGTGTCCTAAAAAAAATGGTCAACATCAGACTCCGCATCATCTGATCCCAGGGCGATGTACTAAAGGGTTTAAAGGATTCAAATATGACAATGCTCCATGTATCTGCGTACTTGGTAAAAATCAACATACAGGAAGTCACAAGGCATGTCACAGGCGTTTTGATAAAGTGGAAAGATTCCACTTTGAAGAAAATAAACTTTTTACGTACGGTGACGCTCACGTCGCTGCTTGCGAGTCTGCTGGCGGCGGCATGGATCCACCACGAGATCTTAAGAGAGAGGAAAAAGCTTGCGTAGGTGCACAGCTTGATGCCTATTACACTAAGCCTGATCCCGATGGGCCAGGACTAAATTCCGGCAGCAATGTAATTGCGTCTGGTGCGGCAGGAAAAGTCAATGAAGACTACGAATCATATAAAACTGCTATGAAGATGGCAGCGAGGGATATGTAATGAATAAAGCAGCAATGTACTTTACCCATGTTGCAGCAGCCGAAAGACCTGGCGCAGCAATTTTGTGCGGTCATGTAATTGAGCAAGAAAATAGTCCTACATTCACTCGATTTTCTCAAGCCTACGATGAAAATAACTGGCTTCATCTTGGCGACCTTCGCGACGATATTGTGTATGCCATAGCTTCCTGTCCCTCTCACGTGGTTACAGGGAAAACTGATTTTTATGCGCTGGGCCGTGAAGGCAATATTAGGAAGATGCTTGCAGGTCAACTTGATGAAGATATTGTTATTCCGACTAAAGAGAAAAGTTCCTATTTTGAAGGCTTATGTATTTCATCTACTGGACTGTATGTGTGCGGCGGCCAAAAACAAGTGTTGCGTTATACAAATAACGTATGGGAAAATTTTGATGATGATTTATATGAAAAATTCGATGGTAGTAATGAAAGTGCACTTTTCGCAATTACTGAAATTTCCCCGGGTGTACTTTTAGCGGTTGGTACACGTGGTCTTGTCGCGCGCCGAAATATAAATGCTGCGTGGCGAATTCTTGACGCGCCTGCTAATTTTGACCTCCATGCGGCAATTCCAACCGGCGATGGTGGAGCGTGGATTGCAGGGGCTGGAGGTACATTGTTTAGGCTTGCAGGAGCCAGTGATATATGGGAAGACTTTTCTGATGCCACAGTAAGTACTAATACTTTCGATGCATTGGCAGTGCATGAAAATGCGTTGTACATAACAGCATTAACGCAGTTGTTGCAGCTGCAGTCTGACGGAAAACTTAGAGAAATATCAGGCCCTTTTAAGGTCGGCAGTGAATTTCATTGCGTGAGCGCGGCTGGTGATTTCCTCTGGATTACAGGCGATGAACATGTTTATCGGCTTGGTCCTGAAGGGTGGCTGTACTTTATTTGCCCTGATAACTTATGATGTGCAGCTAAGTACTTTATGCTGACATAGGGAAAGTATATGAACATACACAATAGGGCAAAAATCTTGGCAGTGTTGCAGCAGCATGTTGAGAATGCAGCTATGTCTAAGAATATACGTTCATTACTTTTGGTTTCCCCTAATGTAAAACTCCTTCACTTGCGTCGGATTGATGATCGTTTGGCTGCTGAACTCGATGGTCTTGCTGTAGCTGGTGAATATGGATTAGCGCTCGTAATTAAAAAGCTTGAGAGCCAAGGTCAGGGTGAGATTTTTATTGCTACAGTACGTGCAATTGAAAATCAAGATGTTGTTTTTTTTGAAAAATTAATGGTTATTGCAGAAAAAGCTCCAGATACTTTATCTGAAGTAGTTTCGGCTTTAGGCTGGGTCTCTGCGTCGAGCACTCGAGACGTAACTAATGCTTTGCTTGAGTCTCACAGTGTATTTCGATTAGGTATCGGGCTTGCTGCATGTAAAGCACATTTGGTTACAGCGAGTAGACGCATTAGTACTGCATTAATGATGGCTGATGCTACAGCACGAGCATGTGCCTTGCGACTTGTAGCTAACCTTGGCCTGGTCAATCATCTACTCGCTTGCACAAATGCATTGATAGACAAAGACCCAGCCTGCGCCTACCAAGCCGCACGTGCAGGTGTCTTACTCGGTGACCGTGGTGCGCCGGTTTCGGCACTGCACCGTATTGCATTGACACCCGGGCCTTGGCGCAGCCGTGCGCTTGGGCTGTTGCTTAAGCTGCAGTTACCAGCGGATGCGCACATTACCCTGAAGGCTTTGGCGCAAGACCCGGCGTGTATTCGTTTGCTGATCCAAGGTATTGGCACAGCCGGGGATGTGCACTATGTGCCTTGGCTGCTCCAGCAGATGCAAGACTTGAAGCTGAGCCGTTTGGCGGGGGAGTCGTTTAGCTTTATCACGGGGCTGGACTTGGCTTA
>JAYSRE010000010.1:0-15803 GCA_043721235.1 Polaromonas sp. | reverse complement strand
TGCGCGAAGGACGCGAAAGAAGAAAAAGAAAACCTAAAAAATACCGAAAAATATAAAAATTAAAGTTGATAACTAAAAATTAATTTCAAATTTAATTTGGTATTCTTTCGCGTCCTTCGCGCAACCTTAGTGCCCTTCGCGTCCTTGCACCCGAATTAAAACCTCAAGTATCCTTAGAAATCTTGATACTAGGAAATTTACTAGAAAAATCCTTAGCTTTAGCAGCAATTTTGATGGCTACTTGCCGCGCAATAGCTTTGTACATACCTGCTACTTCGCCATCCGGATCAGCCACCACAGTAGGCTTACCGCTGTCAGACTGTTCGCGGATTTGCAGGGTGAGTGGCAGTGCGCCCAGGTAGTCCATGTTGTATTCAGCGGCCATCTTTTTACCGCCGTCTTGGCCAAAGATATGCTCTGCATGACCACATTGGGTGCATATGTGTACGGCCATGTTTTCTACGATGCCTAAAATCGGTACACCCACTTTTTCAAACATTTTGATGCCTTTTTTAGCGTCCAGCAGGGCAATGTCTTGCGGCGTGGTGACGATGATGGCTCCTGTCAGCGGCACGCGCTGGCTCAATGTGAGCTGAATGTCGCCCGTGCCTGGCGGCATGTCGACCAGCAAATAGTCCAGGTCTTTCCAGTTGGTTTGGTGCAGCAGCTGCTCCAGCGCCTGCGTGGCCATGGGGCCACGCCAAATCATGGCCTCGTCTTTGGCCACCATAAAGCCAATCGACATCACCTGCACGCCGTAGTTTTCCATCGGCTCCATGGTTTTGCCGTCTTCGCTTGCGGGCTTGCCGTCAATGCCCATCATCATGGGCTGGCTGGGGCCGTAAATGTCGGCATCTAGCAGGCCTACCTTGGCACCCTCAGCGGCCAGCGCCAGCGCCAAGTTAACGGCCGTGGTGCTTTTGCCCACGCCGCCTTTGCCCGAGGCTACGGCAATGATATTTTTTACCGTGGGCATTAGCGCTACGCCGCGCTGGGCTGCGTGGGCAATAATTTTGATGCCGATGTTGCATGACACGTTGTCCACGCCCGCTACCGCTTTAGCCGCCGCAATCAGCGCTTTGCGAAACGCGGGAATTTGGCTTTGCGCGGGGTAGCCCAGCTCTACGTCAAAGGCTAGGTCGCCATCTGACACGGTGAGGTTTTTAATTGCTTTAGTAGATACAAAATCTTTGCCTGTATTGGGGTCGATCACGGCAGACAGGGCTGCCAGAATTTGACTATTAGTTTGGTCGTTAGATGCCATAGTAGGGGGAGCAAAAGGTGCAAGTAAACTGAAAACCAAAGCCCAGAAAATAAGGGCTAATACGGCAAGTGTAGCCAAGCCTTCTAAAATACGGGCTTACCCGAACAAAAATTCTCAAAATGACCACCCTTGCTGCCACTGCAACTGCGCCATCCCAGCGCCAACTTTTCGTCACCACAGCTTTGCCTTATGCCAACGGCAACTTCCATATTGGCCACATCATGGAGTACATCCAGGCTGACATTTGGGTACGCTACCAGCGCATGTGCGGGCACGCGGTGAACTTTGTGTGCGCTGACGATGCGCACGGTGCGCCGATTATGATTGCAGCGCAAAAAAAGGGCGTTACACCGCAAGCCTTTGTGGCCGAGATTGCAGCGGGCCGCAAACCGTACTTAGACGGGTTTCACATCAGCTTTGACAACTGGCACAGCACCGACGCGCCAGAGAACCACGCACTGGCGCAGCAAATTTACCTGGATCTGAAAAAAACCGGCTTGATCGCCAGTAAAAGCGTAGAGCAGTTCTACGACCCCGAAAAAGGCATGTTTTTACCCGACCGCTTTATCAAAGGCGAATGCCCCAAGTGCGGCACCAAAGACCAGTATGGCGACAACTGCGAAAACTGCGGCGCAGTGTATGCGCCTACCGATTTGAAAAACCCGTACTCGGCTCTGAGCGGCGCAAAGCCGGTGCTAAAAAGCTCAGAACACTTCTTTTTCACCTTGTCGGACCCGCGCTGCGTAGAGTTTTTACAAAACTGGACACAGGGCGTAGGTGAAGACGGCAAGCCGCGCCTACAGCCCGAGGTAGCCAACAAAGTCAAAGAATGGTTTAGCGTACGCACCAACCAAGACGGCAGCACCAGCGAGGGCCTGGGCGACTGGGACATCAGCCGCGACGCACCGTACTTTGGCATCGAAATTCCCGATGCACCAGGTAAGTATTTTTATGTATGGCTGGATGCGCCCGTAGGTTACCTTGCGTCATTAAAAAACTGGTTTGACAAAGGCGGGCCACAAAAATCCTACGGCGAAACGCTGTCGTTTGACCAGTACATTGCGCCTGATTCTCCAGTGGAGCAATACCACTTTATCGGCAAAGACATCGTCACTTTTCACACCCTGTTCTGGCCCGCCATGCTGCACTTTAGCGGCCGCAAAACGCCCACCAACGTGTTTGTGCACGGTTTTTTGACGGTGAACAACGGCGAGAAGATGAGCAAAAGCCGAGGGACGGGGCTGGACCCACTCAAGTATCTGTCGTTGGGGATGAACCCGGAGTGGTTGCGGTATTACTTGGCAGCTAAACTCAACGCGCGCAACGAAGACATTGACTTTAATGCTGAAGATTTTCAGTTGCGGGTAAACAGTGATTTGGTCGGCAAGTTCATTAACATAGCCAGTCGCGCGGCAAAATTTTTGCCCGAAGGTAAATTGGTAAAGGGGCAATTCCCGCAAGATTCAAATTTTGATCCGAACATGTTGGTTAGCAGCGTTAAAGCGTTTTACCAAGCCAGAGACTACGGCAGAGCGATGCGTGACATCATGGCTTTCGCGGATAACATCAACTCGCTTTTCGACTCATGCGCACCTTGGAAGTTAGTTAAAGACGGTAAAAGTGATCGCGCTGCAGAGTTTTGCTCTGATTGTTTGCGCAGATTTATGGTGATGACAGCGTGCTTAAAGCCTGTTCTGCCGTCCTTAGCTGCCGAGGCTGAAAAATTCTTAAGATGCAATCCATTAGATTGGAACAGCGTACTCACACCGTTGCCTGAAGGTCATCAACTTAGCGAATATAAACACCTCATGCAACGCGTCACCCCAGTGCAACTTGAAGCACTGTTTGAGCCTCCAACCCAAGTAAATCCTGCTCAAGAAGTTATTAAATATGTAGTACCTACCACCAGCGCAGCATTGCATCCCGGTGGCGAAGCATTGGCCCCCACCATCACCATCGATGACTTTACCAAGATTGACTTGCGCATTTGCATTATCGTTAACTGCGAAGCGGTAGAAGGATCGACCAAGCTGCTACGCCTTACGCTAGACGTAGGCGAAACTAATGAAGACGGCAGCGCCAAGCACCGCAATGTGTTCAGCGGCATCGCCAGCGTCTATAAGCCCCAAGAGCTGGTAGGCAAGCACACCGTGATGGTGGCCAACCTGGCCCCGCGCAAGATGAAGTTTGGCATCAGCGAAGGCATGGTGTTGGCCGCCAGCCATGGTGATGAGAAGGCCAACCCCGGTATTTACATCCTCAACCCTTGGCCTGGTGCGCAGCCGGGCATGCGAATTCGGTAAACCATACGCTAATTTTTACAACACAGGCCTGACTGGCCGCGCATTGGCTTGCTCCGCACACATTTGTCCGAACGCCAAAATAAGTAAGGAAAAATTAAGCTCCTTACTTTTCTGGTAAACTTACATCCTCTTGATTAAAGGAGTTGTCATGCCCGCAGTTCTAGAAGTTGAAGCCACGATGACCAGCAAGGGGCAAATTACCCTGCCCGCTGCCCTGCGCGCCAAGCTGGGCCTGACTGAAGGCAGCAAAGTGAAGTTTACTTACGATGGTAAGCAAACCACGCTCACACCCGAGCTGCCAGTGGGTGCTTATTTTGGTTTTCTAAAGCATTTAGGGCCTGTTGACACGACAATTCCTAAAGAAAAAGACCGCTTTTAAATGAATGTTGTAGATTCATCGGGCTGGATTGAGTTTTTCTTAGGCACGCCTGCTGGGCGCACCTATAAACCCATCATTGAGCAAACTGACCGATTGGTAGTGCCCGCATTGGCGCTGTTTGAGGTGCACAAATTTCTCAGTCGCAGCATCAGCCTGACAGAGCGCGACACCTGCCTCAAGGTGATGCGCCGAGGCACCGTAGTGCCTATTACCGATGCCCGCGCTGTCGCTGCATCCAGCGCAGCACAGCAGCATAAATTGGCTTTAGCCGATGCTGTGATGTACAGCGTCGCGCGGGAATACCAAGCCACACTGTGGACGCAAGACATTGACTACCAAGGTCTTGCGGGTGTGAATTACGCTGCCAAGGTTTAGCGGCTGCAGCTGCTTGCTGTAGCCGCTTTAAGTACCAACTTGGAATACCAGCTTAAGGCACCAGCATCTTTTTAACCACCACGCCATCGACCACTGCGGGCGCTGCACCCGACTTTAGCTGCAGCGACCCGCCGCCCACACGCACGGGTATGGCGCTGGCACTTTGGCGGCCGTTGGCGCTGGAAAATACATTCACGTAAAACTTGCCATTGGACTGCGGCACCACGCTAAAGCTGTGCTCTGCGCTTTGCCCTGCTTGCGAGGCCAGCACTTGGTCAGGGTTGCTTAACACCAGCCCTGGGCCAGCGGTAAAGTTAACCTGCGCATCAGTTTGGCTTTGCATGCTGAGGTAAATGGTCAGTGGTGCGCCTACGGTGGGTGTGCCTTCAATGCGGTAGGCTAAAGTTACACCAGAGCCGCCCTGTTTGCTGGCCATGGGCGTAAAGCCGTTTTTACGCGCTTTGGCTGAGTCCAAAGCTGCTTTTCCAGAGGTGGCTTGTGCAGCCGCAGGCAGCACTGCAACATCGGCCATGGCAGAGGCGGCAAACATGGCAAGGCATGTGCCGGCGGCTAGTGTTAAATGCTTCATGGGTTACTTTCTAAAAAAATACACAGTACGTTACCAAGGCGGCACATGCTAATTAACGCGCAATGTGGCGCAGTTAGCCCCTGCAGGCGGCGACGTGGTGACAAAGTCTTTCACCCGGATAACGACCTCGCCTGCTGCAAGGTTGACACTTTTAGATTCCGAGGTGCCTGCAGGCAGGTTGTCGGCAGCAGCGCGCGCCACCAACTCGCCGCGCTGGAATACGTCAAAGTCAATATCACGGCCTGCAGCAAAGTTGGCCGTAACGGTGCGTGTACCTGCCGACGCAAGCGTCAAGCGGTAGTAGCGAATGGAGCCAAGCTTGTTGGGCGTGTTGTCGGCGGTGACGTTGGTGTTAATAAAGCACACCGGTGTGGCGGTACCAAGGGCCAGCTGGGCGTAGACCGGTAGGTTGATGGCATTGCCGCCGTTGTTGGACTCTGTGCTGCCCCATTGGTCAGCACCTGCAGTGCCAATATTTTGCGCAGTCAGTAAAGTGTTCAGGGCGGACGAGGCGGCTGCGTTGCCACCGCTGCGCACTGCGGCGGCAAAGCTAAACACGGTGGCCAATGCTTCTTGCGATGTTTTCATGGGCCCGGTCAAGGCTGTCCAAATAGGCGTGAAACCGCCGCTGGGGTTGGTGAAAAAGACATACAGCACATTGCCCAGCGAACTCTCACGGTACCAGCCCCGATTGGCATCCGTGGGCGCTGCACCCAAGTTGTTGGTAAAACCACCCGCTTGGCGCGGGCCTAGTGAGTCTGCATAAATAGGGTCCTTACGGGTCATGGACGAATAGGCATTACCCCAGGCTTCGCCAAAGGCCAGCGTCATGTCTAGCTTGTCGTTGCCGCTGTGGCTGCCGCCCGTAGAAGGATTGACAGAAAAAGCGCTTTGCAGGTAGTGACCGTATTCATGGGCAATGATGCTGCTGTCAAACTCGTCGGTGTCGTTGTTGGCCGCCCCCAAAATGTACAAACTGCGCTGCACAGCGCCTCCAGCGGATGTACCAGACCTGAAAAACGAAGTTCCAATATCACCGTCGACTTCGTTGCCGCTACTGGCAATATTTCTTTCGCTCCAAAAAATGTTCAAAACTGGAAATAGGGCACCGGGTTGCGCCGTATTGATAAGTTTCATGCCCTCGTACACAGTGTCCAGCAGGGCAAATAAACCCGCTGCGCGAAAGCCTGTATAGGCACTGGCACTGGTACTCCAACCGGTGGTGGCGTTGAAACTGCAGACTGCGGCTGCAGCGGCCGTACAGACCGCAGACGATTGCACCACCCAAGGCGCACTGCCGTTGGGATTGTCAGTGTCCACCACATTGTCGCGCAGAGTCACATTCCACTGGGACGCGCCGCTGGTTTTAAGCAGCTCAGCACGCACCAAAATGCTAAATTGCGCCCCGCCAGGCACATTCAGCGTGTAACTGCCGGTGTCGCTGGAAGTAGTGGATGCCAACACTACGTTAGCAGGGGAAACGGCCTGCACTGTTACAGCGCGAATGGGCTTGCGCACAGCAGCGGCGTAGTTCAGCCCGGAATTGCTGGCCGAGGTATAGGCCACCGAGTCAAACGTGGCCACACCTGTGATGGCCACCGAGGCTGCGGTCACTGGGTTGCCAGGGTTGGCCGGTGTAGGTGTAATTACCGGGCCCGCTGGTGCAGCCGGTGTGGTCGGCGAGGTTGGCGAGGTTGGCGAAGGTGCACCGCCTCCGGTGAAGGTTTCAGAACCGCCACCACCGCCACAAGCCTGCAAAACCAAGGCTGCGGACAGCGCGGCAACCTTGCCCAAGCGTTGAAAAGAAGATGGCATAAGGTTCCTATAAATTGTTGGCAGGTGTGCTTTTGGAATTCTGGGTTCCGCCAGAACTTACATCGGGGTCTAACATGGTCTCAGTACGTAACACTTTGGAGTTAGCATCCATGACCACGCTGAACACCATCGAGGTGTTGTTGCTGTCCGTCAGATAGCGCCAGTTGTAGTAGGTTTCACTTTTCAAGCTGTAGGGTACCACGCGCATTGGTTTGCCCAGCATTTTGCGCACGCTCTCCATGGGCATACCAGGCTGGACTTTGGCAAAATTGTCAGGCGTGAGCACTTGGCGCAGAGCCGCCATTTTGCCGTCAGCACCCATGCTGACCATGTAGTTCACATGGCCTGCGGGCTGGCGGTTGTACTCAAAAATACGCACGCCGTCTGCGCCGTCCCATATTTTTTCAGGTTCGCCGAACTTGGCGCGCACGTCCATTTCGGTAGAAATGCCTTCTTCAAGTTCGCTGATGCGCTGCTGGTCGCAGCCTGCCAAGCTGAGTAAAGCTGCAAATAAACCCATGAAAATCCCCTTTTTAAGGCCCCAATTACCCATTTTGTCCGTCCTTTGCTTGTTGTATGTTCAGCCTTTGTGCACCGGTACCGCTTCAAACACCGCGTCTTACGGCCTGGCCCAGTAAAATCGATGTTATGGATTGCCCGTTTTCATCTTCATTTTCATTACCCAACCCACCACTATTATGTCCGCCTTGTCCAAAGCCATCGACCGTTTTTTCTACACGCCGCAGTATGTGTCGGAGACCAGCCAGTTTATCAACGACCTGAAAGTCAGTCGCCCCACCCTGGAGGCCGAGCAACGCGCAGGCCGCGCACTGCTATGGGACAAGAACGTAGACCGCACTGAACTGGCTGACAACGCAAGCAGCCGCGTGGCACAAAAATCCTACGTGTATGGCAATAAGTAGTGCGCGATAGCCCTTTGTTCCCCTCTGCAGTGCCACACTCTGGCATGGGGTTGCCCATAGTGGTTGACCAAGTGGCGCTGGCGCGCCTGTACGGCGAGCCTTTGTTTGCCATGCCCACGGATCTGTACATTCCGCCCGACGCGCTGGAGGTGTTTTTAGAGGCTTTTGAAGGCCCGCTGGACTTGCTGCTGTACCTCATTCGCAAGCAAAACTTCAATATTTTGGACATCCCCATGGCCGGGGTCACGCGCCAGTACTTAAGCTATGTTGAAGAAATTCGCGCTAAAAACCTCGAACTGGCGGCGGAATACCTGCTGATGGCCGCCATGCTGATCGAGATCAAATCGCGCATGCTGCTGCCGCCCAAGAGGACGGCAGAAGGCGTAGAGCCCGAAGACCCGCGCGCCGAGCTGGTGCGCCGCCTGCTGGAATACGAGCAAATGAAGCTGGCCTCGCGCCAGCTAGATGCCCTGCCCCAGTTTGGCCGCGACTATTTGCGCGCCCAGGTCATGCTTGAGCAGTCCCTGCAAACCCGCTTTCCCGACGTGCATGTGGTCGACCTGCAAGACGCTTGGCGTGATATTTTGCGCCGCGCCAAACTGATTACGCACCACAAAATCACCCGCGAAGCGCTGTCGGTGCGCGAGCACATGAGCCATGTTTTAAAGAAGCTGCAGGGCCGCAAGTTTGTAGAGTTTGAAGAACTCTTTGACCCCGCCAAAGGCAGCGCCGTGCTGGTGGTGACCTTTATCGCCCTGCTAGAGCTGGCCAAAGAAACGCTGATCGACATCACCCAAGCGGAGGTGTTTGCACCCATCTACGTGCGGCTGGCGTTTACCCAAGTGGCCTAGCCAAGCGGCAGGTGCTGCAGACAGCATTGGCCACCTGCAGCACCCCAATTTTATGCAAAATAGGCCTATGGCCCAAGGAAATGCTGCACAGTCAGCTACACTTTAAATAGCGAGTACCTAGTATGCCGCAGTCTTCTGCACCGCCCTCTTCCCTACCAAAATACGCCCAAGGCCTGATGTGGTTTCGCCGTGACCTGCGTGCGCAGGACAACGCCGCGCTGTACCACGCTTTGAAAAACTGCGCCGCAGTGCACTGCGTGTTTGTGTTTGACAAAGAAATTTTGGACAGCTTGCCACGTGCCGACCGGCGGGTTGAGTTCATCCGTGAATCGTTGGTCGACCTGGACGCGCAGCTGCGCGCCCTGTGTGGCAAGGCCCAGCAGCCGGTGCTGATTGTGCGCCACGCCTGGGCCAGCGCCGAGCTGCCTCGCCTGGCCGCCCAGCTGGGCGCGCAGGCCGTGTTTACCAACCACGACTACGAACCCCAGGCGATAGCCCGCGACGCAGCCGTAGGCATGGCGCTACAGGCTGCGAGCATCGCCCTGCACACCTACAAAGACCATGTGATTTTCGAGCGTGAAGAAGTGCTCACCTTAGGCGGCAAGCCCTACGGCGTGTTCACGCCCTACAAAAACGCCTGGCTGAAAAAGCTCACTGACGACCACCTCAAGCCCTACCCCTGCGCCCAGGTTGCCGCCGCGCTGCGCCCAGCCCCAGAAGGCGCTGACAGCTCTGCCAACACGGTTAATTACACCCAAGGCGTGCCCAGTCTGGCCGACATCGGCTTTGAGCGCACCAACATGGGCGAGCTGAAAATACCCGCTGGACACACCGGCGGCCAAGCCCTGCTGGCCGACTTTTTTGACCGCATGGACCACTACCATGAGACGCGCGACTACCCCGCCGTCAAAGGCCCCAGCTACCTCAGCGTGCACCTGCGCTTTGGCACCGTGTCCATCCGCCAGCTGTGCAGCCTGGGCCACCAACGCGTGCTGGCAGGCAGCGTAGACGCCGCGGGCGCAACCGTGGCCAACGAAGGTGCCCGCGTATGGCTGAGCGAGCTGATTTGGCGCGATTTTTACGTGCAAATACTGGCCAACTTTCCCCGCGTGGCCCAAGGCAGCTTCAAGCCTGAATACGACCACATCGCCTGGGAGCAAGGCCCACACGCCGACAGCCTGTTCAAAGCCTGGTGCGAAGGCCGCACCGGCTACCCGCTGGTAGATGCCGCCATGCTGCAAATCAACCAAACCGGCTACATGCACAACCGCCTGCGCATGGTGGTGGCCAGCTTTTTAACCAAAGACCTTGGCATTGACTGGCGCTGGGGTGAGCGCTACTTTGCCCAGCACTTGAACGACTTCGATTTGTCGGCCAACAACGGCGGCTGGCAGTGGGCCTCCAGCAGCGGCTGCGACGCACAGCCCTACTTTCGTATTTTTAACCCCAGCAGCCAAAGCGAACGCTTTGACGCACAAGGCAAATTCATCCGCCGCTACCTGCCGCAACTGGCCAAACTCCCCAACGCCGCCCTGCACGCCCCGTGGGATGCCAAACCCATGGAGCTGCAAATGGCCGGTGTAGCGCTGGGCAAAGACTACCCGCACCGCGTGGTCAAGCACGACGAAGCGCGGGCACTTACGCTGCAGCGCTACGCGGTGGTGAAAAAGAGTGGCTGAGCAAAAGTGGTAGAAAATGCGCCACAATGAAGAAAAACGTCTTGTAATAGGTTATTTTTAGTGGTTTAGGCCTATCGCCCAAGGAAATGCTACATAAGCAGCTATAAAATTTATAGTACCCTTACTGAACATGGGCCGTGAAGTGCGCGGTACCTTATGTTGCTGTCGATGGCTGGCAGGGGACTGGCACTTTCCAGTCCAGCGCTTCAGTTGCGATTGCCATCAGGCTTTCGGCCCGTGACGGCTTGGCATACATACTCAGTACCCCCAAGGTGCAAGGTAAAACCCAGAACAAAAATCACGCGCATGCCAATGGCAAATTCTGGCATGTGCTACACATTGTGGCTGGACTGGCTTGATCAACCCTTCTTGACTACCACCAGCCCTTTGAGGTACTCACCCTCTGGGAAATTAATGGTCATGGGATGGTCGGGCGCACCACCCAGGCGCTCGCTGATGTAGCCGTCTGCGCCTGCGTCAATGCCTGCGCCGGCGACAATTTTATGGAACAGCGCTGCGTCAATTCCGCCAGAGCAACTGTAGGTAAACAGAACGCCGCCGGGCTCTAAGATTTTCAAAGCCAGGCGGTTAATGTCTTTGTAGGCCCGCGCTGCCCGGTCGGCGTGCGCGGCAGTGGGTGCAAACTTGGGTGGGTCTAGCACGATGGCATCGAATGTTTGACCCGCTGCGTCAAACTGGCGCAGGCTGGCGTTCACGTCGGCATCCATAAAGGTGGTGTGAGCGGCATCAAACCCGTTGAGCGCTACGTTAGCCTTGGCCTGCTCTATGGCGGGGCCCGACGAGTCGATGCTGGTGATGTGGGCCGGGCGCTGTGCGCCACTGGCCACGTGCAGCGCGCCCGCTGCGCGCATGCCTGCCAGCGCTGCTACCGTAAAACCTCCGGTGTAGCAGTAGCAGTTGAGTACGCGCTGAAACTGCAAGCGCTGCGCATGCTGGGCAAACTTTTGGCGGCTGTCGCGCTGGTCGAGGTAAAAGCCGGTTTTGTGGCCCTCGGCGATGTTGATGCCTAAGCGGTAGCCGTTCTCGGAGATGGTGATCTGGGTAGCGCCTTCGCCGCGCAGCCATCCAGTGGCAGGCTCCAGGCCCTCCAGTGCACGGCTGCTGGTATCAGAGCGCTCGTACAGCTTGGCAAGGCCGGTGGCTTGCAGCAGAGCGTCGGCAATCGGCTGCTTCCAGCGCTCTACCCCGGCAGACAAAAACTGCGCTACCAGCGTGTCGCCGTAGCGGTCTACTACCAAGCCTGGCAGGCCGTCAGACTCGCCATGCACCAGGCGCATGCTGTCGCTGTCAATACCAAAGCGGGCACGTGCTTTGACGGCGCTGGCACATGCTGCGGTAAAAAACGCGGCCCCAATGCGCTGCGCCTCGTCAAAACTCCAGGCCCGTGCGCGAATTTTGCTGCTGGGGCTGTAAGCTGCCCAGGCCAAAAACTGCCCGCCCTGCGATTCAACCCGCACCGTCTCACCACTGTCGGCACTGCCCTTGGCAATAGCGTTGTCAAAAATCCAAGGGTGGCGGCGCTGCAAAGCGCGCTCTTTGCCTTCGCGCAGGGTGATAGTTTTCATACTGTATATTGTCGGGCAACTGGCAATGCTGCTCACTTGTTGATTTTTCTTCAGCAAATGAGGCGCTGTATACCGTGCGTCCTGAACTTATCTTTGTTGTTTTGTACGGGAGCTGGCAGGCGGTGCTGCTTCAGCTGCGCGGCTGTTCATGCCAAGTGCCAGAGCGAGCACAGCACTGAGGCCCGATTACTTCATTGCCAAACGCAAGAGAAGTAGCAGGCAGATTCAAGACGAACGGAGCTTGCTTAAGCAAGCGGCATTGGGGCAACGGGGGTGTTGAGTGCGCGCATATCTTCAATGACGGCATCTGACAGCCACAGCAAGGTATTAAGGTAGCTATCGATACGGTCTACCAACAAAGCTCGGGGGCCTTGCCGCCAAGCGTCAGAGCTATAAAAAGCGTTCTGCTGCGCCAACATACTGGCTTGGTCAGCATAAGCGCGCGCCAGAAAGTAGGTGTCTTGCTCGTGCGACGATGTACCAAAAGCCACTACGTCCATGCCTCATTTTCTTTTCGCCCGCGGATGCGCCGCGTCATACACTTTGGCCAGATGCTGAAAATCCAGCCGCGTGTACACCTGGGTGGTGGTGATGTTGGCGTGGCCTAGCAGTTCTTGCACGGCGCGCAGGTCTTGGCTGCTTTGCAGCAGGTGGCTGGCAAAGCTGTGGCGCAGCATGTGCGGGTGCACGGGCGTGGCCAGGCCGGCCTGCAGGCTGCGGCGCTTAAGGCGCTGCCAGATGGACTGGGCGGTGAGGCGGGTACCGTTTTGGCCCAGGAAGAGGGCTGACTGGTCAATGGCTGCAGATGCTGTGGGCACTTTGGCAGGCTCAGTGCGAACAGGGTTTGCAGCTGAAGCTGAGGCAGATATTGACGCAGGTAACAGCTGACTGCGAACCATCAAATACGCTTGCAAAGCCTCTACCGATTTCGCCCCCAGCGGCACGCTGCGGCGTTTGCTACCTTTGCCCAGCACATGCGCCTCGCCCGCTTGCAAATCTAGCCAGCCCTTGGCGCTGGGCGAGGCTTGTACGTCCAGCCCTACCAGCTCGCCTACACGCAGGCCGCTGCCGTACAGCAGCTCGGTGATGGCGGCGTCGCGCGCTTCTAGCCTGAGGTCGTTGCTATCGCTATGGTAGCTGGCCAGCTGCACGGCATCGTCTACCGCCAGTGCTTTGGGCAAGGGCTTGGGTTGCTTGGGTGCGCGCACGTCTTGCACGGGGTTGGCGGGTACCAGGCCCTCACGGCCTAGCCAGGTGTAGAAACCGCGCCAGCCACTCAAAATCAGCGCTATGCCGCGCCCGCTGCGGCCCTGGCTGTGCATCTGCGCCACCCAGCGGCGAATGTGCGCGTTGTGCACACGCAGTAAACCCAGCTGGGCCTGCGCGGCGTGCAGCTGCAGCTTGGCCAGGTCTTCGGTATACAAGCTGATGGTGCGCTCGGCCAGGCGCTTTTGGTTGCGTGCGTGGCCCAGGTACTGCGTTACCAGCTCAGCATCGCTGGGGTGCTGGGCCAACGCACCGGGTTGCAGGGCTATGGGCAAGGCAGTGGGCTGCACGCGCCTAGCCTGCCTTTACTTGGATGTGCGCAGGCGGGTCAGGGCGGCGCTGGACAGCTCGGCTATGCGCTCTAAAAAGTCGGTGCCCATCGCGGCGTTAAAGCGCTCGGGGTCGGGCGAGGCAAACACCAGCATGCCAAAGGCATCGGCCGCAGCCCCTGCGCGCAGGGGAATCAGCGCCACCGACATGGCCAGCTCAGGCTGGGCCAGCCAAGTGACGGCCTCAAAGCTGGCGTTTACACCGCAGTAGGGCGCGGTGATGGACGAGGCAAACGCCTTGGCGTCGTCGCTCACGCCCATGGCAAAGTCTTGGTCAGAAAACAGGCCATTGGTGTCCCACACTTTGATGGCCACTTGCGGCACTAAAAACTGGTGCTTGATTTCACGCAGCAGCACGCCGGGCAGATCCATCGCATGGTGGGTAAGTAGCATGTTGCGCGTCCAGCGCTGCAGCTTTTCGGCAATCATCATGTTGTCGTTGCCGTTGCGCACCATGTCCATGATGCGGTGCTCTAGCGTTTTAATTTTCTCGCGCAGCATTTCAGCCTGGCGTTCTTGCAGGCTGACAGCCCGGCTACCGTGGCCGCTGCTAAGTTGCACGGTAGACAAAAGCTGGGCGTGGCGCTCAAAAAAATCAGGCGTGTTGACCAAGAACTGGGCAATATCGGCCTCGGTAATCGGCGGCACATCATGCAAGCTGGTGGTTTGTGAGCTGGTCATTGAAGGGGGTCCTTGTATTTGGTGTGGTCACACTAGATTGTCGGGCACATCGATGCTGCCTTGGTAAACCGTGGTGGCGGGGCCGGTGAGCATGACGTGAGCGCTTAGGTTCAAAGCGCCTGCACTTGCACTTGCACTTGCACCTGCACCGGCAAACGCCAGCCCCGCCCACTCCACCGTGAGCAGCCCACCGCGCGCCTGCACGTCTACCCGGGCATCCAGCAGGCCCAGGCGAATGCCTGCCACCACAGCAGCACAAGCACCGGTACCACAGGCCAGCGTTTCACCTGCGCCGCGCTCAAACACGCGCAGCTTGATGCGAGTGCGGCTGACAATTTGCATAAAACCCACATTCACCCGGCGGGGAAAAGCCGGGTGTAATTCGGTCCACGAGCCCAGGCTATGCACAGGCGCAGTGTCTGCGTCTGCCACCAGCAGCACGGCGTGCGGGTTGCCCATAGAGACTACCGCCACCTCGGCCTGTAAAGTATTTGCTACACCTTCAATAGCATACTGTGTAGCATTTCCTTGGGCGATACGCCATTTTTGCCATAAATCAAGGTCTTTTGCCTGCGCCAAAGCGGTCGCTTGGCTTGCATCAAACGGTATATCGTCCAGTGCAAACACCGGTGCGCCCATGTTCACCGTCACACGGCCATCGCTTTGCTCGGTCAGCACCAGCGTGTTGTTCATGGTTTTTACGCGAATCGAGGTTTGGCTTGTCAGCCCGCGTTCGCGCACAAAGCGCACAAAGCAGCGCGCACCGTTGCCGCAGTGCTCTACCTCACCGCCATCGGCGTTGTGGATGACGTATTCAAAGTCTACCGAAGCGTCTGGCGCAGGCCGCACCGTCAAAATTTGGTCAGCCCCCACACCAAAATGCCGGTCGCCTAAAAAGCGGTATTGCGCGGCGGACAAGCCCAGCGGGCCACGGGTTTCGTCCAGCACCACAAAGTCGTTGCCAGCGCCTTGCATTTTGGTGAATGAAATCTGCATTGGGTGATTATCGTCTGGACTAGGGCTGCGTCTGCGTCTGCAGTACATACCCTCATCTTACATTTAATCACTAGATTACAAAATTGTCATTTACGGCAAGTGCTGTATGGCCGCATTTTGCAAGCATGATGGTGTGATTAAGACTCTTAATAGTCTTTATGGCTTACTTAAGGAACACATTGATGGTTAAAAAAACTTTATATTTGCTGGCACGCACTGCTGCTGTACTGGCAGCTGTGCAGCTTATAGCCTGCGGTGGCAGTGGCGGTGGTGGTAGCCCAGCAGACCCAAGCGCCAATCCGGCTGCAAGTGCAGCGCCCAGTTCAAACGCGGTAAACGGGGCAACCGGTGCAACCGGTGCAAGCGCGGTAAACGGGACAAGCACTGCAGTAACCGGGCCCATGTGCGCAGGCGTAGGGCAGATTCAGCCCATGGCGGCTGACCCGGATACTGGCGCTGTGGATGTGTCTGAGTATTGCCTGGGGCTGATCAACGGCTACCGAGCGCAAAAAGGCCTTAAGCCCTACTACCTTCACTCTACAACGACCCAAGCTGTCTGTTGTCAAGCCGCCGAAGCAAAAACCGCTGCAGAGACCGGAGGACACGCTAACGGTGGATGCGGCTGGAGCGCACAAGGATTTTGTGGCGGCGGACGCAACCCCAACGGAACCGTAAAGGCCTCTGTGGACTGGTGCCCCAAGTTGTTTTTTGCAGAAGGCCCCGCCGTACCCCCTAGCGCTAACCACTACACCGCCATGATGGAAACC
>JAYSRE010000009.1:0-5502 GCA_043721235.1 Polaromonas sp. | reverse complement strand
CGAATTGCATAACGAGACTCCAGCAAATCGAACAGTTGGTTTACCGCTGCATTGTCTTTAGCGCTCATAAGTAGCATCTCCTAAGAATGGATTGTTGTGGGTTAAGTAAAACAAGAACTTTAATCTCGAACTGATTGAAATATAACGTATTTCTGAAAAAACGCTACAAGATTAATAGCTGCTAACTAGATATTTAGGGTGTCAGCCCGTGTTGTGTTGTATCTTTGCTGCACTTTTTGCACCGCCTTGTAGCCAGCTCAAGGGCTACTTAGGACTGGGGACGGGAAGGTATACTTTTTGCAGCAGCCGGATCAAAGTTTTCTGCTCCGTGCTGGTCAGCCGTGATGCAGTGTCTTTTTCTAGCTGGCAAACAGTGATTTCAGCATCAAGAATCAGTTTAGTTCCTTGGGTTGTCAAGTGCAGGGCCATCGACCGTTTATCGCTAGGGTGCTCTTGGCGCACAACCAGACCACGCTTTTCCAGGCTGGTCAGTAAGCCGACAAAATTGGGCGGTAAGATACCCAAAACAGTGCACAGCTGGCGTGAGGTAACACCAGGGTTGTGCGCGATGACCGACAGCACTGAAAAATCCACAGGCCGCAGCTTGTAAATGGCCATGCGTTCTAAAAAAACTTCAATAATGCACAGCGCAGCACGCCTGGCGTTGTAGCCTAGCAGGCCCTCTAAAAAATTGGTGTCAAGCGCTGCGGCAGCAGGCACCGGTGCTGGTGCGGCAGCGGTTGTATTTTTGCGGGCGGCGGCGGTTTTTAAAAGCGGTTTTAACATTGCGGCAGGCACATTGGAGAGCAGAGTTGGGGGTATTTTCACAGGCACTTTCACAGGCACTTTTGCTAGTTTAGTAACTTATGCGCGCCGCGTTGCTGCGCTTGCTGGAGGGGTGTTTCTGTCCATGCCAACAATGTACAGCATTGCAACTAGGCGCTTGCGCTTAAGACTCTGCAGTAAAGCCAATTTTCTTTATGAGCGGACCCCAGCGGTCGTATTCCAGCTTCATGCTGCCGGCCTGCTCCTCGGGGGTGCCGCCCAGCGGAATAAGGCCAACCACAGCCAAGGTGTCTGTTACGCTTTTGTCTTTGAGCGCAGCATTGATGGCATCGTTACACGCTTTCACCAAATAGCTGGGCATTTTGGCGGGGCCGACAAAGCCAAACCATTCCTCCACGGTCAAATCAGCCATGCCTTGTTCTGCGAACGTAGCCACCTCGGGTACAAAGGGGGAGCGCGATTTGCCACTGGTTGCCAGAATGCGCAGTTTGCCTGCTTTGTGATTGGCGACCATGTCGCCGTGAGGGCAGCACATGGCCGCTATTTGACCACCCACCACATCGGTCACACCAGGAATCGAGCCGCGGTAGGCCACGTGCTGCAGCTCAATGGCGTTGTTGATGCCTAGCAAGGCGGCGATAAAGTGCGGGGTTGAGCCTGCAGCTGGCGAGCCGTAGCTGGCATCTTTGGGGTTGGCCTTGGCCCACTCCAAAAATTGTTTGATGTTGGTCACATTAGCGGGTACTTTGGGGCCAACACAAAAGCCGTGGTGAATCAGCGCCGTGGTGCCCAGCAGGCAAAAGTCTTTGAACGGGTCGTAGCTCAGCTTGTTGTAAATGTGCGGGTACAGCGACAGGGCCGAGAAGGGCGTGTGCGCGATAACGCTGCCGTCGCTGGCTGCGGCTTTGAGGCCTTCCAGTGCAATACGGCCGCCTGCGCCGGGCTTGTTTTCGACCACGCCTTGGCTTTTGCTGTAAGCGGTATTGGCAAATTTCTCGGCCACGCGCCGTGCACAAACGTCGCCCGCGCTGCCGGCCGGAAAGCCATACAGCACTTTAACGCTTTCTAAAGGGCCGGCAGATTGTGCCCACGCGCCAGCAGTGCTGGCGCTGCAGATGAGCGCAGCCAGGGTGGATTGGTTAAATTGGCGACGTTGTAGTGCTTGGCCCATGGTGGTGTCTCCTAAGTGATGCAGTCAGCTTAACGTGAAATATCAACTTACGTGCAGTCTTGTTTAAATGGCGAGGGGTTTAACGGTATGCGGTGACGCGTTGGCATACAGGGCTTGTACCAATGCAGCGCGCGCGCTGAGCACTGCGCGCTGGTTGATGGAGCCTTTATCGGTGATTTCACCTTGGTCACTGCTGGGCGGCTGGTCCAGCACTACGGCACGTGCTACGCGCGTTGCCGAGCCTGTTGAATTTTGCGCTAACCTGGTCAGTGCGTCAGCCATGTGCGCCGTGATATCTGGTCTACCCGCCATATCTTTCACCGCAGCGCTGTCGGGCAGGCCGGCAAATTTTCTAGCGGGCTCTAGCGCCAAGATGATCAAAGCGCCTACTTCCTTTTCGTTCAAGCCTGTAATCACTGCATCTTGAATTAGCGGCGCACCTGCCGCAATCAGTTTGGCGCGCAAAGGGCCCACGCTCACAAAAGTGCCCGTAGACAGCTTAAAGTCCTCGGCAATCCGGCCATCGAACTTGAGGCCTTGGTGAATGTTGTCCTCGTCCACCCACTGCACGGCATCGCCGGTGCAAAAGAAGCCTTCGGCATCAAAGGCTTCTTGCGTTGCGGCGGCGTTTCTCCAGTAGCCAGGGGTGATGTTGGGGCCACGGTAGCGCACTTCGGTTTTGTTGCCTAGGGTCACCAGTTTGAGCTCCATCCCCGGTGTCGGCAGCCCCAAATCGCCCGCCCGTACTTGGGTGCTGGCGACAAACAGGCCAAATGGCGCGCTCTCTGTCATGCCCAGCCCCGTGCCCATCACAATGCGTTGGCCCATCTCACGCTCTTGGCTTTGAAACAGGCTGTCCCAAATGGGTTGGCCCAGCGCGGCACCGGCGTAGAAAAACAGGCTGCAGCGCGACAGCAGATTTTTGCGCAAAGTTCTTCCCGCTGCGTCGTCCGTTTGCATGGCAGCGGCGATCTGCTCAAAACCTGTGGGCACATTAAAGTACAGGGTTGGGGCGATCTCGCGCAGGTTGCGCAGGGTTTCCGCCATCAACGCGGGGGTGGGCTTGCCGTCGTCGATGTACAGCGTGCCGCCGTGGTAAATGGTCAGGCCGAAGTTGTGGTTGCCGCCAAAGGTATGGCTCCACGGCAGCCAGTCCACCAGCACCGGTGGCTGCTGGGTTAGCGCCGGCATCGACTGGGCCATCTGCTGCTGGTTGGCGCACAGCATGCGCTGGGTATTAATGACCGCCTTGGGCAGCTTGGTAGAGCCGCTGGTAAACAGAAACTTCACAATGGTGTCGCTGTTTGTAGCCTGCACAGCCTGCGCTACCTGGGGGCTGGTATTTACCTCTAATAATGAACTAAAAGTGCTTATCGCCCAAGAAAATGCTAATTGAGTAGCTATAGTATTTGTAGTAACCTCGGTGTCTTTGCTGACCACTGCCTCTATGGCCTTGCTGTAGCGCGCCCAGTCGCTGGCGTAGACCAAGCCGGGGGTTAGGGTGTCCAGTACATGGCGCAGTTTGGCAAAGTCTTGGCTGAGCAAACTGTAGGCGGGTGAGACGCTGCAGTAGGGCACGCCTACCGCCATGCAGCCTAGGGCCAGCAGTGCGTGTTCTAAGCTGTTCTCGCTCAAAATAACCACCGGCTTCTCAGCGTTTAGCCCCCGATTTAGCACAGACTGCCCAATGCGTTGGGCGCTGTTCCATGCTTGTGCATAGCTAATTTCGACCCAGCTGCCTGCGCTGTTGCGCCGCGCCATCCAGGTGCGCTGGGGCGCTGCACTGGCCCAGTGCTGCAGGCGATCAGTTAGGCGCTGGGGGTAGGGATGTAGAGCTTGCTCGGCTAGCAAGTAAGTGCTGCCGTTGCGCTCAGTTTTTACGGCACGGGTTACGCCAAAGGTAAAGGCGCGGTAAGGTGTAATGTCAGCCATAGGAATGGGGCTTTCCTCTAACCCGCTCTAACCTTGGGGCCACGGCCGTCCAAAAACTCCCCAATGCGCTGCTGGGCTTCGGGGGCAGTTTCTACAATCGAGGCCATCAGTGCCTCGGTAAAAAAACCGTGGTCGGAGGACTGCTCGGCAATGCGCGGCAGGGCGTGCAACAGGGCGTAGTTAGTCATGGGGGCGTTGCTGGCAATGCGCTCGGCCAGCTCCAGTGCCTTGGCCATAGCGCTTCCAGCAGGGGTTAGGTACTGGGCAAAGCCTACCTGCACCGCCTCGGCTGCTTTGTACACGCGGCCGGTCAGCATCATGTCAAGCATGCGGTGCTCGCCAATCAGCTTGGGGGTGCGCACTGAACCGCCACCTCCAACAAATATGCCGCGTGTGCCCTCAGGAAAAGCAAAAAACGCCGTTTCATCGGCCACTCGAATATGGCAACTGCTGGCCAGCTCCATGCCGCCGCCTACCACTGCACCGTGCAGGGCCGCTACTACGGGGACGTTGCCGCTTTCAACAGCCGCAAAGGCACGGTGCCACATGCGTGAGTGGTGCAGTCCGTCAATGGTGCTGCGCGTTTGCAGTTCAGACAGGTCTAGGCCAGCACAAAAATGGGCACCGTCCCCGGTAAGGACAGCCGCGTGCGCACCCTCAGGCAAGTGGCTAAAGGTGTGCTCCAGTGCCAGCACCAGGCCGTCGCTTAGGGCATTGCGCTTGTGCGCTCTGCGCAAAGTTACCACCGCCACAGGGCCGTGCATGTGCAGCGAAAGATCGTCGAAACTGGGTTGGGTAGCAGACAAACGCATGGCAGATTGGTACTCGTTAACTTATAAAAAGTAACTAATCCTAACCCCTTGGGCTGTCTGTGTCTACCGCGCAACTGGTAAATATGACAATATCAACATGATGGTCTGCCCGGAGGGGATCGAACCCCCGACCCGCAACTTAGAAGGTTGCTGCTCTATCCAACTGAGCTACGGACAGTCAAGTGCACAAAGATACCTGCACCAACGAGAAACGCCTCGCAAACCCAAGGGTGTGCGAGGCGCGTAAGTTGGTCGGAGTACAAGGATTCGAACCTTGGACCCCCTGGTCCCAAACCAGGTGCGCTACCAGGCTGCGCCACACTCCGAAGCTCTATATTCTAACCTCAAATATCAGCGTTTTTGGTATTGCGCTTTGCCAAAAAGGTTTTCTCTTTCTTTCTCGCCGGTAATAGGTTTTCGCAAGTCGGCCAAAACCTGGCACCCGCGCTGCACAGCGGGGCGTTTTTCCAGTAAGTCAAACCATATTTTGAGCGCGGGGTAATCGGTAAGCTCCATGCCTTGGGCTTTCCAGTTGCGCAGCCAAGGGTAGATGGCCATATCGGCAATGCTGTAGGTTTTGCCTGCAACAAAGGGGTTGGCAGACAGTTGGCGGTCAATGACGCCGTAGATGCGCTTGGCCTCGTTGGTGTAGCGGTCGATGGCGTAGGGCAGTTTTTCAGGGGCGTAAGTGCGAAAATGATGGTTTTGGCCTAACATGGGGCCAACGCCTCCCATTTGGAACATCAGCCACTGCAATACGCTGTATTTATCGCGGTCGTTTTTGGGCATGAATTTACCAGT
>JAYSRE010000008.1:0-15873 GCA_043721235.1 Polaromonas sp. | reverse complement strand
AGTTTCTAAATTTCCCCCAGTTTGAGCACTGCAGATGCTCCCCGAAGGGCCGGGGTTCAGGGCGGCAACCGGCATAGCGCCGCAGCAGTGCGCGGACCAAGACAACGCTACAAAACAGCTTGCACAATAGCCCAAAAACTCAGCGCGCCACTTCCACGCTCACCCGCCGTGGCCCGGCAGGTGCTGCGGGGAAGCCTTGCAGGGCTGCGTCGAACATGGCGGGCAAGATGGCCATGCTGTCGTTCCACGGGCCCTCGTGTTTGGCGCGGGTTTCGTACACCACGGTATTGCTGGCTACGTCGCGCATGACCAAGGCCACATCATGCAGGTAACTGGTCGGTGACGCTACCGGGTAGGGAAAGCCATAGGGATAACCGTAACCATAGCCATACCCTAAGCCAAGGCCAAAACCCAAGCCGTGCCGGTAACGCCCCCGCGTGTGCGCGGCGCCCACCACCACGCTGGTGCCAATGATCACCGGAATACCAAAATGCGGCCACCAGCCGCCGTTTGGCAGACTGTTTTGGGTTTGCAGAATGGTCATTTGCACGCTGTAACGCGCAGCGAGGCTGCCCGGTGCGTCGCCTACGCGGCGCAGGCCTACTTTGTCTAGTGCGGTTTGGGCGATGTTTTCTAGCTGGTCTTGGCGGGCCACATCTGTTTGCTGCGAGGGCAGGCGCTCAAAACGGTAGGTGCTGGCGGGCGCTACGGTGGCCAGTTTGGAGAAGGCGCTTACTTCACTGTCAATCAAACGCACGCTGGCGCAACCCGTCAGCAGGCTCAAAGTAACTACCAGTAAAAACCAAATCGCTATGTTTTTAATAGCTACTCGTGCAGCATTTCCTTGGGCGATAGGCCTAAAACGCTTCCAAAATGACGGTTGCTTGGGCAGAGGCCGCGCCGCGCTAGTCAAAGCGAACAACGTTGGCGGGTGGTGCAAAACTGTCATGGTCAAACCCCTTGTCGCCCTGTGGGTCGGGCTTACCATTGGCTTGGAGTGCTTTAAAGTTGTGAAGTTTCACGTCCATCAAATGCGAGGGAACCACATTTTGCAAGGCGTTAAGCATATTGTCCAAGCGACCTGGGTGCTTGGTTTGCCATTCTTTGAGCATGGCACCCACCTGGCGGCGCTGTAGGTTGTCTTGGTTGCCGCACAGCGTGCAGGGAATGATGGGGTATTGCTGCACTTGAGCCCATTTCACCAAATCACGCTCGTCCACATAGGCCAGCGGGCGGATCACGATGTGCTGACCGTTGTCGCTTTGCAGCTTGGGCGGCATACCTTTGAGTTTGCCGCCAAAAAACATGTTCAGCAGCAGGGTTTGCAGCATATCGTCGCGGTGGTGGCCCAAGGCAATTTTGGTTGCACCCAGCTCTTTGGCCACGCGGTACAAAATACCCCGGCGCAGTCTGCTGCACAGGCTGCACATGGTTTTACCCTCTGGAATTTTGTCTTTAACGATGCTGTAGGTGTCTTGGTTTTCAATATGGAACTTTACGCCCAATTTGCTGAGGTAGGCGGGCAGCACATCGGCTGGGAAGCCGGGCTGTTTTTGGTCCAGGTTGACGGCGATCAGCTCAAAGTCGATCGGGGCGCGTTTTTGCAGCTTAAGCAAAATGTCCAGCATGGCGTAGCTGTCTTTACCGCCTGAGAGGCACACCATCACTTTGTCGCCCTGCTCGACCATGTTGTAGTCCACTATGGCTTTGCCTACCAGGCGGCACAGGCGTTTGTCCAGCTTGTTGTTTTCAAAAGCGGCTCTGGCAGCGGCTGTGTCTGTTGGCGCTGCCACAGCAGTGCCATGGACGGTGCCATGGGGGGCAGTGGCAGCGTTTGCATCAGCTGCACGGGGCGCTTGGGCTGCTTGGGCTGCTAGCCAAGTGCTGGGTTCGGTAGGAGCGTTCATGGGCGTATTTTCTCACTTTCAGCACGGGCAAGCCATGCCGCACGGGTGGTGGACTAAGCCACCCGTTACTTTATTTACCCAATGCTTCAATACAGCGCGTAGCGTACAGGGGGCGCAGCAGGTTGGCTGCGGCATCCACCTGCAGTTGCATCGAGTGGGCTAAATCAACCAAGCGCTCAGGGCCTTTGCCCAGCAAGGCCAGTAAATGCTGTTGCTCTATGCTCAGCATATGCTCAGGCACCGGCGGTGGGCGGCGCAGGCGAATACGTCCGTGCTTAAACCGCGTGGGCAATTTCAAATCGGTAGAACGCGCCGACACAGCAAAGTCCCATAGCAAAGCGTAGGCGGTAGTTTGGCGAAACACGGTGGGAATGTCGTTGGCACTAGGCAAGCGCTCGACCATACAGGCCTGCTCGTAGGCGATGCTGGTCAGCTCGGGATGCATGCCCAGGCGCCAAGTACGGTGGTCAAAAACCACTACCAGCTTGTCTTCGTAGGTCCAGTGCAGGGGCCGGTCACTCAAGGTCGTGCGCAGCGCCCACAGGTCTTTGCCTATCGCCCAGCGCAAAGGCCTGTCTAGCAGGGTCAGCAGGTCGTCTGCGCCTTCGGCAGCACGGTCAAACAAGGCGGTGTGCTCAAAAGGTATTGAGTTTTTAAAAATAGAAGAGGCATCGTTGGTGAGCGAACTCAATTCCGAGGGCCTGGCGTCCCGGCCGGTGTGCTCTGGCGATGCAACCACCACGGGCGTGAAAGGGTAACGCTTCATGGCGGCCAGTACACCGCGAGCGGGGCTCAAGTGGTGCGCTCTGGTTTTCGGCCCACAGATACGCTCCAGCAGGTTAAAGGCTTCGGAAAATACCTCGTAGTAGCCTTGGTTGAGCATCGTTTTTGCATTGCGCTGCTGCTTAACGATGTGCAGCATGGCCAGCAGGTCTTGTGCCACCAGGGTGCTGCGCAGGCCCATATTCCAGTCGCCAAACAAGCGCTCGGGCGCTTCCTTGTTTTGCCACACCACCACCACATTGCTGTGGCGTATATCTCTGGCAATAGAGGTCCAAGCTTCCTGCAAATAGGACTCCAAGCCTTCAAGCCAATGAACAAATACACCATTGCCACACAGCAGTACGCCACTCAAACCCCGATTACGGTTGTTATGGCTACTTTGCTCGGCCAAGGTTTGCAACTGGTCTGAAGTGGGCTTGCCAACCACCAGGCTGCAGACCAACATCTGGCCCAGACGCGGCTGCTCTATGCGCGTGTCAACCTCAACACTAAGTGTGTCAATACCGGTAGAGTTTGGTGTACGCATGGGGCTTGTTACCACTCTCCGCTTTCGGCCCGAATGGCTACTTCGCAGTCGTCAAAAATCTCCAGCTTGGCAATTTTGACGCGCACGCCCAGCACGCCGGGCAGCTGCATTAAACGCACGCTGAGCTTGCCGATCAGGCTTTCCAGCAGATTGATATGGCGCTCAGTGCATTCGTCAATGATGATCTGGCGTACTTTGCGGTAGTCCAGCACGTGGTTAATTTCATCGTCACTGGGCAGCAGGGGCTGGGGGCCTAGGTTGAGCTCAGCGTCAACCTGGATGGGCTGGGACTGGGTTTTTTCGTGCGCCAAAAT
This sequence comes from Polaromonas sp., assembly GCA_043721235.1. Classification (GTDB taxonomy): domain Bacteria; phylum Pseudomonadota; class Gammaproteobacteria; order Burkholderiales; family Burkholderiaceae_C; genus JAAFIP01. The sequence goes on along the minus strand of JAYSRE010000008.1, from coordinate 12,343 downwards.
TCCTAAATTTGCGGCAAAGCGCAGGCCAGTGAGGCTGAGTGTTTGGTTGCCTTGGAGGGTATGCATTGCAGAGTTAGTGTAGATTATTATCTTACAAGAGGCTTGCAACAGCAGTTGCACCTGTGCGTGGTATGTGACGTGTTCTTGTTGCAACCCAATATGCAGGCCGGTTACATCAGCGAAAAATCGCGCTCAAACTTCATCAGGTGCTGGCCGCCGTCCACCAGCAAGGTGGTGCCGGTGATGGAGGCATTGGTCAGGGCAAACAGCACCGCGCTGCAGACATCATCGGGGCTGGAACTGCGGCCCAACGGGCTTAGCGCGTGCAGGGCTTGGAATTTTTCGTCGCTGAGCATATGGCTGGTCAGCGTAAGGCCTGGGGCCACGCCCACCACACGCACTTGGGGTGCCAGTGCCATGGCCAGGAGGGTGTTGGCGGACTCAAGCGCGGCTTTGGACAGGGTGTAGCTGAGAAAGTCGGGGTTGGGGTTCCACAGCTTTTGGTCTAGCAGGTTGACCACCACACCCTGGGCATGGGTGCTAACTTGGGCTTGCACCGTACCATTTGCACCGCCCTGCGCCTGCCGCTGCTGCACATGCGCATGCAGCGCTTGCGCCAGCACAATGGGCGCAGCCGTATTGGCAAACATATGCGCTTGCAATGCCGCGTAGCTAAAGCTGGCAGCGTTGTCGTGCGCAAACAGCGCGGCGCAGTTGACCACTGCGTCTACCCGTCCCAGCTGGGCCACCACTGCGGGCAACAGGGCGCGTGTAGCAGCTTCGTTGGCCAGGTCAGCCTGAAACACCGCGCTGCCGGGCGTAAGCGCGGTGCAATCAGCCATGGTGGCTTGCGCATCAAGCGCCGAACTGCCGTAGTGCACGGCCACGCGCCAGCCCGCACGGGCCAGGTGCAGGGCAATAGCGCGGCCCAGGCGCTTGGCAGCACCGGTGACCAAGACCACCGGCACCGGGCTGGGCGGTACAGGAGTAGTAGGGGTAGCAGGAATAGAAGCGGACATATCGGACGGAGGCTTAAGGTTCATGGACAATACTAACGTGAACGTAGCAATGCCGAGTGTATCGGAGACGCGTAACACAAGACACGATTAAGCTGAACCCCAGTGCAAAACACCATGCCGAATTTAGCAAACCCGCCAGCGCATGACCCGCCGCAAACACCAGCGCAAACCTTAGCGCTGCACCACGCCCTGCAAGCCCAACTTGCGCAGGCTGGCGGCTGGCTGGCGTTTGACGACTTTATGCACGCTGCGCTGTACACGCCTGGCCTGGGCTACTACGCCCACGGCTCGCAAAAGCTGGGCAGCCTGCCGCCCCGCCGCGCCGCAGATGGCACACCCATAGCAGGCAGTGATTTTGTTACCTCGCCCGAGCTGTCGCCGCTGTTTGGCGCTTGCGTGGGCCAGCAAGTTGCGCAGGCGCTGCTTGCCACAGGCACCCAATGCGTGCTGGAGATAGGTGCTGGTAGCGGCGCCCTGGCGCTACAAATATGTGAGCTACTCATTCAACAAAATCTTGGGCCAGAGCGCTATTTCATCCTAGAAGTCTCCAGCAGCCTGCGCGCGCGCCAACAGGCCCTGCTGGCGCATTTAGGCAGCCGAGTGCAGTGGCTAGACAGCCTGCCAGCGCAGTTTGAAGGCATCGTCGTTGGTAACGAGGTGCTAGACGCCATGCCAGTCAAGCTGCTGCGGCGCAGCGCTGGTGTGTGGCACGAGCGCGGCGTGGTTGCCAGCACAGACGGTTGCGCAGAGGGCCGGGCACAGGGCTGGGCCTGGCAAGACCGCCCCACCAGCCTGCGCCCCAGCGTGGACATCGCAGGCCCGCACGACTATTTAACCGAAATTCACCCCCAAGCCGAGGCCTTTGTCAGCACCTTGGCCAGCCACCTTGCGCGCGGAGCAGCTTTCTTTATTGACTATGGCTTTCCCGACAGTGAGTACTACCACCCCCAGCGCCATATGGGCACGCTGATGTGCCACTTCCAGCACCAAGCCGACCCTGACCCGCTGCACCTGGTGGGCGAAAAAGACATTACTGCGCATGTCAACTTCAGCGGTATTGCGCTGGCGGGGCAAAACGCGGGGCTGGACGTGCTGGGCTACGCCACCCAAGGCCGTTTTCTCATCAATTGCGGTTTGCTCCCCTTGCTAGAGCAACTAAGCCCTCTGCAGCGGGCCCACACCGCCAAACTGGTGAACGAGCATGAAATGGGCGAGCTGTTCAAAGTGATGGCCTTTGGCAAGGGCGCAGACTTTGAACCCATTGGCTTTGCCACTGGCGACCGCACCCACACGCTGTAAACTGCTTAAAACTTGTGATAAACACCATGACCCACACTACCCACAAAACCATCCAAGTTGAGCACACCGAGCGCCCCTGGGGCTGGTACGAGGCCTTGGACGAGGCCCGCTACAGCACAGACGCACACGCCAGCGGCAACAAAGTCAAACGCATCCGCGTGAACCCCGGCCAGCGCCTGAGCCTGCAAAAACACGCCCAGCGCGCCGAGCACTGGGTAGTAGTGCGCGGCACCGCCCGCATTACCCTGGGCAACCAAAATGGCGAAACCTTCGCCGACTTTGACCTGCACCCCGGCCAGCACTGCGACATTGCCCTAGGCCAAGTGCACCGGCTGAGCAACCTGGGCAGCGAGCCTGTCGAAATTATTGAAGTGCAAATCGGCGCGTATTTGGGCGAAGACGACATTACCCGCCTGCAAGATGACTTTGGTCGTATGTAAATGGCCTATTTTTTAAGCCTTTTAGCCCTATCGCCCAAGGAAATGCTGAATAGTCAGCTATATATTTAATAGTAATTATGTTTCGTTGGCTGATTGTAACTTTGCTGGCCTTGCTGCTCATTGGTGCGCTGGCCCCTGAATTGCGCCGCTGGGGCTTTGGCCGCCTACCCGGCGACTTTAGCTTTACCTTTCGCGGACGGCAAATTTCAATCCCGTTAGGTTCCACCATCGTCGTAAGCCTGCTGGCGGGGCTGATTGGCAAGCTGATTTAAGCAATCCAAAAATCCCCCGCATTGCTGCGGGGGACGCTGCAATGTGCAGGTCTGAACCGACTAGGGCGCTTTGCTATCGCGGCTTACGATCAGGCGCACTGGATTGCCACCTGCCGAGGTCGCACTGCCCACAGCATAGACCGTGTAAAAATTACCCTGCTCCAGGTTGAACCCCACAGCGACTTGGCCTTGGCCGTTGGCCGTGTTGTAGCGCACGCTTACTGATTTAGAGCCCGGGCTGTTTTCGCCATACTGCGCAGCCGTACCAAAACCGCCGCCGCCCGTGGATGAACCGGCAAAAGTAGCGGTGCCCTGCACTTCGCTGATGAGGTTGACGATGCGGATGTAGCCGCGCGCGCCCACAGAGGCGTTGGATTTCACCTCGTCTTTCAGCACCAGTGCCTTCAAGTTGCTGGGGGTGTCATAGGCCACTGCGGTGTAGGCCGTGTCTTTGGCCACGGTGATGGTGGCGCTTAGCACGGCGGTGCTGGTGCCAGCCACGTTGATTTTGAGCGCGCGCGCACCCTCAAGCACCGCCGCCCTGTCCGACAAGTTACCAAAGCCCAAGCTGCCCACCGTTTTTGTGCCATCGATCAGCAGGTCAACAGCGGGGGCTTGCGGTGATGCGTGCAGCGCACGCAACGAGGTGGTCACCGTCATCGTAGAGGTGGTGGGAGGTGTGGTGCTGGTTTGGCTCTTGAGCAGGCTGTTCTCGCCCCTAGTACGTATAACCAGCAAGTCGACCGGGCTGGGCTGGGCTTGCGCATCGGCTTTGGGCGCAATGGCTGCTACCACAAGGTCTTCACGCGGCTTGATTTTGAACGCACCCGAGTCGTACACCACATCAGTTTTACCCGCCAGTGTCAAGCGCACGCGGTAGTTACCCGCAGGTACCGACAAGGCGGCTTCGCCAGAAGCTGGCGCAGCATTTTTAAACGCCAGCGCCTTGATGGCCGCCTCTACAGGCAACGCGGCAGTAGGCGCAGTCAGGTAGACATCCACTGCTGGCACGCCGGCGCTAGCGTGTAGTACGCGCAGCTTGCTGTTGCCTGCAGTGGCAGCTTTGCCATCGTCCACAATCACGACAGGTTCGATGTTGGCCAGTTTGTTCAATGCCACCACGGACACGGCTTTGTTGGCCGGCAGGTTCACGTTGGCCGTGATGACAGCGGTGGCTGTGTTGTCGGCCGGTGTGACTTTGACGGTGCGGGTGCCGACCAAACTTTCAACAAAAGCCGAATCCTGGCGGAACATGAGCTTGCGCACCACGCGCTTGTCGCTAAGCAGCACATCCACAGCTGGCGCGTCGGGCGACAAGTGTATTGCACGCAGGGCGCTGCGGGGCTCGCGGATCAGCGTTGGCCTGCCCTCGCTAGGCAGCAGCAGCAGGTTGACTAAAGCGCCTGCACCAAAGCTGGGCAGCGCAGCAATCAACAGTTCTTGTCCACCAGGAAAGGCCACGGTGCCAGAGTCAAACACCACGTCTTTGCTGCCCGCAGCGGTCAGGCGAATCTGGTAGCTTCCTTTGGGCACTTTAAGTGAAGATTTGTCGGGCGGTGGTGCAAAATTGGCAAATGCCAACGCAGCAATGGTTGGTGTGCTGGGCAGAGCTGCGCCAGGGGCCGACACATAAATATCCACGGTGGGTACGCGCGAGGCAGCGTGCAGCACACGCACCCCGGTTTGGTCGGCTGGCACGTCGGTGGTGGTGTGCTTAATTTGCACTGTGCGCACAGCGCTAGAGTCTCCCATGGCAAACACCGTTACCTTGTCGCCTTTGCTTGCAGCCATAGGAACGCTGATAGCACTGCTACTGCCTTGGTCATTGCGCTTGGCTTGCTCGTCAGGCGCGCTCGAACTCTCAGCCACCACCGCTAAACTTACAGCAGCGTTATCTGCCACATTGGCAAACTCCGATATGGGTGCATCCATGTCCGCTGAGTTAACCGTTTGGCTGCCTGCAGACAGCGTGGCTGTGGCGGGATCGTCCAGCGCATTGACAGTGCGTACCAAGGCGTTTTCAGCAGCCACTGGTGCGCTGCCGATAGGGGCATTGGCGCTGTCTGATCCGCCGCCGCCACCTCCTCCTCCGCAAGCGGCCAATACCAATGCCGCAGCAGCCAAAATGCCGCTGATTCGCCAACGCGCCCGTTGGGCTTTTAACTCCGGGGCCAGATGTGAGATGTGCATAACAATTCCTTGTGATGTTTCAGGGTGGTGTTCAAATGAACGGTGCTGACATAAAACAGTGCTGACAAAGCCCAAAAAGCTAGAGCAATTTGCCAAATTTGTACCACGTCAGATTTTTAATCTTAGGGTGCACAAACTCCATCCGCATGACCAAAACAAGTCAATTTGCAAGCAACAGCACAGCACCGTAAGTGGTGGTTACTGCGTTGGCTGTGGCGGGCAAACATGCTGTTGCACATACAGTTTGTCACCGCCAGTTGGATGACCGCCTGCAGCAGATGCCGGTACACAACGGCAGGCTAGGTACCAAACCGGTTTAGGGGGTCTATCAAGCTACCGCCTTGCACACCTGCATGGCCAGCTGGTGCAACGCGGCCCAAGGGTCAGTGGGCCAGGCGGGCTGCTTGAGGCCTTTGACAATACCGTCCACTTGGTGTGCGGCATGCAGCAGGTTGGCAGCGTCGCTGGAAGCCAGGCGCGGCAAGATACGTTCAAACAGTTTCTGCTTTAAGCCCCACACCCGCGCTTCTTGCAGAGCCATGGGCAGGGGTTTGCCGCCGTCCACCAGACTGCGCAGCCTGTGCAGGCTGCGAATGTCTTCTGACAGCGTCCAGTGCACCAGCACGGTGGCTTCGCCCTCGGCCTGCAGGCCGTCTAGCATGCGCTGCACGCGCGCGACGTTGCCAGCTAGCACAGCTTCGGACAGTTTGAACACGTCGTAGCGGGCCACGTTGAGCACGGCGGCTTCAACTTCTGCGTAGCTTAGCTCGCGCTGGCCCACAACATCGCCGCAGCTGGCTGGGTACAGCAGTGCCAGCTTTTGCATTTCTTGGTGGGCCGCCAGCAGGTTGCCTTCAACCCGGTCGGCAAAAAAATTTAAGGTACGCTCGCCTTCCTCGCCCGCTTTCACGCGCAAACCCAGCGCGCCCATGCGCTGGGCAATCCACTGCGGTAGCGCGCGCCGCTCGATGCTGTCAACCTGTAGCGTCATGCCATAACTTTCCAATGCGGCAAACCATGCGCCAGTTTTGGTCAGCTTGTCCAGCTTGGGCAGAATAAACAGGGTGAGCGTGCTGTCATTGCCCTGCGCGGCCTGCGCTAGCTGTTGGATGGCCGGACTGCCCTCTTTGCCGGGCTTGCCGGTGGGCACGCGCACTTCCACCATCTGCTTGTCCGCAAACAGGCTCAGCGACCCGCCTGAGGCCAGCACCTCGCTCCAGTCAAAATGCGCGCCAGCCACCGTGTGCACGGTGCGCTCAGTGTAGCCCTGCGTGCGGGCATGCGCGCGAATAGCATCAGCCGCCTCTTGGATCAGCAGCGGCTCGTCGCCATGCAGGATATAGAGCGATTTGATCCCGCGTTGCAGATGGGCTGAGAGTTGGGCGACGGCAAGTTGCATAGCCCCAAGTTTAAATCACACCACGGCAGCCGCAAGCCGCCGGGCTTGGCCTGTCAAGCTTGCCGCGCGCCTATCGCGCAACGCACCGACGCAGGCAACTTCTTTAAAAGCCACTTCACACCCAGCGTCACTACCAGCACATCGTCTATCGCGCCCAAAAATACAATGAAATCAGGCACCAGGTCAATTGGCGAGATCAGGTAGAGGCAAAGCCCTGCCACGCCCAGCTTGAGCCACGCAGGGGCCTCTGGATGGCGCAGTGCGCGCCACAGCATCGTCAAATCAAAGCGCAAGGCAGCCCAAATTACAACAAGACGTTGGTACATATTTCATCCCTTTGTGCACTGATAATCCATGCATGGCTTATAAAGTGGGGCCGGGTTGGGCGTTGACAAGGCCGCTAAGAAGCAAGGCGTGGGTTTTGAAGAAGTGAAATCAAGGTGTAAAGCATGAACGAATTTGACTGGCACAGTGATCGCATCACAACCAACACACCCGTTTCAGAGACTTATCGCAATACCCAAAACGTGCGCCGGTTTTTGACAACGGTTTGTGGCTCTGATTTCAGGTTGAACCGAGAGTTTATGGCTTGGATCAAGGACGGAAAACCCAAGACCATGGGCGATGTGGCGCAAGAATGGATGCGGCGACAGCAGAGGCCGCAAACTGCCCAAGCAATTGCTAGATAGTTTGCTATTAATTTAGTAATTTTTCTTGGCCTCTTAGCCTAAGACAACCGGTAAGTTTCTAGGTGAATGCTGGTTTCGGTGTTGCTGATACCTTTGACTAGCCGAATGCGCTCAAGTGTTTTGCCCAATTCTTGCAGGTTTTCGGCGCGCAGCTGCGCCAGCAGGTCCCAACGGCCGTTGGTATCGTGCAAGGTGGCCACGTTAGGCTCGCCCAGCAGACTGGCGATCACTGCGCGGGTTTGGTTGCCTTCGACCGCAATGCTCATCCACGCTTTGATGTCGTTGCGCTGCACATCTGGGCGCACACGCACGGTGTAGCCCACGATCACACCTGCATCTTCCAGCTTGGTCATGCGGTTGGTGACGGTGCCGCGCGACACGGCAAGCTTGTGCGACAAATCAGCGATCGACAGGCGCGCGTCTTGGCGCAGCAAAGACAGAAGTTGGTGATCAGTTTCATCCATGAATGCTATTTTGTCATTAATGACTGCCGTAATGTTATCTATTTGCTATATTTAGTGTATTTTTATCTATTTACCTTACTTTGGCTTCTGGCGATACTGCTTACAAGCTTATCGGAAACGCTATGACAACGACCCACCACACCCCCCACACAGAGCTACGAACCCATTTTTTAAGCGCCCACGACGTCGCAACGCTGGTACAGCGCCTAGGCTTGCCCCACTGCTTGCAAGGCATTGCAGCGTACATACACCAAGACTTTTTGCGCTGGAAAAGCTTTGCCAAAAGCGCCCGCTTGGCAGCGCACTCGGCCCACGGTGTGATTGAACTGATGCCGATTGCCGACAACCACACCTTCAGCTTCAAATACGTCAACGGCCACCCTCAAAATCCGCAGCATGGCCTGCCCACGGTGATGGCGTTTGGCGTGCTGGCCGACGTGGCCACGGGCATGCCATTGTTGATCAGTGAGCTGACCCTGACCACCGCCATCCGCACTGCGGCCACGTCGGTGGTGGCAGCACGTGCCTTGGCACGGCCCGACAGCCGGGTCATGGCGCTGATTGGCAACGGCGCGCAAAGTGAATTTCAGGCACTGGCATTTCACCATTTGCTGGGCATTGAAGAGCTGCACCTGTATGACACCGACATTGAAGCCACGGTCAAACTCATGCGCAACCTGCAGGCCAACCCTGATGCAGCTGGCCTGCGTTTGGTAGCCTATGCCAGCACGCGTGAGGCTGTGCGCGGCGTGGACATTATTACCACCATCACGGCAGACAAAACCAATGCCGCCGTGCTGACGGCTGACATGGTAGAGCCCGGCATGCACATCAACGCGGTGGGCGGTGACTGCCCCGGCAAAACCGAAATTCACCCCGACGTACTGCGCATGGCCAGCGTGTTTGTAGAATACGAGCCGCAGACCCGCATTGAAGGCGACTTGCAGCACCTGCCTGCCGACTTCTGTGTCACCGAGCTGTGGCAAGTGCTGGCCGCCAAGCTGACCGGCCGCTGGAATGCAAATCAAGTCACCTTGTTTGACTCGGTCGGTTTTGCTATGGAAGATTTTTCCGCACTGCGGTTTTTGCGTGATGCAGCCCTAGCGCAGCACATGGGCCAGGCGCTGGATTTAATACCGCAACTTAGCAACCCAAAAAATTTATACCAGCTCATACAACCTAAGGCTCCAGCGCCTCAAACTGGCTTTGTGTTGAAGACTTCACCCCAAGCCGCTACAGTAGCGGCATGAACACTACCCCACCCGCGGCTTTATCGACTGCATTACCTGCCACTGCACACACCACCGCTTTCAGCACGGTCAGCTTGATTGGCGTACCCACTGACATTGGCGCAGGCACGCGCGGGGCCAGCATGGGGCCAGAAGCACTGCGTGTGGCGGGCCTGCGCGAAGCCGTAGCACGCTTTGGCCTTGCCGTGAAAGACTGTGGCAACCTGCAGGGCCCGGCTAATCCGTGGTTGCCTGCGGTAGACGGTTTTAGGCATCTGCACGAGGTGGCCCAGTGGAATCGCCTGCTGCACAGCGCGATGTTAGGCGAGCTGCAAGCAGGCCACCTGCCAGTGATGCTGGGCGGCGACCATTGCTTGGGCATAGGCTCCATCAGCGCCGTGGCAAAGCACTGCAAAGCGGTAGGCAAAAAACTGCGCGTACTGTGGTTTGATGCGCATGCCGACTTCAATACGCACGCCCTCACGCCCAGCGGCAACATCCACGGCATGCCGGTGGCCTGCCTGTGCGGCCAAGGCCCGCGTGAGCTGGTAGAAATTGGCGGCTTCTCGCACAGTACGCCCGCGCTTAAAGCCAAAGAGCTGCGCCAAATTGGCATTCGCAGCGTGGACGCAGGCGAGAAAAAACTGGTGCATGACATGGGCATTGAAGTGTTTGACATGCGCTACATCGACGAGATGGGCATGCGCAGTGCCATGGAGCTGGCACTGGCCCTGGTCGACAAAAACACCCACCTGCATGTCAGCCTGGATGTTGACTTTTTAGACCCCGACATTGCGCCTGGCGTAGGTACTACCGTGCGCGGCGGGCCCACCTACCGCGAGGCCCACATGTGCATGGAGATGGTGGCCGACACAGGCCGCCTGTCGTCGCTGGACATTGTGGAGCTGAACCCAGCCTTTGATGTGCGCAACTGCACCGCCGAGCTGGTAGTGGATTTAGTGGAGAGCTTGCTAGGCAAAAGTACGCTCATGCGCACACGTGGATGAGCCAACGCAGGCTATAGACCGCGTAGCGTGGCCAAGCGCCGGGTGATTTGCTGCACGATGTCGCTTTGCATGTTGCGGTACAGCAAGCTCTCTTCAGCCTCTTTGGACAGCACGGCAGACTCGTTAAAGCTGATGTCGCGCTGCAGCAGCAGCTCGGTCTCTGGCACCAGCTCTTTGCCACTTTGGTTACGCAACGCAAACTTAAAGCGCAGGCGCAATTGAAACTCCCGCACCTGGCCGCTGCTGGTCACGCCGACCACCACTTTTTCACGCTGGTCAGTTTGCACGTCCAACAGCACTTGGGCGCTGGCGCGGTCTTTGCCATCGGTGGTGACGCGCACGTTGCCGCTTTCTAGCGCGCGCTGCAGCTCAGTCACCAGCACCGAGGTGGCTGAGGCGTTAACAAACAGGCTGGTAAATGCATACGACTGGGCCCCGCGCAATTTGAAGCCGCAGCCCGGCAGTGTGGCCGTGGCCAGTGCACACCAGGCCATAGTTTGCAGCGCCTGCCTGCGGGGCGCCGTGTCGTGCGGCAGTGGCAAAGCGTTCATGCTGCGCCGCCTCACACCACGATGTTGACCAAACGGCCTGGCACCACAATCACTTTTTTAGCCGCACTGCCTGCCGCCTGCTTGACAAACACCTCGCTTTGCAGCGCCATCTGCTCAATCGCCTCTTTGCTTGCACCAGCAGGCACCGTGATAGCACCGCGCAGTTTGCCGTTGATTTGCAGCATCAGCTCGATCTCGTCTTGCTTGAGCGCAGCTTCGTCCACGCTGGGCCATGGTGCGTCCAGCAAGTCGCCGTGTAATGCAGCGTAGCCAAGGCTGTGCCACAGCGCGTGGCTTAGGTGCGGCGTGGCGGGGTAAAGCACACGCAGCAAAATGCCGTAGCCTTCAGCCAAAACAGCATTGTCACCTTCACTCAGGTCGCTTTTAAAGTCTTCCAGTGCGTTAAGCAGCTTCATGCTGCCACTAACCACCGTGTTGTACTGCATGCGCTGGTAATCGTAGTCCACCTGTTTAAGCAGGCTGTACACTTCCAGCCGCAACGCCTTAGATTGTTTGCTTGATAGGCCAGTGGCCCAAGGAAATGCTGCACAAATTGCTATATTTTCAATAGCGTTTAGTTTACCGCCAAAGTTGTACACACGCTTTAAGAAGCGGTAGCTGCCTTCTACGGCCGCATCGTTCCACTCCAGCGTAGCCTCTGGCGGTGCAGTGAACATCATGTACAAACGCGAGGTGTCTGCGCCGTACCTGTCGATCAAGTCTTGCGGGTCAACACCATTGTTTTTCGACTTGCTCATGGTGGTGACGCCGCCGTAGTCCACCGTGCTGCCATCGCTTTTTAGTTTAGCGCCGTTCACCTTGCCATCGGCACCGTGCAAATTCTCCACCTCGTGGGGCCAAAAATAGTCAATGCCGCCTTTGGTATTTTTGCGCGAATACACATGGTTGAGCACCATGCCTTGGCACAGCAGCTTGGTAAACGGCTCGTCAAAGTTCACCAGCCCTAAGTCGCGCATCACTTTGGTCCAAAAGCGGGCGTACAGCAGGTGCAAAATAGCGTGATCTATGCCGCCGATGTACTGGTCCATGCCTTTGTTGGCCACAGCTCCAGCTTTACTAGCTGCACCTGCTTCACCACCTGCACCACCACCCATCCAGTAGTCAGTGCCACCGGCCACCATCTTGTCGATGTTGCCAGGGTCGCAATAGCGCATAAAGTACCACGAGCTGTCGACAAATGTGTCCATGGTATCCGTCTCACGCCGCGCCGCTTTGCCGCATATTGGACAAACAACCCCCGCGTGAAACCCCACATGCTTGTGCAGCGGATTGCCTGAGCCATCCGGCACGCAGTCTTGCGGTAGCACGACAGGCAAGTCTTTTTCAGGCACCGGCACCGCGCCGTGCTCGTCGCAATGGATGATGGGGATTGGCGTGCCCCAATAACGTTGGCGGCTCACGCCCCAATCGCGCAAACGCCAAGTGGTTTTTTTCTCGCCCAGGCCTACACTAGCAAGATCCATTGCTACAGCATTTACACCTTCTTCAAAACGACTCAGCAAACTGTTGTCATAGTTTCCTGAATTTATCCTTACTAGCTCGTACGATCTTCGATCGTTCTCGCCATTACGAGTTGGTTTTTCTCCGTACCAATCTTTCCATTCACCCAGCGGATCTAAGTGTTCTTTATGAAGACCGTCAACTGTGTTCCGCATTCCTCGGGGTTGATCAGGAATAACAAGTTCTCTAAGTAAATAGACAGGTTTGATTTCCAGTTCGTATTTCTTCGCAAACGCAAAATCCCGCTCGTCATGCGCAGGCAC
>JAYSRE010000007.1:0-47647 GCA_043721235.1 Polaromonas sp. | reverse complement strand
CATTGATGACGACTGCAACCAAACCGGCCAAATGCTGGCAGCTCTGGCAGATTTGCCGCAAGCTACTTTTGCGTCCAAAGTGGAAATAATCGACGAGGATGGACAAAAAAAGGCCCACGTAACTCGTGAAGTGGATGGCGGCCTGGAAACCCTGTCGATTAGCTTGCCCGCCATCATCACCACAGACCTGCGTTTGAACGAGCCGCGCTATGTGACTTTGCCTAACATCATGAAGGCCAAGAAAAAACAGATGGACATTTTCAAGCCCGAAGACTTGGGTGTGGATGTCAGCTCAAAAATCAAAACTCTAAAAGTAGTAGAACCACCCAAGCGCAGCGCAGGCATCATGGTGCCCGACGTGGCCGCATTGCTAGACAAACTAAAGAACACCGCTAAGGTAATCTAATAAGCTTGCGGGACAGACCAAGAATTGCGAAGCAATTTTGCTCTGTCCTCAACTGACTAAAAGGAAACTCTATGACCTCCCTAGTAATTGCAGAACACGACAACGCCAGTATCAAAGGCGCCACCCTGAACACCATCACCGCCGCACTGAACTGCGGTGGCGACGTGCATGTGCTGGTTGCAGGTGCGGGCGCAGGCCCGGCTGCCGCAGCGGCAGCGCAGATTGCTGGCGTAGCCAAGGTCATCCATGCCGAAGGCGCGTACTTTGCCCACGGTTTGGCCGAAAATGTGGCCGCCCAAGTGCTGGCCATCGCCTCCGGCTATTCGCATATCGTGTTTCCGGCCACGGCCTCAGGTAAAAACATTGCGCCTCGTGTTGCGGCCAAACTGGGCGTAGGGCAAATCAGCGATGTCACCAAAGTTGACAGCCCAGACACTTTTGAGCGTCCCATCTACGCTGGCAACGCCATTGCCACAGTGCAAAGCAGTGACACTACCAAAGTCATGACCGTGCGCACCACTGGTTTTGACCCTGCAGCCGCCACCGGTGGAGCAGCGCCAATAGAGCTGACCACTGTTGTAACCGACGCTGGTAAGAGTGCTTTCCTGGGTAGCGAAATTGCCAAAAACGACCGCCCTGAGCTGACGGCTGCAAAAATCATCGTTAGCGGTGGCCGCGCACTAGGTTCGAGCGAAAAGTTCGCCGAAGTAATGACCCCATTGGCCGACAAACTCGGTGCCGCCATGGGCGCAAGCCGCGCTGCAGTAGACGCAGGCTACGCACCCAACGACTGGCAAGTTGGCCAAACCGGCAAAATTGTGGCACCACAGCTGTATGTTGCATGCGGAATCAGCGGTGCCATTCAGCACTTGGCAGGCATGAAAGACAGCAAAGTCATCGTGGCCATCAACAAAGACCCTGAAGCACCTATTTTCAGCGTGGCAGATTTTGGTTTGGCTGCTGATTTGTTTACCGCTGTGCCAGAGTTGGTCGCGGCGCTGTAGTTTTAAAACTCTGCTCCCCATCTCCCAAGCTTCCAAGCTCCCAAGCCTTTAAGCTTCCAAAAACCTCAGCAATCCTGAAGAGACAAAGTCATGACCTACAAAGCCCCCCTCCAAGATATGCTGTTTGCCATCAAGCATATTGCCAACATTGACGCAGTTGCACAAATCCCTGGTTTTGAAGATGCAGGCTACGACACTGCCGAGGCGGTGCTCGGCGAGTGCGCCAAGTTCAACGAAGGTGTATTGTCCCCGCTGAACTGGGAAGGTGACATTAACCCTAGTAGTTTCAAAGAGGGCAAGGTTACCACTACGCCCGGCTTCAAAGAAGCCTACAAACAGTACGCCGAAGGTGGCTGGCAAGGCCTGCAGCACCCAGCAGCTTACGGCGGCCAAGGCTTGCCTAAAACAATAGGCGCAGCCTGTGGCGAGATGCTTAACAGCGCCAACATGAGCTTTGCGCTGTGCCCGCTGTTAAGCGACGGCGCTATTGAGGCGCTGCTCACGGCAGGCAGTGATGAACTCAAGGCTGCTTATTTAGACAACCTGGTCAGCGGCAAATGGACAGGCACCATGAACCTGACCGAACCGCAAGCCGGTAGCGATTTAGCCATGGTGCGCACCAAGGCCGAGCCTCAGCCAGACGGCAGCTACAAAGTATTTGGCACCAAGATCTACATCACCTATGGTGAGCATGACATGGCAGAGAACATCGTGCATTTGGTGCTGGCCCGTGCGGTGGGAGCCCCCGAAGGTGTGAAGGGAATTTCGCTCTTCGTTGTGCCCAAGTTCATGGTTAACAAAGACGGTTCGCTGGGTGCGCGTAACGATGTGCACTGCGTAAGCATTGAGCACAAAATGGGCATCAAAGCCAGCCCAACCGCTGTGCTGCAGTATGGCGACCATGGCGGTGCAGTGGGCTATTTGGTGGGCCAAGAAAATCGCGGCTTGGAATACATGTTTATCATGATGAATGCTGCCCGCTATGCGGTAGGAATGCAGGGCATTGCAATTGCTGAGCGCGCTTACCAAAAAGCAGTAGGCTACGCTAAAGACCGCGTGCAAAGCCGCCCGGTTGACGGCTCTATTGCCGCCAGTGCCCCGATCATTCACCACCCTGATGTCAAACGCATGCTCATGACCATGCGCGCCTACACCGAAGGCTGCCGCGCACTGGCCGCTGGAGCCGCTAGCGCCTACGACGCAGCGCACCACCACCCAAATGCTGACGTGCGCAAGCAAAACGCGGCATTTTACGAATTTATGGTGCCGTTGGTCAAAGGCTACAGCACCGAAATGAGCCTAGAAGTGACCAGCCTGGGTGTACAAGTGCACGGCGGCATGGGTTTTATCGAAGAAACCGGTGCAGCGCAGTACTACCGCGATGCCAAAATCTTGACCATTTACGAGGGCACCACTGCAATCCAGGCCAACGACCTGGTGGGCCGCAAAACAGCCCGCGATGGTGGCACTATGGCCAAAGCTATTGTTGCGCAAATAGAAGTCACCGAAAAAGAGCTCGCTCAGCGCGCCAGTGTGCAAGGCCTGGCCGTACTCAAGCGGCTCGCACCCGCGCGCAAAGCGCTGATAGATGTGATTGACTTTGTAGCCGGTAACACCAAAGCACAGCCGAACGCAGTGTTTGCAGGCAGTGTGCCGTATTTGATGCTGGCTGGCAACGTGTTCGCAGGCTGGCAAATGGCCCGCTCCCTGATGGCGGCTGAAGACTGTATTGCACAAAGCGAAAATGTAGCCTTTATGCAGGCCAAAATCATCACGGCACGCTTTTATGCTGACCACATGCTGAGCAAAGCGCCCGGCGTGCGCGACAGCATCGTGGAAGGTGCTGAGTGCGTTACGGCGTTGGCACTTGAGGCTTTTTAATACAGAAATCCCCGCATTCCTCGCCTGAACTATTCTCGTGTTTTATTAGATATTTGACCCCTACAAAAGGTAACCATGTCCAAACTCCCTCCAGTGCTTCAAAACTTGCCTTTCCCTGTCATCGGCAGCCCTTTGTTCATCATCAGCAACCCTAAAACGGTGATTGCCCAGTGTATAGCAGGTGTGGTGGGCAGCATGCCCGCGCTGAACGCGCGCCCTGCCGCGCAGCTAGAAGACTGGTTGGCAGAGATTACCGAGGCGCTGGCTGCGCATGACAAAGCTAACCCCAACAACAAGGCTGCGCCTTACGCCATTAACCAAATTGTGCACAAAAGCAATGACCGTTTAGAGCATGACATGGCGGTGTGCGAGAAGTTCAAGGTGCCTATCGTGATTACCAGCTTGGGCGCGCGTGAAGACGTGAACAAAGGTGTGCAGGCGTGGGGCGGCATTACCTTGCATGACGTGATTAGCAATGTTTTTGCGCACAAAGCCATAGAGAAGGGCGCTACCGGTTTGATTCCCGTAGCTGCAGGCGCAGGCGGGCATGCCAGCGTGAAGAGCCCGTTTGCCATGGTGCAAGAAATTCGTGAATGGTTTGACGGCCCCTTGGTACTCAGCGGGTCTATTGCCAGCGGTGGTGCAGTGCTGGCGGCGCAGGCCATGGGCGCAGATTTGGCCTATATTGGCAGCGCCTTCATTGCCACGCACGAAGCACGCGCGGTCGATGGCTACAAAGAAATGATCACGCAGAGCAATTCTGACGATATTGTTTACAGTAACTTCTATACTGGCATTCACGGTAACTACCTCAAAGGAAGTATCAAAAATTCAGGTATGGACCCTGACAACCTGCCCGAGAGCGACCCTAGCAAAATGAATTTTGGTGGTGGCGGTGAAGCTAAGGCTTGGAAAGACATTTGGGGCTGCGGTCAAGGCATTGGCGCAATCAAAGAAGTCACCAGCACAGCTGATTTTGTGGCCCGCCTAAAGCGTGAATACGCCGAAGCGAAAGCCCGCATCACATAAACGCATGCCTTAGCGGCAACATGCACGCTGTCAATTAACACAACAAAGCCGCACCGGGTTAACTTCATGCATAAATTACTCCAAAAAAATGGAAAGAGCAGCATTGTTTGGCCAGGTAGCGCCTAGCTACTACCCGTGTTTGTGACAGCAGGTGTGATCAGCGCGCAGGATGTTTCATATGCTGAGGTTTCTGCACCCCTTTGGTTACAAGCTGTGGCCGCGCTGAGCCAGCACCACCAGTGCAATGCACGCAATGCAAGGGGCCCATAGCGTGCATTCAAAGTCGTCTATGTATCTAACTCAGATATGCGCATACCACCAACCGTTACGTGCTGCAAGGGCACTTTTGCAACGCTGCGGCCTTAGCTGTTAACCATCACCAGCTTGCCCATCACGCCGCGTGAGCCCATGTGCGCGTAAGCCGCTTTAAGCTCGCCCATGGGCATGGTGCGGTCAATCACCGGCTTGATTTTGCCCGCCGCATACCACTGGGCAAGTTCGGCCATCATGGCGGCGTTGGCCTTGGGCTCGCGTTTGGCAAAATCGCCCCAAAACACGCCGACAATGGAGGCACCTTTGAGCAAGGCAAGATTGAGTGGCAACGAGGGAATGGGGCCGCTGGCAAAACCCACCACCAAGTAGCGGCCGCGCCAGGCAATAGAGCGGAAAGCGGGCTCGGCAAAATCGCCGCCCACAGGGTCATAAATAATGTCGGGCGCTTTGCTGCCCAGCGCTGCACAAGCAGTTTTGACCAATTCGCGCAAGTCGCCTGTGCTGTAGTTAATAACCTCGTCAGCACCAATCGACTTGCACAGCGCGCATTTTGCCTCGCTGGATGCCGCTGCAATCACCTTGGCCCCGGCTGCTTTGGCGATTTGAATTGCCGCCGTGCCTACACCCCCAGCGGCACCCAAAATAAGCACAGTCTCGCCAGCTTTGAGCTGCGCGCGGTCTACCAGGGCGTGGTAAGAGGTGGCATAAATCATGATGAAAGCTGCTGCATCCACATGGCCAAAGCCACTGGGCAAAGGCATGCACATTGCGGCTGGCGCAATGGTATGGGTGCCAAAGCCGCCCGTCCCGCTAAGACAAGCTACGGACTGGCCTACTTTAAGGTGTGTGACCCCATCGCCCACGGCCTGCACTACGCCTGCGTACTCCGAGCCTGGCACAAAAGGCAATGGCGGCTTAATTTGGTACTTGTTTTGTACAATCAAAATGTCAGGAAAATTCAGGCTGGCGGCTTTGATCTCGATCAGCACTTCGCCTGTCTTGGGGCTGGGCGTGGGCAGGTCTTGCCAGGTGAGGGCATCGATGCCGGTGGGGTTTTCGCACAGCCAGGCTTGCATAGGAGTCTCCAAGATAACGGATTGAAAAATGATGATAGTGTGAAGCAGGCCTGGGCAGGAGAATATTTGTCCCGCAAGGGACGAAGCGCGCCGCGCGGGCCTACAATTTGCCTATGAAAATATTATTATCTAACGACGATGGCTACCAAGCCCCAGGTATTGTGGCTTTGTATGCGGCCCTGAAAGCTGACTTTGACGTAGAAGTGGTTGCGCCCGAGCACAACAACAGTGCCAAGTCTAACGCGCTGACGCTGAACGCACCGCTGTATGTGCACCGCGCCAGCAATGGCTTTAGGTATGTCAACGGCACCCCCGCCGACTGCGTGCACATTGCGCTGACCGGCCTGCTGGGCTACAAGCCCGACCTGGTGGTCTCTGGCATCAACAACGGTGCCAACATGGGCGATGACACCATCTACAGCGGTACCGTGGGTGCGGCCATGGAAGGCTATTTGTTTGGCGTTCCCGCGCTGGCTTTTTCCCAAGTTGACAAAGACTGGGTGCTGCTGGACGAAGCCGCCGCCAAAGCGCGTGAACTGGTACAGCACTATGCACGCGGGCTCACGGCGGGCCAAGCGCCTTGGCTGCTCAATGTGAACATTCCAAACCGCAAAGTGCAAGACATGCTAGCCCCTAAAGTGTGCCGCCTCGGCAGGCGCCACGCCGCCGAACCGGTAATTACCCAGCAAAGCCCGCGCGGCGAGACCATGTACTGGATAGGCGCTGCAGGCCAGGTTAAAGACGAAGGCGTGGGCACTGATTTTGAAGCCACGCGCCAAGGCCATATCAGCATTACGCCCTTGCAAGTAGACCTGACCGACCATCCCCGCCTAGGCTACTGGCAGCAAACGCTGATTGGCCTGGGGCAGCACGCTGTGCACAGTGCTCAGCCTCAAACTGATGCACAGAGCGCCACTGCATGAGCCGACCCAGCTTTCCAGCCAAGTTATCAGCCACAACCACTGCGCTGAAATTCGCACTGAAAACCACACAAAATACTCCTAAAAACATAGCTATCCGCCCAGCATTTCCTTGGGCGGTAGACACTAAAGGCATAAAAAATGCAGCCCAAGCTCCGGCCGCCGCAGCAAGCTTAGACATTGGCCTGGCGTCTGGCGCAGTGCGTAACCGCATGGTGGACAAGCTGGCGGCGCAGGGCATCAGCGATGCGGCTTTGCTGCACGCCATGCGCACGGTAGAGCGCCACCGCTTTGTAGATACTGCGCTGGTAGGCCAGGCTTATGAGGACACCAGCTTGCCGATTGGCCTGGGCCAAACCATCTCCAAGCCCAACGTGGTAGCACGGATGATTGAGCTGCTGAGGCGCGGAGCCGCCTTGTCGGGCAGTGCGCCCCTGCAGGCGGGCAGGGTGCCAGAGGCGGGCCGGGTATTAGATGCTGGCCGGGTGTTAGAAATAGGCACCGGCTGCGGCTACCAAGCCGCCGTGCTGGCCCAACTGTGCAGCGAGGTCTACAGCATAGAACGCCTGCGCGGCCTGCACGACAAGGCGCGGGAGAATTTGCGCCCTTACAAAATTGCCCACCTGCACCTGCTGCTGGGCGATGGCATGCTGGGCTACGCGCAGGGCGCGCCTTATGTAGGCATCATTGCTGCAGCGGGCGGCGCGTCGATTCCGCCTGCCTGGATTGCCCAACTGGCGCTAGGCGGCCGCATTGTGGCCCCGATGGTGACCGCCGCCGGCGCGCAAGCTTTGGTGGTAGTGGACAAAACGCAACAAGGCGTAACACAAACAGTGCTGGAAGCAGTGCACTTTGTGCCATTAAAATCAGGTGTAATGTAAACATGGCGAGCCACAGTGGTGTGGGCGGTCAAAACGGGGGTTGAATGACACAGCAGCGATATACGGCAGGGTTAAAAACAGTTTTAATCTGGGCCACCATAGTTACCAGTGTGGTGCTAACAGGTTGCGGCAGTCGGGGCACCGTCCTTAGCCGCGCACCGGTTGAAGACCGCAATGCCAGTGTATCTACAGGCACGGCCACTGCAAACCTGCCAACTAGTACAGTGCCCGTCACCAGCGCCACTTTAGCCCCGCCCAAGCCCTTGCCTGGCATTGAAAACGCAGGCAAACCGGGCTATTACACCGTCAAACCTGGCGACACCATGATTCGCATCGGCCTAGACAGCGGCCAAAACTGGCGCGATGTGACCCGCTGGAACGGCTTGGACAACCCCAACATCATTGAAGTAGGCCAAGTGCTGCGGGTGATACCGCCTGGGGCCATTGCCTCTGTTGTGCTGCCTGCCGCTTCACCTAGTTTGCCCGCTGCAGCGCCAGCTGCTGGTGCAGACACTACAGGCGCCCGCCCTGTCACCAGCCCAGCACCCGTGGTGGCTACTACACTGCCGCCTGCAGGCACCCGCACCGCTGCAGTGCCTGCAGTGTCCGCCCCTACGTCTGCAGCGTCTGCAGCCTCTGCCCCTGCAACTGCTGCCCCAGTAGCTGCCGCACCTGTTGCGCCCGCACCGCCCCAAAGCGCAGCCTCCGCAGGCGACGACGATGTGGCTTGGATCTGGCCTAGCGCAGGCAGCGTGATTGCCGGCTTTGATGAAGTGAAAAACAAAGGCCTGGACATTGCAGGCAAGCTGGGCGACCCGGTATTGGCCGCTGGTGACGGCCGCGTGGTGTACGCTGGCGCAGGCTTGCGTGGCTACGGTAATCTAATTATTTTGAAACACAATAACACTTACCTGACTGCCTATGCCCATAACCAAACCCTGCTGGTCAAAGAAGACCAGGCCGTGCGCAAGGGCCAGAAAATTGCCGAAGTAGGCCAAAGCGATGCCGATCGAGTCAAACTGCATTTTGAAATTCGCCGCCAAGGCAAGCCTGTAGACCCCGCACGTTACCTGCCCGCACGCTAAGGTTGTTGCCATGACTTGGCCTGTGCTGGTGTTTGATATTGAGTCCATTCCTGACGTGGTGGGCCTGCGCGCACTGCGCAACGCGCCGCCCGAGCTGTCCCACGCAGAGGTCTATAACCAATGGGTCGCAGAGCGCAAGCTAGAGGGCAAGTCAGACTTCATGCCGCTGCATTTGCAGCGTATCTTGTGCATCAGCGCCGTTTTTCGCAATGCCGATGGTCTCAAAATCCATTCGCTGGTGGACAAAGATGACAAGTCCGAAGGCAAAATCATCCAGCAGTTTTTCAACATCATAGAAAAACACGTGCCCCAGCTGGTCAGCTGGAACGGCGGAGGCTTTGATCTGCCCGTGCTGCACTACCGAGGCCTTAAACACGGCGTAGTGGCCGACAAATACTGGGACTTGGGCGACGGCGGCAACTACGGCGACAAAGAGTTCAAGTACAACAACTACATCAGCCGCTACCACATGCGCCATTTGGACTTGATGGACCTGCTGGCCATGTACCAGCCCAAAAATAACGCCCCCTTAGATGCCATGGCCAAGCTGTGCGGCTTTCCGGGCAAACTGGGCATGGACGGTAGCCAGGTATTTGCGCAGTACCTTCATGGCAAAACTGATGACATTCGCCGCTACTGCGAAACCGACGTGATGAACACCTACCTGGTCTACGCACGGTTTCAAAAAATGCGCGGTGGTTTTACCGAGGCTGAGTACGACCAAGAGATCGAGTATGTGAAGGAAACGCTGGGCAACCTGGCGCCCACCGAGGCGCATTGGGATGAGTATTTGAAGGCTTGGGTTTGAGTTTGAAAAAGGGCTACGTTGCGGCGCACACATCGTGTAGCGCAGCAGTGAATGTAGCCGTTATGAGGGGTTGGGGGGGGTTGGGGGGTGCCGCAATAGCCCCTACAATGGGCTGGTACCTCTGCACAGCACGCCTGTGCAACTGCTGGGCTTGAAATACAGTTCCCTTGTGGCACTGCCTATGATGACGCTGAACCAATACACATTGCCTGCCGCGCCTTCTGTATTGGCTTGGGTAACCAGGCTGGCTGGGCTGGTGGCTGCGGCGGTGGTTTTCCATTCAAATCTGGAAGTTTGCGTGGTGTCTTTGACATACACATTACGGAATCCGCCGATGGCACCGTCGCCGCTAAAGACCTCTAACCCTCCAAATTTGTAACCCTCAAGCCCTTGCGCGTTGGCCTGCGCAATGAGTGCGTCGTGCGTGGCTACTTCTGCGCCCAAACGGTAGCTGTATTTGGCACTGCCACTGGCAGACTTGCTGTAAATGCTGCCAAAAGTATAGGGCCCAGCATACAGAAACCCTTTGTCGCCCTGGGCGTTGGCTTGGGCTAGAAAGTTGACGGCCATGGTTGGTGCGGCCAGCACCTCGAAAGTCTTGTTCGAGGCAGTGCTTTCTTTGAAGTACACAGTACCTACCGTGTCGGGGCCGTAAAAGTCAAAACCCTTGGCACCTTGGGCATTGAGCTGGGCTAGGAATGTGGCTGGTGTAGTGGCATTGTCCAAAATTTCGTAAGTGAACGTTGTGCTGCTGTCTTTAGCGTACAGGTTAAAGCCAGCGCCGCCCAACACGTTGGGGCCAAAGTAATTAAAGCCCTTGGCACCTTGGGCATTGAGCTGCGCTAAAAAATCTGTGCGTGAGGCTGTTATGACCTGGCTTTCATAGCTGGGTGTGGTGCTTGCGCTAGGGGGATTGCTTGGTGGGTTAGCTGGGGGATTTGCAGGCGGGTTCGCGGGTGGGTTGGCAGCAGGGGGCTCAGCACTGCCACCACCGCCGCCTCCGCAAGCCACCAAAGCAAATGCGAGCAGCAAGCTGGCAGAGATTTTTGTATTCATCGTGGGTCCTTTGAAATTTGTCTGTTGGAATCTAACCGTCAATAGTAAGGACTGCATACTGCAGCGCATACCCTACCGAGGTAGGGGTTGTGTTGCAGGCGAACGCATTGACGCAGTGTGCAGGTAAGCCATGTCAGATTTCACCGGAACGCATTAAATCCGCAGCGCCCCCGCATACCCCGTCATCTCCAAATACCCGCGCCCTACGTATTTGTTGTTACTGTCAAACAGGTCGCTCAGCCCTTCCCAATACACTGTGCCGGTGGAATTGCGGCTGTCGAGCTCTTGGGCTGAGATAACGGCTTTGACGGTGTAGTAATCGGCGGGTGTGCGTACCAGCCACTCGGTGGGGTATTTGGCCCCTGTGGTGGGGCTGGTCCAGCCTTTGAGTGCCTGAAAAGCGACCTCTTTGGGTTGGGCGATAAAGGTTTGCAAGCCGCTGCTGCTGGTAGCGCGAAACGAGCCGCCCGTCCACAGCGCACTGCCGTCTTTGCGGCGCAGCTGGAAGGCGGTCAACGCGCTGCCATCAAACAGGTTGATGCCAATCCAGTCCCAGCCTACGGCCTCGGGGTGTAGCAGCTCCTGGCTCCATTCGTGGTCTAGCCAGGCGCTGCCTTTAACAGCCAGCCGCTGGCCACCCAGTGTGATGTGTCCTCCTGCCTGCAACTGGGGTTTGCTGTAGTAGTAGCTGGCTTGCTTCTCATCAGGGCCCTTGCGGGACAGGCCCTGCTTGCCTTGCAGTAGCAAGGGTTGGGTTTCGGTAAACGATAAATCCAGTGTGAAATCTTGGGCTGCAATGCGGGCTTGGTACCCCGGCGCAGGCGCTGTGGAGGCTTGCGCGCTAGCTGGCTCGGGCTGCGCTGTGCGCTTTAGCGTCCAATTGCGCAGTTTGATATCGGTATCTTGTGCGCTGGCTTGCGCGATGCCAAAGCCTTCGCGTGCAATGCGCTGGTCGTGCCAGAGCTTTTTGCCTTGCACATCTGTCACTGCGCAGTGGGCAAAAATTAGCTGCTTGGCGGCGAATTGGGATTGCATGCCTTGCGTGGCCTCGACGCGGGAGCGGAAGAAAGTGACCTGAAAACCAAACTCGCGGCCTGCAGAGCTTGTGGCGTGCCCCGTGATGTACCACCACTCAGTACGAAAATCAGGGTGGGCGCCGTGGTCGCGCGGGAAAACCAGGGTGCGCTCGGGCAGGGCGTGGGCGTTGGGCAGGAGCGCTGCAGCGCCAGCGGCCAAGCCTAGCTGGGTGAAGGCGCGCTTGGACAGGGCATGGGCCATTACCAATCCTCCTTCACCGCCAGCACCGCGTCTTGGCCTGCCGCTGCGCGGCCCGCCAGCCACGCGGTGGCTGTGCCTGCGGCAACAACTGCCAAACACAAGAGCGCCAAGCGCAGCCAGGGTACGGTTAAATCCATCGTCCAATGGAAGCTTTGCGGGTTGACCACATGCACCAAGATGGCAGAGACCACCAAGCCCAGTGCGCAGCCCGCCACAGAGCCTATGGCTGTCCAAGCGGCACCCTCAAAAGCCACCACCTGCAAAATCTGCCTGCGCGTAAGGCCTAAGTGCGCTAACAGGCCAAACTCTTTGCGCCGCGCCAGTACCTGCGCGCTAAAACTTGCCGCCACGCCAAACAGCCCAATCGCAATTGCCACCGCCTGCAGCCAGTAGGTGACAGCAAAGCTGCGGTCAAAAATTTGCAGCGACAGGCTGCGTATCTCGTCAGCGCTGGCAAACTCCACCAGCTTGGATGCATCTACCGCCACGCCATTGGCTGGGGCAACAAACTGGCTGCCAATATAGCTGCGAATCGTGCTTTGCAGCGCGCCTGCGTCTGCGCCGTCTTGCGGCCACACCGCAAGGTCATTGACCTGCGCGTCGCCGGTAATGCGCGCATAGGCGCGCTGGTCGATGGCAATGGTGCCAAACTGGCGGGCGTAGTCGCGCCACACACCTGCAATATAGTAGGGTGGGTTTACTATTAATTTAGTAGCTGATCCTGTAGCATTTCCTTGGGCCAGAGGCATATATTGCTTAAAAATATGGCCCTTTTGGGCGTTGTAGAGGTCTACCATGGCCTCGCTCACATACAGGGGTATGGCATTTGCGGGTACATCACTGGCAGGCGCGGCCAGGTCGCCTACCATGGGCAAGTCTTGGGCGGGGTTGTCCAGCAGGCGGGCTACCAGCATCACGCTGGGCTGGGCGGGGTCTAGTTGCAGCGGCAGCGTGCGCAGACCGTTAACACGGGCCACACCGGGCAGCGCGCTGATGGCTTGCACCTGTGCAGGCGAAAAATTAACCACTTGCGCCGCAGCGCTGCTGCTGGCCGTGCGCACATACAGCGGCGCGGGCAGCACCACGTCGAGCCACTGCATGACCGAGCTGCGAAAACTGGCCACCATCACGGTAAGCGCTACAGCCAAGCTCAGGGCCGCCACCACGCCGCTTACGGCCACTGCGGCCGTCTCGCGCACACGGCGCGCGCGCTCGATGGCCAGCATGGGCAGAGCGCGTGTAGCCACCACAGGGGCTATGCGGTCATAGGCCAGGGCCACCAGCGGCGGCAGCAAGCCAATGCCGCCCACCAGCAGCAAACCAATCGCCACATACGCCCCCAATGCAATGCCAAATATGGGGGGTACCCAAGTAAATGCTGCACCCGTAGCTACTAAAAAAGAAGCAACTACAACGCCCTTGCCGCGCTGCACTGGCGTGCCCAAGCCCTTAAGTGTTTGCGCCAGCGGCAACGCCTGCGCCGCCCTTGCAGGCCACCACGCGCCTACCAAGGCCGCGGCCACACCCAGCGCGCCATACACCAGCGCTGCCAGCGGGCCCCATTGCAGCGACGGGGCAGCACCCGCAAAATAACCACCACCCAAGTCACCGCCCAACAGGCGCAAAGCCAGTGCCGCCAGCGCTGTGCCCAGTGCAATACCCAGCGCGCTGCCTACCATGCCTAGCACGGCAGCTTCTGCCAGCACCAGTTGCAAACGCTGCTGGGCTGTCAGCCCCAGCACGCCCAGCAAGGCCATTTGTTGGGCCCGTTTGGCCACGCTCAGCGACAGCACCGAGAACACCAAAAACGCTCCCGTAAAGAGCGCCACCAGCGCCAGCACCGTCATATTGACCCGGTACGCGCGCGACAAATTGCCTATGCGCTGTTCAGCGTCGTCCGCAGCCTGGGCCTGAACGTTAGCGGGCAGGGCCAAGTCGCGCAGCACGGCTGCTTTGTCTGCCCCGAGGGCCAAGCGCAGGTCTATGCGGGTGATTTGCCCTTGCAGGCCAAACAGGTCTTGCACCGCAGCAATGTCCATCACCGCCAGCGCGCCGCCGCCAGCGGCCACTGTGCCAGCTACGCCCAGCTGCGCCGTGCGAAGGCCGGTCATGACATTCAAAGTAGCAGGCTTAGGTGTGCCTTGCACAGGCAAGCTTTGGAGCTTGCTGGCCGCTGCATTGAGGTAGACCGCGCTGGCAGAAAACAGGGTGAAGCGCGCACCACTTTCGTTGTTGCTTGCGTCGCTACTTTGGTTGCTGCCTTCAGGCGGGCTATGGGTTGGCATGGGCAGCAAAGCCGGCGACACGCGGGCAGCAACCAAGGCATCCAAGCCAAGCACTTTAATGGCCTGCTTGCTGCCAGCAGCGTCCAGCGCATAGGTGCTTACCTCTAGCACTGGGCTGGCTACAGCCACACTGGGGTGCTCAGCGGTGCGCCCATACAGGGTTTCTTCCAAATTACCACTGACGGCACGCAGCTCCAGGTCAGGCTGGCCATTGACCGAGCGTACGGCACTGGAAAACTCGGCCAGCGCACTGGCATTGATTAAATGCACGGCGAATGCCAGCGCTACGCCCAGCATGATCGCCACCACCGCCGCCCCGTTGCGCCACGGGTGGTGCAGCACCTCTTGCCAAGAGAAGGTGCGCAGCAAAGCAGGTAGCATTGAGCGCCCATAATCCCGGTCTTCGCTGCCCATACCCACCTCTTCAAGTTTGATGTAACTGTGGCCGCTTGACCCACACAGACTCAATCGCCCACACCGCACAAAACCCCACTGTGTAAGCCAGCATATCCCACCAGTCAGGTGTGCTGCCGACGATGGTACGCAAGATGGAGTTGCTGATTTTCCAGCCCGCTAGCTGGCAGATAGCTTGCGCCAGCTCTACCCCGTAGCCGACCAGCAGGGCAGCGCTGGCCAGTTGTAGCGTGGACGCGCGAAAAATAGTTTTAAAACCGTAGTACACAAACACCACGGCCAGTGCATCACCCACAAAACCGCGCAGCCAGCCGATGTGGCGAAAGACGGTGGCAATGCTAACTTCCACGCACAGCAGCGCTAGTGTGATCAAAAAGGCGCGCAGGTTAAATACCATACCAGCGCATTCAGACCGCAATGCCGTCAGCCGTCAGGTGCAGCACGCGGTCAGCGCGCGCGGCAGCGGCTTCGGAATGGGTGACCAGCACTAGGCAGGCACCGTAGGCGCGCGTTTGTGCCACCAGCGCATCCATGGTACGGGCGGCAGTGGTGGGGTCGAGGTTGCCGGTGGGTTCGTCGGCCAGTACCAGGGGCGGGCGGTGCACCATGGCGCGGGCAATGGCTACGCGCTGCAGTTGCCCGCCAGAGAGCTGTTGGGGTAGGCGTGCGCCCATATCGGCCAAGCCAACTGCTGCCAGCATCTGGGCTACGCGCTGGTGAATAACCGCTTTGGGGTGGCCCAGCAGCATCAGCGGCAGGCCTACGTTTTGCGCTACATCCAAATGCGGCAGCACGTGAAAGGCTTGAAAAACAAAACCCACCGCGCTTCTGCGCCACACGGCCAGCTGCTCGGCACCCATGTGGCCCAGGTTGGCTACGCCTGCATTAGTCATATTTGAATTAGCGCTTCCCACCTTCACACTACCCGCGTCCCAGCGGTCTAGGCCTGCCATGCAGTTAAGCAAGGTCGACTTGCCCACGCCAGACTCCCCCACGATAGCGACAAACTCGCCGGCTTGCACTTGCAGCGTCACGTTGGCAAACACGGCGGTGTCGCCATAGCGCTTGGTTAAAGATTCAATGTGCAGGGTCATAAATGCGTCAGAGCCACGACTGTACCAAGGCCAGCACGGCTGCGTCTGCGTGGGGTTGATCGCACGCCACGATGCGGCGCTGCGGCATGCTGCGCAGCCAGGTCATTTGCCGCTTGGCCAACTGCCGCGTGGCAATCACGCAGCGGTCATGCAGTTCGGCGGCGGGCATCGCCCCGTCCAGCATCTCCCAGACCTGCCGGTAGCCCACGCAGCGCATGGAGGGCAGGTCTAGGTGCAGGTCGCCGCGCGCGCGCAGGGCTTGCACCTCGCCCAGCAAGCCGTCTTGCAGCATGAGCGCAAAGCGCTGCTCAATGCGCTGGTGCAGCCAGGCACGTTCTGCGGGCTCTAGGCTAATGAGCGGTGCGGTAGCTTCATTTTTAGGCGCTGCCTGTGCGCGGCCATGGTGGGCTGAGAGTGTTTTTCCGGTAGACATAAAAACTTCCAGCGCGCGTTGAATGCGCTGGGAGTCGTTGGGCGACAGGCGCGCGGCCGTGGTGGCATCGACAGCTGCCAGCTTGGCGTGCATGGCAGGCCAGCCCAGCGCGGTGGCCTGGGCATCGAGCTGGGCGCGCACGCTAGGGCTGGCGGGCGGCAAGTCGTCCAGCCCACCTAGCAGCGCCTTAAAGTACAGCATGGTGCCGCCCACCAGCAGCGGCAGTTTGCCGCGCTGCTGTATGTCGGCAACCAAGCGCGTGGCATCGCGTACAAACTGCGCCGCGCTGTAGCTTTGCGCGGGGTCGATGGTGTCGATCAAATGGTGCGGTACCTGGGCCTGCTCTGCGCGCGTAGGCTTGGCGGTGCCAATGTCCATGCCCCGGTACACCAGGGCTGAGTCTACGCTGATGATTTCCACGGGGATGTTCGCGGCTATCAGCAGCGATGCCGCACTTTTGCCGCTGGCCGTAGGGCCTGCCAGGCAAATGTAGGGGGGACGTGTAGGCGGCATGGGGCTAGTGCGCGGACTAGTGTGCGGGCTGCTGTCCATGCCGCTGCACCAGCACCCAGGCCGTTAGCACGATCCACACCGCCCAAAAAGCCACACCGTAGGCCAGCGGTTTGACCGTGCCGTCCATGTGCGTGCCCAGGTAAGCGCCCATGCCAAACGCCACCACCATCATGCAAAACCCCGACAGCGCCGAGGCCGCCCCCGCCGCCTGCGGAAAAGGCCCTACCGCGCCCGACTGCCCGCACGACTGGTGCACGCCATGCCCCAGCATGAAAATACAAAACGGCCCCAGCACCGCTACTGCGCTGTGCACACCCATCCAAGCCAAGCCCGCCAGCAGCGCGCCCGCCACCGCTGTAAAGCAGCCGCCCCACCATACCGTGCGCAGCACCCCATAGCGCACCAGCAAGCGTCGGCACATAAAAGTGCCCGTAATGTAGGACAGCGACATCACGGCCATGACCAGCCCATACTGGGTTTTCGTCAAGCCCAGCACCTTGATAAACACAAACGAGGAAGTGGCCAAAAACGTGAACAGGCCTGCATACGAGGTGATTGACAGCAACGCATAGGCCCAAAACGTGGAGTTACGCAGAATCAGGCCCCAAGTGCGCAGCAAGCTTGCAGGTTGCAGCGCTTGCAGGTTGCGCACTGGAATAGTTTCTTTAAACTTCCAGCAGGTCAGGCCCAGCGTGACCATGCCAAAGACCGACAGCACTGCCATGGCCGCACGCCAGTTGAGCACATCGGTGAGCAGTCCGCCCAAGGGCGCACTCAAGCAGGCTATCACGCCCAAACCTGACAGGCCCTTGCTCATCACCCGCGCGCCGTCAGCAGGGGCATACAAGTCGCGTGTCATGGCCCGTGCGCACACTACGCCCGCGCCCATCGCCGCGCCTTGCACAGCACGCCATGCAATCAGCTGCTCCATGCTGGCCGCAAACACGCCGCCCAAAGAGGCCGCAGCATAAGCGGCCAGGCCCACAATCAAAATTGGCTTGCGGCCAAACCGGTCAGACAGCGGCCCCCACACCAGCTGCGACACACCAAACGCCAGCAGCAACGCCGTCAAAGTCAACTGTGCCTGCCCCATCGTGGCCCCAAACCCCTCGGTAATAGCGGGCAGGGCGGGTAAGTACAGATCTGTAGTGATGGGCTGAAGGCCCAGGAGCAGGCTTAAAAAAAGGACGACAAGATTAGGTTGCATGTAACTGCTAAGGGTAGCAGATTAGGCGTTGCCTCAATTGATGGCATTTCAACCGTTTATGTAATGCACGCTGTAGAAGCTTCGATCTTCCCCATAAGCCATTGCAGCCCCGACAAGTGCTGCTGGTCGTGGCTGCACAGGTAGTGCAGCAGGCTGCGCAGGGTCAATGAGCCGTAGCCTTCAAACAAAGCCGTGCGTTGCAATTGGGCTTCGGTTAGGCCGGTGATAAGCTGCAGAGTGTATTCGCGGGCGGCACGGAAGCTGGCAAACACCTCTGCAACATTGGCCTGCGCATAAGGCCGCTGTGCAGTGATGGCGATGCTGTCAATCGACGCCAGCGTGGGGCAGTGCTCTGCCAAAGCGCGCTGGATGCGCACATGGTAGCCCTCGATTTCAATGTCGCGGATATGGCAAATTTGCTCGATAGCGGTGAAGGGTTCACTGGGTATACCGTCCCAGGATGGCGGTGACCAGTGTTTGAAACCATCTGGAATAGCCGCGTAATGGGCTTCCAGTTGGCTCGGAAACGTGCTCAAGGTAGCTAAAGTTACAGTGTTCATAAAGTGAAAGTTTACTCGCTAAAACTGCACACCCTCTGCACCCTCTGCACCACTGTTACAGCGCAAGAGCCCCATAGGCACAGGGGCAGTAAAACCGCCCCAGTCTTGCATTCTTATGCTCCTTTAGCCCTATCGCCCAAGGAAATGCTAGATAGTCAGCTCTATATTTAATAGCGTTACTGTGCCACCAAGGTCTGCGCTGGCGCTAGGCCAAACAGCTCAGCCAGTGCCGCTTTGTAGGCAGGTTGGCCTACCGAGTTAGTGTTGTGGTGCGATCCGCCTTCCACCAGTACAAAGCGCTTGGGCTGGGCGGCAGCGTCAAACAGTTTGCGGCCCAGAGCGGGTTTGATCAACGTGTCGTTGCTGCCGTGTACCACCAGCAGGGGCGAGCCGATGGAGGCTACTTTTTTAATCGATTCAAAGCGTTGCGTGATCAGCCCAGTAAACGGCAACCAGCCCCAGCGCATGCTAGACGCTACGTCGGGAATGGAGGTAAAAGTACCCTCCACAATAGTGCCTGTTTCATCGGCAACTTTGCTGGCCAGCTCGATGGCGATGGCCCCGCCCAGCGAATGGCCAAAGATGTAACGCGGCTGCCCAGGGTAGGTAGCCGCAATCCACTGCCAAGTGGCCTGCGCGTCTTCGTAGGCCATTTTCTCTGAGGGTGTCTCGCCTGAGGTTTTGCCAAAGCCCCGGTAGTCCACCGCCACCACGGTAAAGCCCAGCTCTTGCATGCGCTGTATGCGGTAGGCGCTGCCGCTGACGTTCCAGCGTGCGCCGTGCAGGTACAGCATGACCGGTGCGTTGGGCTGGGCCGATGGGTGTACCAGCGTGTGCAGTTTGACGGCTTGGCCCGTAACCTGAGATGGGTAGCTGATCCACGCTTCTTGCATGTTGCCAGCCACGGTTGCACTGTCGCCCCAGCTGCGCTGGGAGGGGTTGAAAATCCACTGGCCTTGTTTGCTGTCCAGCGAGGCACAGCCTGCCAAAGTGCTAAGGCACAGCGCTGTAGCGCCTGCTAAGCGCCAAAAAGTAGTGCCAGAAATAGAGGAAATGGCCATGGGAGGGGTGTGCTGGGTTGTAAGGGTAAAGCGGCTAAGACACAGCGCGCGGGCCTTGGTTCCCTTAAAGTGAGAGCTATGAAAACCATATTTTCCCCAATAACCTCGCGCGCTGTGACTTTAACGGCTGCTGCCATGGCCGCGTTGACGGGTCTGGCCGGTTTAACCGCTTGTAACTCTTCGCCGCCCGCCAATGCGCCGCCCACAGTGGCCAGCGTAGATGTAACGCGCTACCTGGGCACCTGGACGCAGCAGGGTATGGTGCCCAACAAGTTCCAAAAAATGTGCGCCAGCAACACCCGCGCCACCTACGCTAAAGACGGTGATGGTTTAAGTGTGCTTAACCAATGCTTGGGTGAAGACGGCAAACCGGTGGAGGCCAAAGGCGTGGCCAAAATAGTAGAGGGTAGTAACAACGCCAAGTTGAAAGTCAGCTTTTTTCGGCCCTTCTATGGAGACTACTGGGTGCTGGCCCTGGAGCCCGACTACCAATGGGTACTGGTAGGCGACCCCACACGCGAGTTTGGCTGGGTGCTGTCGCGCGCAGCCAAAATGGACGACGCGACCTACAACGCGATCTTGGACAAGGCGGTTGCGCTGGGATACGACAAGGCGCGGTTTGTGCGCAGTGTGAACAATTGATGGGCTTACCTATAGCGCGGCTCGCCCTCAGACACCCGCACGCAAACGTCGGCTAGTGTGACGGCTGCAATGGCAATGCAAAAAAATGCGTCGCAAATGTAGGGCCGCTGTAGTAAGGTGCAGTCGGCGTAAAACCCAAGTGCTGGTACAAAACGTGAGAGCCCGCAGTCTGAGGCACCGTGTCCAGCACCAAGCGCTGGTAGCCTAGCTGGCGGGTGGTGCATATCACCATGTGCATCAGCTTTTGGCCCAGTGCGTGGCCTCTGAAAGCGGGTTGTACATACAGGCGCTTGACTTCTGCAGTGGCCTCGTTTAGGTGCTTAAAACCTACCCCACCTACTAACCGACCGGCATCTTCAACCACCCAAAACAAGCCGTTTGGCAGGCTGTACTTGCTGTCGATGTGTGCCATTTCTTCGTCAAAGTTCTGCAGACACATGTCAACCTTGAGCCACGCTGCATATTCGCGGACAAGGGCAACCAAGGCCTCTTGGTCAGCGGGAAATTGTGCTTGGCGGATGCACACATTGCCTATTTCCACAGGTTCAACCCCGCGCTGATACGCTGACAGAATTTTGCAAACACAATAGCACTGACTGTTTCGCTTTGGTAGAGCGACAGCATTTGAAATTTGCAGGCAGGCGCGCAGGTGCCGATCAGTGCTGTTTTGAGCTGGCGTTTGATGGGCTGCCACATAACAAAGCGATCTACCCACCAGGGCGAGCCTAAGGTGGTGATGGCCAATGCGTGGCGCAACCCCATAAGACGTGGTTGGATGGCACCTAAATCCATCGCATGGTCGTAGGCCACGCCCGATGCCCATACACGGTCAAACCAGCCTTTTAAAATAGCAGGTAAGCCAAACCACCACGTTGGAAACACCAATACCAAAGCTTCAGCCTCGGTTAAATTTTGAATTTCAGACCTAAGGTTTGGTGCATCAAACGCAACGCTGTAGTAGCTTTGGCGCTCTGCAGCGGTCAGTGCGGGCGCAAATGCATTATCGTATAGATGTTCAATCTGCACTTCATGCCCGGCGCGGCGCAAGCTGTCTATTGCATGCGTGGCCAAGGCTTGGCACAAACTGTTTTTCAACGGGTGAGCGATCACAACGAGGCACTTCACGGCGGGCTTAACAGGTTTTGGCCTACCGCCCACGCAAAAACAGCGTGTCCAGCTCTTTCACGCTGATTTGCCGCCACGTGGGCCGGCCGTGGTTGCACTGGTCTGAGCGCTCGGTAGCTTCCATTTGGCGCAGCAGGGCGTTCATCTCTGGGTGGGTGAGCTGGCGGTTGGCGCGCACCGCGCCGTGGCAGGCCATGGTGCTGAGGATCTCGTGCTGGGCGCGTTCGATGACGGTGCTGGCATCGTGCTGAGCCAGCTCGGCCAGCACGCTGCGGGCCAGCTCGACCGGGTCGCCATGGGCCAGCGATGGTGGCACCGCTCGTACCGCCAGAGTTTTGGGGGAAAAGGCGGTAATGTCCAAACCCAGCGCAGCAAGCACGCTCACGCTGGCCTCGGCGGTGGCCACCTCGGTAGGGGTGGCGGCAAAGGTGGCGGGAATGAGCAAAGGCTGGCTGGCGATCTGGGCCACGCCGCCGCCCAAGGCCGAGCTTGCGCTTTGCTGCGCCTGCATTTGCGATTTGAGGCGCTCGTACACAATGCGCTCATGCGCTGCATGCATGTCCACAATAACCAAACCTTGGGCGTTTTCGGCCAAGATGTAAATGCCTTGGAGCTGGGCCAGGGCTTTACCCAGGGGCCAAGTGGTCTCGTGGGCTGGTGCCGCAGGTAGCGAGGTGTTGGAGAGTGCTTCAGCCAAGCC
Source organism: Polaromonas sp. (assembly GCA_043721235.1). Lineage (GTDB taxonomy): Bacteria > Pseudomonadota > Gammaproteobacteria > Burkholderiales > Burkholderiaceae_C > JAAFIP01. Next base: position 25,916 of record JAYSRE010000007.1, on the reverse strand, counting down.
CGAACCCGCAGCGGGGTAAGGCAGGGAAGCGGGCGTGTTCCACAGCAGCGAGATGTCTGAGACCCGGTTGCCCACCTCGTAGGCGGCACCTTGGGTCGCACCTTGGGTCGCACCTTGGGTCGTATCATATGCTCTGAAAATAATAGCTGACTGTGTAGCATTTCCTTGGGCGACAGGCCTATTTTGTATATAAAAAGGGGCTGCACCAGGGCTTTCAGCGCTGTCAACATGCCGGTCGGCCTGCCCATTGCGCAAGTTGGCATCCAGCGCTACGCCAGTTCCCGAGCGCGGAACGGCCAGCGCACCGCTGATGGCGCGGCGCACAGCCTGGTGCACCTCGCGGCCGTCACTAAAGCGCACCTCAATTTTGGTTGGGTGCACATTCACATCCACCCGCCTAGGGTCAATCTGCATGAACAGCACATACACCGGCTGCTTGGCGCCGTGCAGCACGTCTTCATAGGCACTGCGCGCTGCGTGCGCCAGCACCTTGTCACGCACGTAGCGGCCGTTTACATAGGCAAACTGCTGGTCAGCACGCGAGCGGGCTGCATCGGGAATGCCTGCATAGCCCGTGATGGTGATGTCGCCACCATCGTTGCTTTTGCCGCTGTAGTGCACCTTTACTGCCCGCGCCACAAAGTCGCCCCCCAGCACGTCATTGATGCGCTGCTCTGCGCTGCCTGCACGCCACTGCGCTGCCAGTTTGCCTTCGTGCCACACCGCAAAGCCCACATCGGGCCGCGCCAGTGCGTGGCGGCGCACAGACTCCAGGCAATGCGCCATCTCGGTGGCGTCGGTTTTAAGAAATTTGCGCCGCGCAGGCGTGGAAAAAAACAGCTCTTTCACCTCAACTGTGGTGCCCTGCGCCCTCGCAGCTTGGCTAAGTTCACCGGTTTGACCTTGCAGCATCCAAGCATTGGCCTGGCCTGCAGCCCTTGACAATACCGCGCAGTCAGCTATCGAGTTAATAGCCGCCAAGGCCTCACCGCGAAAGCCCATGGTGGCTACAGACTCTAGATCTTGCAGCGACGCAATTTTGCTGGTGGCGTGGCGCTTAAGGGCCATGGCCAGCTGGTCGCGCGCTATGCCCACGCCGTCATCCTCCACCACCATCGCGCGCACGCCCCCGGCCATTAGCCGCAGCGTAACCGTGGTAGCCCCCGCGTCCAGCGCATTGTCTAGCAGCTCGCGCACCACCGAGGCAGGCCGCTCCACCACCTCACCCGCCGCAATCTGGCTGATCAGTGCATCAGGCAACGCGCGGATGGTGCGGGGCAAGGCTGAGGGGGACACAATGGCATTCACCCACCAATTGTAGAGGCGCTGGCCAGTCTGGTTGCAAACTGCGCCTTGATCGCTGCGCAGCGCCTGTAATAATAGGCTCCATGGAACTACTGACTTTTCTTTTAGACTTCATCCTGCATGTTGACGTACATCTCAAAGATTTTGTCGCCACCTATGGCGCTTGGGTCTATGTGCTGTTGTTCGCCATCGTGTTTACCGAAACCGGTGTGGTGGTGATGCCGTTTTTACCGGGCGACTCGCTGCTGTTTATTACCGGCGCTCTGTGCGGTATTGGGCTCATCAGCCTGCCCATTGCCATGGGAGTGCTGTTGGCTGCGGCTATTTTGGGCGACCAGTGCAATTACACCATTGGCCGCTACTTTGGCCCTAAAGTGTTCCAGTGGGAGGACTCTAAGTTTTTTAACAAAAACGCTTTCAACAAAGCCCACACTTTTTATGAAACCTACGGCGGCGTGACCATCATTTTGGCCCGGTTCATGCCATTCGTTCGCACATTTGTGCCTTTTGTGGCGGGTGTGGCCGAGATGTCGCGCGGAAAATTCACGCTGTACAACGTGGTGGGTGCGGTAATTTGGGTGGTGGGCTTGTGCTCTGCAGGCTACTTTTTTGGCAACCTGCCGTGGGTGCAAGCCAACCTGTCCAAAATCATTTGGGCACTGATCATCGTGCCCGGGCTGATTGCATTGTTTGGGACATGGAAGGCCAGCCGGGCTGAGGCAAAAGCCTAGTTTTTTGCCGCCCAAATTGGCCCATGTTGAAATTAGGCAAAAGCCTGGTACCAGCACCTAAATTAACGCCTGAAAATACTTGAAGCTGGTGAAATTGAACCTACGAGCTGGTCCGCGTCCGCGCCAGCGGCGGGTTCTTGGCAAAGTAGCGCTGCAGGCCGCGCAGCATGGCATCGGCCAGCTGGTCTTGGTAGTCTTGGCTGCGCAGGCGCTGCTCTTCTTCGGGGTTACTGATAAAGGCAGTTTCTATCAATATGCTGGGAATGTCGGGCGCCTTGAGCACCGCAAAACCAGCTTGCTCTACACGCGGTTTGTGCAGCTTGGCAAAGCTGCCGATCTCGCCTAGCAAATGGCCACCCAGTTTGAGGCTGTCATTGATCTGCGCTGTGGTGCTCATGTCCAGGATGGCGCGTTGCACGCTGAGGTCTTTGACCTTGACATTCACGCCGCCAATCAGGTCGGCTTTGTTTTCTTTGTCTGCCATGTATTTGGCGGCGGCGCTAGAGGCCCCTTTGTCGCTTAGGGCAAATACACTGGCACCGCGTGCAGTGGGCACGGCGAAGGCATCGGCGTGGATGCTAATGAACAAATCGGCCTGTACCTTTTGGGCTTTTTGTACACGCACATGCAGCGGTACAAAAAAGTCGGCATCGCGCGTCAAAAAGGCGCGCATGGGGTTGCCGTTGATGGTGGTGGCGTTGATGCGCTGGCGCAGTTTAAGTGCTACTGACAACACGATGTCTTTCTCTTGCGTGCCCTGCGGGCCAATGGCACCGGGGTCTTCACCGCCGTGGCCGGGGTCTAGCGCTATGACGATCAGGCGGTCAGTTTTGGACGCTGGCGTGCTGGCAACGGGCGGTTTGGGTGGGGGGGCGCTGGGCGCGCTGCTGCTGGGGCGCGCAGATTGCTGCGCTATCAGCTCCCCCAGTGGGTCTCGTGCGGTAGGGGTAGCCGCTGGCGCAGTGGCATCGTTCATGCGCTCTCTGATTAACGCCTCTAGCGGGTCTGCCACCACTGCCGGGTACAGGTCTAGGACCAAGCGGTGCTGGTAGGCGGCTACGGGCGGCAGGTTAAACACCTGGGGCAGGGCGTTTTGTTTAAGGTCAATCACCAGCCGCACTACGCCGGGTGCGTTTTGCCCCACACGGATACCGCTGATGTAGGGGTCGTTGGGTTTGACACGGCCTACCAGCTCGCGCAACTCGGTGCTCAGTTCTACGCCTTCAATGTCTACGGCCAAGCGCGGAGGTGTGCCCACAAACAGTTGCTTGGTGGCAAGTATGCCGTCGCTCTCAATGGTGACGCGCGTGTAGTCGTCTGCGGGCCACACCCGCACCGCCAAAATAGTAGCGCCCCATGCAATATCTGCCTTGGTTAGCAGCAGTACCAGCGTGCCAGCGCCCACAACTTGACGCCGGGTGATGGACTGCAGTGGTAACGTCATGCCAGCAGCGCTTGGCCCACTGCGGTCCAAGCTTTGATAACCACGCTGCGGCTGTCGTCCGCTTGCACCGTCATGTGGATGGACAGGTCGGGCACGGGCAGGGCGGCTCGGGCGTTGTCGGCCCATTCAATCAGCTTAAGGCCAGGGGCCGCAAAGCTGTCTCTAAAGCCTGCGTCTTCCCATTCGCGCGGGTCAGTAAAGCGGTAAAAGTCAAAATGCGAAATGGTCAAATCGCCCAATTGGTGCGGCTCTACCACCGCGTAGCTAGGGCTTTTTACGCGGCCCTGCACGCCCAGTGCGCGCAGCAGGTGGCGCACCAGGGTGGTTTTGCCAGCGCCCAGGTCGCCATGCAGCTCTATGATGGCATTACGCAATGCAGGCTTGGTAGACAACGCTGTCGCCCAAGCTTGCGTGGCCACTTCGCTAGCCCACGCAGATGTTTCTACAATCAAAGCACCGTGACCCACCGTATTCAACTTCTCTCCAACATTCGCCACTGGGCGACAGAACTGGGGTTTTCGCACATTGGCGTAGCCCCGATTGATTTGAGCACAGCCGAGCCCGGACTGCAGGCTTGGCTAGACAAGGGCTTTCATGGCAGCATGCACTACATGGCCAGCCACGGCATGAAGCGCGCCCGCCCCGCAGAGCTGGTGCCCGGCACCGCAAGCGTTATCACTGCACGCATGGATTATCTCCCAAGCAGCACGCCAATTGGCTGGCAAGCTATCGAATTTGATAGATTAAACCATCCCAGTGAAGCCATTGTGTCACTCTACGCCCGAGGCCGCGACTATCACAAAGTGTTGCGCAACCGATTGCAAAAGTTGGCCCAACGTATTGCCGCACACGTAGGGCCGCTAGGTTGCAGGGCCTTCACAGACTCAGCCCCTGTGCTGGAGGTAGAGCTGGCCACCCGCAGCGGCCTGGGCTGGCGCGGCAAACACACGCTGACCCTGTCACGCGAGGCGGGCAGCATGTTCTTTTTAGGTGAAATTTACATTGACATAGCTTTACCATTCACTGAACCCAGCAGCGCGCACTGCGGCACCTGCACAGCCTGCATTGGCGTGTGCCCCACACGCGCCATCCTGTCGCCAGGCCTGCTGGATGCACGCCGCTGCATTTCGTATTTAACCATTGAGCATGCAGGCCCTATCCCCCTGGAGCTGCGCCCGCTGATAGGCAACCGCATCTACGGCTGCGACGACTGCCAGCTAATTTGCCCGTGGAACAAGTTCGCCCAGCGCAGCGCCTTGCCCGATTTTGATGAGCGTGCGGGCCTAACCGGCCAGCAGCTTGTGACCTTGCTGGGCTGGACAGAGGCAGAGTTTTTAAAGCACACCGAAGGCAGCCCGATACGGCGCATAGGGCATGCACGTTGGCAGAGGAACATTGCGGTCGCTATGGGCAATGCGCTGCATGTTGAAAAAGATTTGGCGCTGACCGGAGAAGCCATTGACCGTGCGCGTACTGCGCTGGTTACTGCGCTGGCAACTGCAACGCCACTGGTTGCAGAGCATATTGCCTGGGCATTAAACAGGGCTCAGGGAGCAATTGCGGTTTAGCACTTTACTGACGTGGTTGCGTCTTTTGGTGGGGATAATAGCGCTATGCCTTCACGCCAATCTCTATTGACTAACCCGCCATGGCCAGGCGGCTGGAAGTTATCCGTCGCACCCATGATGGACTGGACTGACCGCCACTGCCGCTACTTTCACCGCCTGCTCACCCAAAACACCCTGCTGTACACCGAGATGGTGACTACCGGTGCGCTGCTGCATGGCGATGTGCCGCGCCATTTGGACTTTAATGCCCAGGAGCACCCCGTGGCGCTGCAGCTGGGCGGCAGCGAGCCAGCAGACTTGGCCAAAGCCGCGCAGCTGGGCGCGCAGTGGGGCTACAACGAGATTAACCTGAACTGCGGCTGCCCCAGCGAGCGGGTGCAACGCGGTGCGTTTGGCGCGTGCCTGATGGCCGAGCCAGCACTGGTGGCCGACTGTGTAAAAGCCATGCGCGATGTGGTGGACATTCCGGTCACCGTCAAGCACCGCATTGGCATCGACAAAACCGAGAGCTACGCCTTTGTGCGCGATTTTGTGGGCACCGTGGCCGACGCGGGCTGCGGCGTGTTTATTGTGCATGCGCGCAATGCCTGGCTGCAAGGCCTGTCGCCCAAACAAAACCGTGAAGTACCGCCGCTGCGCTACGAGCTGGTACACCAGCTTAAAAAAGATTTCCCGCATTTGGTGATTGCCCTGAATGGCGGCATCAACACAGCTGAACAGGTAGTGCATGAACTGGCCCATGTGGATGGCGTCATGGTAGGGCGTGAGGCCTACCATAACCCGTGGTGGCTGGCGCAGTGGGACGCGCAGTTTTATGGCGCTGCACAGGGCACCGGCGCTTTGCAAACCAGCATCACGCGAGGTAGCGTAGAAGAGCAGATGCTGCTGTACATGGAGCGTGAATTTACTGCCAAAGGCACGCCCTGGTATGCCATAGCCCGCCACATGCTGGGCCTGCGCCATGGCCAAAGTGGTGCGCGGCTATGGCGCCAGGTATGGAGCGACCACCGCTTAAAGCCGCAGCCTGCACGGGCGGTATATGCACTGGCACAGGCTGCCAGGGCGGCCTACACTGCTGACTAGTTACTATACAAATAATAGCTAATCAATCAGCATTTCCTTGGGCGGTATGGCTAAAAGGCTAAAAAACGCTACTACATCAGTAAAACGCCTGAAGCCCCGTCTGCGCCCGGCCCAGGATCAGCGCATGCACATCGTGGGTGCCTTCGTAGGTGTTGACAGCTTCCAGGTTCACCATGTGGCGAATCACGTGGTATTCGTCGTGAATGCCGTTGCCGCCGTGCATATCGCGCGCCATGCGGGCAATGTCCAGGGCCTTGCCGCAAGAGTTGCGTTTAACCAGGCTGATCATCTCAGGCACCGCCTTGCCTTCGTCCATCAGGCGGCCCACACGCAGGCAGCCTTGCAGGCCCAGGGTGATCTCGGTTTGCATGTCGGCCAGCTTCTTTTGAATCAACTGGTTTTGCGCCAAGGGGCGGCCAAACTGTTGGCGGTCCAGGGTGTACTGGCGGGCAGCTTGCCAGCAAAACTCTGCTGCACCCAAAGCGCCCCAGGCTATGCCGTAGCGCGCTTTGTTCAGGCAACCAAATGGGCCTTTTAGGCCGCTCACATTGGGCAGTAAATTAGCCTGTGGCACAAACACGCCGTCCATCACTATCTCGCCGGTAATGCTGGCACGCAGGCTCATCTTGCCTTCGATTTTGGGGGCGGTTAAGCCCTTCATGCCTTTTTCCAGCACGAAGCCGCGAATGGCTTCTTGGCCGCCCACGGTGCCGTCTTCGTTTTGCAGCTTGGCCCACACCACAAATACATCGGCAATCGGGCTGTTGGTGATCCACATCTTCGCGCCATTGACGATGTAGCCGTCTACGCCGTCGCGTACTGCGGGCTTGGCGCGGGTAAGCATGCTGGCCGGGTCGCTACCGTGGTTAGGCTCGGTCAGGCCAAAACAGCCTACCCATTCGCCAGTGGCTAATTTGGGCAGGTATTTTTGGCGTTGCGCTTCGTTGCCGTATTCGTTAATAGGGTGCATTACCAGCGAGCTTTGCACGCTGATGGCGCTGCGGTAGCCGCTGTCTACACGCTCTACCTCGCGGGCTACCAAGCCGTAAGATACATAGTTGAGCCCCGCGCAGCCGTAGCCTTCAATCGTGGAGCCTAAAAAACCCATAGCGCCGGCTTCGGTCATGATCTCGCGGTCAAACTTCTCGTGCCGCGCGGCCATCAGCACGCGGGTTTGCAGTTTGTCTTGGCAAAACTGGTGCGCTGCCTCTTGCACCGCGCGCTCGTCATCGGTGAGCTGTTCGCGCAGCAAAAATGGGTCTTGCCAGTCAAAGACAGCTTTGGTGGGGAGGGCATCGCGTTTCATGGACAATCCTTGGGTGGTGTGCAGTGCACATACGCTGTACTATGGCAACAGTTTAACGAATTTTATGGAGATGCTTTAAGTGTCAACTAATTTCCCTTCCAGTGCCCAAACCATTACCCTGGGTGGTGGCTGTTTTTGGTGCACCGAGTCTGTCTACGTGGCCGTGCGCGGTGTGCTGGATGTAGAGTCTGGCTATAGCAACGGCCAAACCATTAACCCCACCTACGAGCAAGTGTGCAGCGGCCGCACAGGGCACAACGAAGTAGTCAAACTAGTGTACGACCCACAGGTAATTTCCACCCGCGAGGTGCTGGAAATTTTCTTCGTCATTCACGACCCCACTACCTTGAACCGCCAAGGCAATGACCAAGGCACGCAGTACCGCAGCGGTATTTACTATGCCACCACAGAGCAAAAGTTAGTTGCTGACGAGATCGTTGCCCAGCTGACTGCCAGCAAACACTACAGCAGTGCGATGGTTACCGAGGTGCTACCCCTGGCCAACTACAGCGCCGCCGAGGACTACCACCAAGACTACTTTGCCCGCAACCCCACGCAAGGTTATTGCATGGCGGTGGCAGCGCCCAAGGTGGCCAAATTTCGCAAGACGTTTGCGCGGTTGGCGAAGTAAGCGTCCATCCATACATTGTGCGACGCGGTATCGGTGGCAGCCAAGGCTCGCCAGAGCCCGAAAACTCCCAGCGACTCTTCACGCACACTGACTTGCGGCAGTGCAAGTAAAGCATCTAGCGCCACCAGTGCGTCATTGTTTGACATGCCTTGTACGCCATACGCCTTAGCCAGACACTGGTATCAAACAGGCAGTCCGTTGGCACGCAGCTTGACCATGGAAAGGGCCGGCACAGGCTCAGGCGGTTTACCTGGGATGACTCTCAAACCATGGTTTAGCAACTCGGTAGCGCAAGCTAGCGCAGAAAAACCCAAAGACACAATACGCCTTCAATGCTGATCACCGCCAATGTCAGCACCATGCCGCCCAGCCTGCACCACCTTAAGCTGCTGACCAGCATGCCAAGCATGTGCAGCACACGGCCTGTCACCAGTGCCAGGCCTGAGCACACCAGCCAAACTGGCGGCAAGCCCTCAAGTTCTAGCAGCGCCATCAGCAGCAAGGCCATGGGCACGGTTTCAGCAAAATTACCATGCGCACGAATGCGCTGCAGCAGCTTTGCGTCGTCGCCATCCATCAAGTCCACGCCGGTTTGCATGCGCCGTACAACCACCAGCGCGGTAAGGGCACATTGAAGCAGGGCGCACAAGCCAGCAAACAGCAGCGTGATATGGAGGGCAGACATAGCGAGCGGGTTTTAAATGGACGGTTACCCATCACACATACACAACGGTGAATGCGATAAGCAGTAACAGCGACAAATAATAACCGGCATCGATGGCAAAAAGTGCCCAGGAGCGCTACATGGGTGAGTAGACCACTTGGCGCACCTCCAAGGCCCCCATCTTGGCTGCGGGGCACTTTGCGGCCCAGCCGGTGGCTTCTGGCTCGCCGGGCACGTCTATCAGGTAGTAGCCGCCAATTTGGGTATCGCCCGCCAGGGCCAAACCTTCCTGGGTTCTGATACGGCCGTCCACAGCAAACACGCGCTGCGCTGTCTCGGGTGGGGCTAGCTGCCCAGCGGCTAACAACACACCTGCCTGGATCAACTGGTGGTTGTAGTCCATCATCTCTTGCATGATGCTGGCACCTGCCTGGGCAGGCATGTTGGCAAATGCGGCGGGTTGAAACTGGCAAAGTAGCAAGTATTTCATGGGGTTCCTTGAGGTAGTTAAGTGGAGGAAACCCAACTTTAAGCAAAGCAACCCTGCCGCACAATTGACTAAATACTTCATAGATTACACATTAAAACTTTGCAATCAAAACGCTTTACGTCTACCATACCGCTATGCAAACCCTGCGCGGAATCCTCAACTTCAGCCGAACGGCCGAGCTGGGCAGCTTTGCGGCTGCCGCCCGCGAGCTGGACATTTCCCCCGTGGCGGTCAGCCAAAACATCAGCCGACTGGAAAAAAGCTTGGGCGTACGCTTGTTTGCGCGTAGCACCCGGGCGCTGCAGCTTACCTCCGAAGGACAGGCGTTTTTAGAGCAATGCCAAGGGCCGCTGGCCCAGCTAGATGCTGCCTGCAAAGACATTGCCAGCGACGCACAGCACCCCAGCGGCAAGCTGCGCGCCACACTGGTATCTCCCGTGGCTTTTTTGTATTTGATGCCCTTGTTGCCCGCCTTCTACGCCCGCTACCCAGACATTGCGCTAGAGCTTGAGCTGAGCGAAGACTCCACCTCATTGATTCCCAAGCGCTTTGACGTGGGCATCAGGGTGGGTGTGCTCAATGACGCTGCTTTTGTGGCCCGCCCGCTGGGTCCCATGCGCCTGCTTTTGTGCGCCTCGCCGGTCTACCTGGCGGCCCAAGGCACGCCTGCCAATTTGGACGATCTAGCCTCGCATGCCCTGCTGCAGCTGCAAATAACGGGCAAGGAGCAAGCCACGCCGTTTTTTGTGCAAACCCGCAAAGACGGTGCGCGCAGCATGCAAATGCTGCAGCACCCTGGCCGTTTTGTTTGCAACGATTTTCGCGCGTTGTTGCAGGCCTGTGTGGACGGTTTGGGCATTGCCCAGCTGCCGCAGCCGCTGGCGTTGGCGGCTTTGCAGCAAGGCCAGCTTAAAACCTGCCTACCCCAGCATGCACCCGAAGGCTGGCAATTGTTTATCCACTACCCCAGCCGCAAACAACTGCCCGCCAGAGTGCGCGCGTTTGTAGACTTTTGCATAGAGCACTTTGGTGGCCATGCCGACCTAAGCGCCGATGTAGCGCAGTTTGCAAGCCCCGTAAAGGCCTGATTGCTGCCTGATTGCGGCCCCATCGCGACCTGATGTGCAGGCTCCTAATTATTTTCATTCACTACTATTTTAATAGCTGCTTGTTCAGCATTTCCTTGGGCGAGAAGCCTATAATTAGATATATTGATGCCTACAATTTAAATTGTCCCAATGTCTGAACACCACCACGGCTTCGTGCCGCCTTATACCCACCCCACCACCTTGCTGCCTGCGCTGCGCCAACAAGGTTTTGCGCTGCTGCCCGCTGCCGACGTAGCGCAGCTAGCGCAGTGCACACTGGCCGGTTTGGCCGCCCTGGGCAGCAGCTGGGATGCACTAGCGCCCGATGCGTACCTCAAAGACGGTGGCAAATACCGCAAACGCCGCCACGCCAGCTATGTGGTGAGTGCCGCCCAAACAGGCACCCCCCCGTTGCAAAGCACACCCCTATTGCAAAGCACACCCCAAGTACAAGCCACGCCTCACCGCGCCCACTGGCAGCCGCTAGAGTACAACGCGCTGCACGGCGGCATGCAGCGCTGGTTTGAACCCGTAGCCGCCACCACCCATACCGACGCATGGCTCGCCTTGCTGCGCTGGATGGCCCTGCTGGCCAACCAACTGCGCAGCCCCCAGCCCTGGTATGCCGAAGCGCACCAGTTTCGCATTGACACCGAAGGCGGCATAGGCCGCCCCACACCCGAGGGCGCGCACCGCGACGGGGTAGATTTGGTGGCCGTATTTTTAGTAGCGCGCCAGGGCGTTAAAGGCGGCGAAACCCGCGTTTTTGAGGCCGACGGCCCACGCGGCCAGCGCTTTACCCTGACCGAGCCGTGGAGCGTGCTGCTGCTAGACGATGCCCGCGTAGTGCACGAAACCACTCCCATCCAGCCCACCGCAGACGGCGCCCACCGCGACACCCTGGTGCTAACTTTGCGTGCCAAAAGCTTTCAAGATGCGGCATGACAACGCAGCGCGAAAGATGCAGCCCCGTGACTCTTTTGAGCACCCGATAAAGCACCCGACACAGTACCCCATAAAGTACCTGCTATGAACCCTCTGCAAACTCTATTCAAGTGCGCCATAAAGTGCAGCTTAATCTGCGCTGTTGCCCTGCTAGCCGCCTGCGGCACGCCCCACGCCACCATGAAAAATATCACCGGCCAAGACGTGATGCTGCTAGGCCATGACCCCGTGGCCTACTTCACCCAGCAGCAAAGCATGCGCGGCAACCCGGTGTTTCAAACCACCCTAACAGGCCGCACCTACTACTTTTTAAACGCCGCCAACAAAGCCACCTTTGATGCTGCACCCGACAAATTTGAGCCGCAGTATGGCGGCTTTTGCGCCAGCGGCGCAGCCTACGCACTCAAACTGGGCTCAGACCCTACTGAATGGCGCGTGCTAGGAGGCAAGCTGTACATCTTTGGCGACGTGTTAGGCCGCACCGCCTGGGATCTCAACCCCGCCTGGAACATCGAACACGGCGACGCAGTGTGGGCGCAGGCCAAAGACGCAGGCTGGCGCGGCCAAACCCTCAAGCGCTATGTCAACAAAGTAGCCTGGTACAAAACCGGCGCAGAGATCCGCGCAGAATTTGAAACCCAAAACCCTGGCAAACCCCTACCGCAATTTAACGTAGGCAGCCTATGGCAAAACCTCTTCACCAAAGACCCTGGCTGGCGCGCCCGTGAAGGCTATGGCGGCCAACCCGTAGTAGGCTTGGTAGGCGACGACCCCTGCCCCGTGGCATGTATTGGCACACCATCGAAGGCGTTTGGGCGGAATTGAAGTGGGGTGGCAATTTTTACACTTCTACACTTTTACACGTTGGGCCTACTGCCACTCTGGCTGCTGGCAGTGGCTAGCAGAGCTTACGCAAGATACGTTGCCTTACAAATGCTGCAGCACCCACTCAACCAGTAACTTGCGCGACTAAAAATGCCTCTTGGCGCAGTGCATTGGCTGTGGTTGGGTAGTTACCCTGTACGGCACTAACCAGGTGCGGGCGTAGCATGATTTTTCTCTGTGTTGGCAGAGAAAAATTATTTTTACCAGGAGCAAACCGATGAGATTGATTTTCTTAAAGCTGTTGGCACTTTTTGCCTTCGCTTCTCTAGTCGCATGTGGCGGTGGTGACACTGCAGCGCCTGCAGCGGCTACGCCTACACCTACACCCACCGCCAATCCGGTAACCACCGTGACTGTGGTGATCCCCGTTAATACGGCGACCGTAGCCCCGCCTTTGCCGGAAGAAACCCGCCCGCATGATGCGCGCACGTTTACGGCGGTAGTTACCACCACCACCTTTGCCCAGCTTACCCAGAGCGCAGTGGTCACAGACCGCTGGACGGGGGTTTTTAATGGGTCGGTCTACCGCATCGAGGTACCGCAAAACTGGAACGGCAAGCTGGTAATGTGGACGCATGGCTTTAGGGGCACGGGTGCCCTCCTGACAGCTGACAACCCGATTCAGCGGCGCTATTTAATTGACAACGGCTATGCATGGGCAGCGTCTAGCTACTCTAAAAATTACTACGACGTGAAAGCGGGCGTAGAAGATACCAACGCCTTGGCGCTTAACTTTACCAAGCTGGCACTGGACAATGGCCGCACCTTGGCGGTTCCAAGCAAGATATTTATCACCGGTGTGTCGATGGGCGGGCATATTGCGGTGGCAGCCATTGAGGCCGAAGGGCAGGCTACGGCCATTAACAAAGTGAAATACAGCGGCGCGGTACCCCTGTGCGCAGTGTTGGGCGATAACGAGCTGTTTAACTATTTTGCGGGCTACCAAGTTGCCGCGCAGCAGCTGGCCAATGTGCCGCTCACTAAATTTCCTGCCACTGATTTTGCAACCGTTGCACCTGTGGTGCAAGCCGCACTGTGGAGCACCTTCCCCACCGTTAGCAACGCGCAGGGCGACAAGCTGAAAAACGTGGTGATGAACTTAAGCGGAGGCGACCGTCCGTTTTACAAAGAGGGCTGGGCTAATGCGGGCAACCAAGGCAATATTTGGGGTGGCCTGGGGGGCGATGGCGCTATCAATGGTATTTTGAACGGCAATATCTTGGACACCACGCAGCTGTTTTACAAAGTAGATGCCTCCAGCCCCAGTAACACCACGATAGACACAGCTTTTAACGCAGCGGCGTTCAAAATCACGCCCACGGCGGATGTAAACCGTTTGCGCCGCGATGGCTTGCGCTGGATTCCGCTGACCAGTGGCGACATTAACATTCCTGTAGTGTCTATCCACACTTTGGGCGACTTGTTTGTACCCTTCAAAATGCAGCAGGTGTATGCCGCGCGCGTAAAATCCAAGGGCAACGACAAATGGCTGGTGCAGCGCGCCATTCGTGACGTAGGCCACTGCGCTTTTACAGCGGCTGAAGCTATTACGGCGTTTGACGACATGGTTAAGTGGGAAGCCAGCGGTGTCAAGCCAGCGGGTGACGATGTCAGCACGGCTGCTACGCTGGCAGCGCCCAGCTACGGCTGTGGCTTTACTAAAAACACCCCTAGTTTTGAGGACTTCACGCCTCCTTCAGCCCGTGCTGCCCTGCAAGCTAACTACCCTGTGTGCCCTTAAGCACTACGGATTTGGTGTAAAACTTAAGGGCCTGCGGGCCCTTTTTTTCTTATTGCGCTGGCAGTTTTTGCGGTATATACTGAGTAGTCACTAATTAAACTGTAAAGTACAAAATTCTTTGAAAGTACTGCCCATGCAAAGCACTAACGCACTTGTCCAGCATGCATCTGTCCAGCGTGATTCCTTTGTGCATGCCACTTCCCGGCCTGTATCTCAGCTTGTAACTCGGCGCAGTTTTGCCTGCCGGTTAGCCGGGTTAGCCACTTTGGCTGGCATGGGACTGGGCGCACAGGCTATTGCGCAAACTGCTGCCAGGCCAGCGCCGCGCGCTGTGCCTACCGAGCTGGGCGCTTTTAGCCAAACGGCTGCCCCTTGGGCTTTGCTGGGCAGTGGTGCGCTGCGGTTTTTTGGTTTTAAGGCTTACGATGCGCACCTGTGGACGGCGGGCAGCAGCGCCAACCCGCTGGTGACCAAGGGCTTGTTTGCACTAGAGATTGACTACAACACCGCCATCAAGGCAGATGAAATTGTGAACGTGTCGTTGGTAGAAATGGCCCGCCTGCGCAGCCCCAGCGATGTTCAAATTAAAGCCTGGGCGGCAGAGCTGAAAAAGAGTTTTACCGACGTGAAGTCGGGCGACAAGCTCACCGGTGTTTTTGTGCCCAAGGTAGGTACGCGGTTTTTCTTTAACTCCCGCTTGGTCAGTGAGGTCAATGACCTGGCGTTTGGCGATGCCTTTTTTGCCATTTGGCTGGACGAGAAAACCAAACGCAGCGAGCTGCGCCGCGCGCTTTTGGGGCTGGCACCTGCAGCCGCTGGCGCACCTGCTGGCAATCTAAACTGAAGCCCACGGGGCGCAGCAGAGTGGCTGCTAGGGCCGCAGTTAGATACTATATATTTAATAGCTAACTATCTAGCATTTCCTTGGGCGATAGCCCAAAAATGCTTATAAAATCAATGTTATGAGAGCATTGAATATCTACGCCGGGCCTGCTGCACTGGGACACCTGCGCGCACATGGCCTGCAGCCGCAGGATGTGCGCACCATCCCTGCTGCAGCGGGTGGGCCCAAGGGTCTGGTACTGGGGCCGCTTGACCGTTTTATCTTTGGCGACTGGTTGGCACGCAGCCGCCAGCCAATGGATTTGGTGGGGGCCAGCATTGGTGCATGGCGCATGGCTACGGCGTGTCTAGACGGGTCGGTGGCGGCTTTTCAACGGCTAGAGCACGACTATATTCACCAAGACTACGATGTGGAGGAAGGGCGCAATTACCCACGGCCCGCTGAGATCAGCGCCAAGTTTGGCGAGTCGCTGGCGCAGTTTTATGGCGGGCGGGTAGGGCAAGTGCTGCACAACCCACGCTACCGTTTGCACATCATCACCTCGCGCGGGCGGCATGTGCTGCGCACAGAGCACAAGCTGGTCACGCCGCTAGGCTACGCGGGTGCGTTTTTGTCCAACGCCATACGCCGCAAAGCCATGGGCGCGTGGCTAGAGCGGGTAGTGTTTTCTGCGCCACTGCCTACTGCTTCTTTGACCGCCCCTTTGCCCTTCGGCACGCAAGACTACCGCACCCGCCAAGTGCATTTAAGCCACGATAACTTTAACCCTGCGCTGCAAGCCAGTTGCTCCATACCGTTTGTACTGCAGGCTGTGCACAACATACCCGGTGCACCGCGCGGTGCGTATTGGGACGGCGGCATCACCGACTACCATTTGCATTTGAACTACAGCAATACCGACGGCATTGTGCTGTACCCGCATTTTCAAAAAGCAGTGGTGCCTGGCTGGCTGGACAAAGCCCTGAAATGGCGACACGGCACCAGCCCATTTTTAGACCGCATGGTGGTGATTGCCCCCAACCCCGAGTGGATAGCCCAGCTGCCCCGCAGCAAGCTGCCCGACCGTCAAGATTTTGCCTTTCACGGGCGAGATTTAGCCGCGCGCGTTGCGCAGTGGACAACGTGCACCAGCGCGGCGCAGCAGTTGGCCGATGAGTTTGCGTCTTGGGTGGAGAGGCCGGATATGGCGGTAGTGCAGGCTTTGTAGTTTCGCGCTACTTTCGGAAGCTACGAGCTAGCTTTCACCATATAACCGTATTGACACTTGAAGTTCTTCGTAAATATCATCAAGGCTTGAATACTGACACAGATCTAGTGCTACCGAAATAGTGACGCGCATCAATTGACAGAGTGCATTTAACGCACCATCTTTTTGGACTATGCCTCCACATGCGTTCTTTTTGAGATCGTAATTATTGGGCGCGGTATGAGGGGTAATGTGTGAATAAGACTCGCACAGCTCAGAATACCACTCTTGTCCCATTACCAAGTTTTTTTCATCAAGCATGTCTCTTACTTTACGGGGGCTGAATTGTTTTATTCGTTGAGATTTGTCGCTGCCCATCCATTGCTCAAATTTTATTTTGTTTGCCTTAGCCAGCCGTAATAAGTTTGCAATTTCTCCGATGCCTCTAACAAGATTCAAGGATTCGTCGTACAGGCTTATTCCAATAAGGGAGTAAGCTCCAACAGCTAAGTTATAAACTCTGGTTCTCAATGTTTCAATAATATGATTTCCGCCGCTGCACGCTCTATCGCATGTAGAGCTAGTGTATGTACCCAAAAGAGCTGTCCCCAAAACACGCAAGAGTTTTTGATTTTCATGAAAAATAGACTCAGATTGTTGTCTATTTTTTTTATTTACTATAACCAAAGAATTTAGGTGCGCTAAGCCAATCGGCATATTTTTCATTTACTATGAAATCTCATTTTTAGAGAATATGGAGTTTTTACAAGATGCGAACATTGCATGGTAAACTTTAAAATGCTTGTTTACTTTGATCTACCTGACTGTGTTTAAGCCTAAGCTGCAATCAGCACGTGCATACCGCCCCGTTTCTTTGACTGAGCAGGGCGTATTAGTACGTCTACATCGTAGCCCAGTGCGTTAAAAAACTCCAACAGTTTTTCAGCTGAAAAATTATCCAGTTTGTAGCTTAACAGTGCCGACACATTGGGTTGCGCCGTTCCCAAGCGTTTGGCAATATCAGCTTGCTTCAGGTTAAGGGCTTTGATGCGCTCGTTCAGACGCACAGCCAGCACCACTTTAGTTTTGAGTTCCTCGGGTTGGTCTAGGCCCAAGTCTGCAAACACATTGCCAGTGCTGCGCTCAAATGCAATGTCTTGCACTGTTGAGTTAGATTTTTTGGCCATAATTTTCCTCGTAATGTTGTGCGGCTGCCTTAAGCCGTTGATGCACTAATTCAATGTCTGACTTGGCTGTACGAATACCATCGGGCGACTTTTTCTGAAAGCAATGCAGCACATAGACTGCTTGCGCAAAACGCACTGTGTATACCGCCCGATAAGCGTTACCCAAGCTAGATTCGACTACTTCCAAAACCCCCGAACCTTCACCTTTCCAGGTTTTGGCATCAGGGTGCTTGGCTCCCAGCTGCGCTACCCCCAACGCATAGCCCACAGTACGTCGCACCTCCAGCGGAAAGCCCATCAAATCGCGCTTTGAGGCACCAGCCCATTCCAAGGGTTTTTCTGTTGTCATACTGTATTTTATATTGAAATCTATATTTTTAAAAATTCTATCCCCGCAACACCGCACTATCACTCAGCATCTGCGCATAGTCATCCCGCGTAGCAATGCGCGGGTTCATTTTGTGGCAATGGTCGGCCATCGCGCCGTCGATGATGCGTTCATAGTCAGCAGTCGTCACGCCCATCGCGGCCAAGCCGCTGGGCAGGTTCAAGCGCCGCGTCATGTCGGCCAAAGCGGCAGCCACGTCGCTGCCCGATGCCAAGCCCATGGCGTGGGCCATGCGGCTCAAGCGGTCTTCTTTTTGCACTGATTTGGCGGGCGCGTTAAATCGGACGACAGCGGGTAAAAACATCGCGTTTAGCGTGCCGTGGTGCAAGCGCGGGTTTACGCCGCCCAAGCTGTGCGACAGCGAATGCACGCAGCCCAAGCCTTTTTGAAACGCCATGGCACCTTGCATGGACGCGCTCATCAGGTTAAAACGGGCTTCTTTGTCGGCCCCGTTTTGTGTGGCGCGCTCTATGAAAGCCCAGCCTCGGCGCAGGCCGTCTAGTGCTATGCCGTCTGCGGGTGGGTTAAACGGTGCGGCCATAAAGGTTTCCATGCAGTGGGCTATGGCGTCCATGCCGGTGGCTGCTGTTAGCTGGGGCGGCAGGCCCAGGGTTAAATCAGGGTCGCAAATAGCGGCCTTGGGTACCAAATGCCAGCTGTGAAAACCCAGCTTGCGGCCATCGCCCACTATCAAAATCGCTCCCCGCGCCACCTCGCTGCCCGTGCCGCTGGTGGTAGGCACGGCAATAATGGGGCATACCGCATCGGTTATTCTGGCAGAGCCGCCTTCAATGGTGGCGTAGGTTTTTAAATCGCCTGGGTGGGTTGCCAAAATGGCAATGCCTTTGGCGCAGTCAATGGCCGAACCCCCGCCCACTGCTACCAGGCCGTCGCACAGCCCGGCTTGGTAGGCCTCCACACCAGCGCGCACGGCAGCCTCGGTGGGGTTAGACGGCACTTGGTCAAACACGCTGTGGGGCAGGGGGCCCAAAGCGGCTACTGCTTTGTCCACAATGCCAGCCGCGCGCACGCCTGCGTCGGTCACCACCAATGGGCGGCTGATGCCCACCCGGTTGCACTCGGCTTTGAGCAAAGCGAGGGTGCCGTGGTCAAACTGGATATGGGTAAGGTAGTAGATGTAAGCCATAAGGGTAGAGCCAGGGGTAGGTACTTTAAGATCTGCAAGTCCGTTGTTGTACGATAGCTTAACCCGATCGTCTAGCACAACGGCTAATACCCTGCAACACACTTTTTTATGCCAACCTCCACACCGCAAAAACCTGCTCCCCTCACGGCTGCCATGCGCAATGTGATACAGCTTATGCAGCTGGCTGGCGCGCCGCCCCTGCACCAGCACAGCCCCGCTGTTGCGCGCGAGCTGTATGCCAAAGGGGCCGATATTTTGGAGGTGCCCAAGGCTGGTCTGGCGCGGGTGCAGGCGCTAAGCCTGCCTGCGCGGGACGGCGCACTGCTGCCAGCACGCTTGTACGCGGCACTAGACAGCCCAGCCGCATTGCCTGCATTGCCTGCATTGCCAGTCTTGTTGTACTTTCACGGCGGCGGCTACACCATTGGCAGTATCGACACCCACGACACCCTGTGCCGCGAGCTGGCCCGGCTGTCTGGCGCCGCAGTGGTGTCGCTGGAGTACCGTTTGGCCCCAGAGCACCAGTTTCCGGTGGCAGTCAACGATGCCTGGGACGCCCTGCAGTGGCTGCACGCCCACGGCGGCGCCCTGGGGCTAGACACCAGCCGCATGGCAGTGGGCGGCGACAGTGCAGGCGGCAACCTGGCCGCACACTGCGCCTTGATGGCGCGTGAGGCGGGCATGCCGCTGGCACTGCAAATGCTTTTTTACCCTTGCTGCGCCGAGCATAACGACACCGCCTCGCACCAAACCTATGCCACCGGCTATGTACTGGATGCCGCCAGCATTGCCTATTTTTTCAATAACTATTTGCCCGACAAAACCCAGCGCAATGACTGGCGTTTTGCCCCGCTGAACGCAGCAGACCACAGCGGCCTAGCCCCTGCGTGGATAGGCCTGGCAGAATGCGACCCGCTGGTAGACGAAGGCGTGCTGTACGCCGACATCCTGCGCCGCGCAGGCGTGGCCGTAGACATCGAAATTTACCAGGGCGTGGCGCACGAATTTATCAAAATGGGCCGCGCCCTGCCTGAGGCTAAGCTGGCCCACCAGCACGCAGCCGCCGCGCTGCGCAAAGCTTTTGGCCAAGCAAATAAGGCCGAATAAGTAAAACGAAACAAACAAACCCTCAAAGCCCAACTATGCCCACAGCCCAAACTGCAGCCCAGCCTTCTTTAGCAGCCACAAGCCCTATGCAGCGCACTAGTTTTAGGCTAATGCACAGCATGCGTGTGCGCTGGGTAGAGGTAGACATGCAAAAAATTGTCTTTAATGGCCACTATTTGATGTATTTGGACAATGCCATGGCCGATTACTGGCGCGCGCTGGCTCTGCCTTACGAAGCCGCCATGCACCAGCTGGGCGGTGACCTGTATGTTAAAAAAGCCAGCCTTGAATACCACGCATCGGCCAAGTACGACGATGTGCTGGACGTAGGCTTGGCCTGCACCCGCCTGGGCAATGCCTCGCTGACTTTTACGGGGGGCATTTTTCAGGGCGACAAACTGCTGGTCAGCGCAGAGCTGATTTACGTGTATGTCAACCCGACCACCCAAACTGCCCAGCCCATACCGCCTGTTTTGTGCAGTCTTTTTACCCGTTTTGAGGCAGGCGAGACCATGCCCCCTTTTAATCTGGCCGACTGGCAAGCCCAAGGCACTGCGCAAAACACACCTAAAGCCTAACCAAGCCTAACCAAGCCTAACCAAGCCTAATCAAACGTAACCAAGCCTAATCAAGCCTGCCGCGCCTGCACTGGGCTAGGGCAATTTAGCGGCGACAATAGGTGGTTAGATTTACCCACCTTGCGGGCTGCCAGCGCTGCCGCCCTGATTTCACTTCGATAGCACTATGGCCAAGAAAAAACGCGTCTCTTTACCAACATCTACCTCTGGGCACCAAGGCGAGCCTGTCTATTGGTCGGCGCATGACCAAGCCGAGCCCTATCTTTCAGGGCAAAACAACGCATCGGCTAATGCCTACGAGCCTGCTAAAACCAGCCCCACCGGTAGGTCCAAGCTGCTGGCTTTGCCAGAAGAGCTGGGCGCTGGCGACTGGACCGCCATTATTTTGGCCCTCATGCTGTTTGTAGCCCCTGCGCTGGGTGTGCCTAACGAGATGATGCTGCAAGACACACTTAAATCCATCATCGTGGCCTACATGTCCCTAAGCGCTATGCTGCTGATGTTTTATGGCCAACGCAACCGGCGTGAGGCCTTGCGTTGGCACTTTGCAATGTGGCTACCGCTGCTGCTGTGCGCCTATGCACTGGGCAGCATGGTCTGGTCGCACACGTATTTGGCTGGTGTTGAGGCGATTCGCTGGTTTTTGTTTGCGGTAATTCTGTGGCTGGTGCTCAACTGCGCCAGCCGCGAGCGCTTTCCTATGCTGGCCTGGGGCGTGCACCTGGGCGCTGTGGCGGTAGCACTGCTGGGCGCGTCCCAGTTTTGGTTTGACGTGCGCTTTATTCCCCAGGGGCCTAATCCTGCAGCCACTTTTGTCAACCGCAACTTTGCCGCCGAGTTCATGGTGTGCACCTATGTGTTTTCTGCGTTTTTGATTTTTTCAGAGCGGCGCAAAGGGGTGTTGGCATTTTTGGCCGCCACCACCGGGCTGAACTTGGTGTACTTGATGATGTGCGGCACCCGTTCGGCAATGGTGGGCGGTGGCGTGGCTTTTGTGATGATTGCAATCATGGCATGGCGCTTTCGCACGCGGTTTAGTTTTATGCAATGGAAGACCGACCAAACGGTGCTAACGCTGGCTGTGTTGCTTACTACCGTGCTGGCGCTGGGCTTTATCAAATCAGGCAACCCTGGCAGTGAATTTGTCAATGTGAACGCGTTTGAACGCGGCTTTGCCCGCGCTGCGCAAATCAAATTGGACGACAACACCTTTAACATCCGCAAGGTGATGTGGAAGGCCACGCAAAACATCATAGAGAAAAGGCCCGTCACGGGGGTGGGCGCAGGGGCTTGGGAGGTGGATATTCCGCTGTACCAAGCTGAAGGTGCCCAGCTAGAGACCGACTATTACGCCCACAACGAGGTGCTGCAGCTACTGGGCGAGTATGGCTTGGTAGGCTGGCTGTTTTTGCTGATGTTGGTGGCCTACACGCTGACCGCGGCGTGGCGCACGCTGTTCAATACCAGCGAAGAGGCGAACAACGAAGGCCCGATCCGCGCAGTTGCCCTGACCAGCCTGTTGGCCTTGATGATTGTGAGCAATATTGGTTTTCCGTGGCGCTTGGCGGTTACGGGGGTGATGTTTGCGCTGTGCCTGGGCTTGCTGGCCGCGTCTGATGCGCGCTTGGGCCTGCGCGGGCTGATGTCGGCAGGCCGTTTGCCATGGCGGCCTGTGTTTTCCAAGGTGGCCATGGGCGCTAGCGTGGCGTGCTTGGTCCTGGCAGCCTATATTTCTAACTTGGCGGCTGAGTGCGAGAACAAGATCGTCACGGCCGTCAAAATGGCGCTGACTATGTCACAGGGCGGTAACCCCAACAGCCCCAAAAACGAGAAAACCAAGGCCGAAATGCTGCGCTTGATGCGCGAAGGCATTGCCATTAACCCGCATTACCGCAAAATCACCCCCATGCTGGGCGACGAGCTGGCCAAGTGGGGCGACTGGAAAAACGCGGTCTGGGTGTGGGAAAGTGTCGTAGGCTCGCGCCCTTATGTGGTGGCCATGATGAGCAATATTGCACGCGGCAAAGCCCAGCTGGGCGACATTCCGGGTGCCCTTGTGTACCTGGAGCGGGCCAAAAAAGTACAGCCCAAAGCCATCAGCGTGCGATCGCTGGAAGTGATTTTGCTCAGCCGTAGTGGCAAAGAACCCGAAGCGCTCAAGCTGGCCAAAGTGGCATTTGCAGACAAAACGCTGGACCTGGACATGGTAAACGCGGCCCATGTGCTGGGCATTCGCGCCAGCGACTTCAAGTTTGCCATCGAAGCCATGCAGGTGCGCAACGCCATGTTTCCAGACCAAAAAGTTGACGGTACGCTGAAGATTGCGGCGGTACTGCTGAACTACCAAAAAGATGAGGTCAATGCCACTGCGCTGTACAAAGAGGCGTATGCCGCCTCGGGCAATTCCCCGCAGATACTGGAGCGGATTCCGCCTGCTATTGCGGCTAAGTTGTAGGGGCTAAGTTACTTGGTAGGCTGGTAAATATGGCACAACCTGAAAAACCCACCGAAACTGGACCAGCGTATGCAAGTGCTGTAATTACCAGCACTGCAAAAAACGAGGGAGAGATGCTTCAGCTAGAGCTGTATGTTTCTGACTTAGACACAGCGTGCAGGGTTTTTGGGCAAGTTTTTGGGTTGGATGTGATCGAGGATAAGCCAGGATGGCGGCATTTGCGGCACCCCCAAAATTTCGACATTACGCTGTTTGCGCCGCAGCAAAACAGCGTTGAGAATAGCCATTGGTCGCTGCCCGCCCCAGGAACTGGCGGCAAGGGCATAGAAATCGTCATCTGCACTACCGATATTGCCGCAAAGTTAGAGGCCGTCAGAGAGCTCGGGCTCCAGTGCACCGACCTCAAATACCCTGCGTGGGGCGGCGTAGAGTTTATTTTCTACCTTGACGAGGGCTATCTGGTGCGGGCAAAACAGGTGTCGCAGCGCTAGCGCCTAGATTGGCCTAAGCACCGGCAAATACAAAGGCTAATCCACGGGCTATCCACGGGCTAAATTAAGCAGGCCAAGGCACCAGCAGCTGGGTTTGCGTTGCGCTGGCTGGGGCTGGGGCCAGGGCTGCAAATGTTGTATCTACTGTTGTTTCAAGCAAATGCAGCCCTTGGCCTGGCTGCAGCAGCACAGTCAAACTGCTGCGCGTACCGTACTGCGGCGCCAGTGCGGGGTAACGCACAAACACACTGGACAGAGCGCGCTCTTGGTCTGGCGGCAGGCTGGTGTGCACATGGTCTGCTGGGCTGAAGGCCTGTTGGTTTAGCAGCTGTTGGCCTTGTGCTTGCCCGTCCAGCATTAGCCCATCCAGCAATTGCCCGTCCTTCAGTGCCAGCTGCAGCTGCGCCTGCAATGGCACTACGCCCAGTGGGCTGTGCACAGCGTTGCGCAGCACTGTGCACAGCCGCAGCGTTTTGGGCCACGGTGTGTTCAGTGCAGCATTTGACAGGCCGTAGATGCGCCCCTTGTGCAGGGTTTCTCGGTACCAGTTTGCTTCACTATTAATAGCTACTTGTGCAGCATTTCCTTGGGCGATAAGCGTATTTGGCATTAAAAAGCCAGCTTGGTTGCTCAGGTAGTCACAGGTTTGCGCGGCCCAGTCGCCTACGATCAGATTGCAACCGGTGTAGGCGCTGGGCGGGTGCTGGGCGCACCAGTCGGCAGCCGCCAGTGTGCTGTGCAGCCAGCTGACCACCAGCGTGCCGCGGCTTATGGCGGGGTGCGGTGGGCTGGCACCGCGCACATTGGTCAACATGGCGAAGCGTCCATTGGGTGCAAAGCCCATCCAGGTGCCGCCGTCCTGCAAATCACGCCCGCTGTAGACAATGTGACCGCCATCGGTGTGCCAGCAGGCCAGCGGTGCGGTGGGCCGGGAATACTGCTCGTCGCGGTTGGCGGCTATCACCAGTGGGTACTGGCCGCTGACACCCCAGGCCATGGCAATCAGGCACATGGCGCTGGGGCTTTAAATATCGTCCAGCAGGGCGTAGGGCAGAGCGCGCAGGGCTAGCGCGGTGCCGTTGGCCAGGCTGGGGGGCACAGGGTCAGTCAGGGAAGGCACAGAAGGCACAGAAGGCGCGGCAAACAGTTGCGGGCTGTCAAAGGCGCTGGTTTGCATCGACACGATGGCCAGCCAGTGCGCGGGGCTGGTAACCGACTGGGCCGCATTTAAAGTGTCCCCTGTGCCCCATTTGCCCAATGTGCCCAATGTGCCCATGGTGCCTAGATGATCCAACGCGCCAAAGTCTGGTGCCACGTTAACCACCATGCCGCAGGGCTGGGTGGTGTCGCGGCTGTCAAACACCTCTTGCCCAGCAGCCAGCGGCGCGGCGCTGGCCACGATGTAGGCACGCCGCTTTAAAGTGCCGCGAAACTGGCTGCGCGCCACCACCTCTTGGCCGGGGTAGCAACCTTTTTTAAAGTTCACCCCGCCCACCGACTCGTAGTTCAGCATTTGCGGCACAAACGCCTCGGCCACCGGGGCCGTGACGCTGGCGATACCGGCCGTTACCTCCAGGTACTGCCAGACTGCTAAATATGCGCTGTCGCCGTCAGCAGTTTCTGGTGCCTGCGGCGTCTGCATTGACTTCGGTGCCATGCGCAGCGCCCTTGGCACACTGCGGCCGGCATGGTAGCCATCTGGCAAACGCAGGATAATTGTTTCACCGTTTCTGGCTATCGCCCAAGGAAATGCTACATAGTTAGCTATTGAATTAGGAGTATCTACCTGTCCGCCTGTGCCAGCTTCTGGCGCACCCTGTTGCGCCTGCTCCACTTGCGCCCGCCCCTCTTGCGCCCAACCCTGCACTGCAAACTTTGCACTGGCATCCGTGAGCTTGCACTGCGCCCGCATGACAAACATTTGCAAGCGTTTCAAAGTTGTTGCCAGCACGCTGGCACTGCACAGCAGCATGATGTCTTCGGGGCTGTTTTTAAACACCACAAAACTGGCCAGCATGCGCCCCTTGGCGCTGCACCATGCCGCTAGCCGCCCCTCAGACAGGCCCAGCAAGGCCACGTCTTGCGTCAGCTGGCCTTGCAAAAACTTCACCGCATCGGTGCCTTGGGCGCGAATGATGCCCAGCGGCCCGCCCGCGGCGTTCAGGGTAACGGTGATATCAGGGGATAATTGGGTAGCTGCTTGCATAGCGTGATTATCGCGCCCCGTTATCATCTTGGCCCAGGCCGCTGTTTTTATCCATTTTTCTAATTTCTTCTTTTACATGGCGCATTCCACCCCCCGCAGTTCACCCCGCCACGCTCCCGGCTGGCTGCAGCGCGGTTTTTCGCTGCTTAAAACCCTGTGGGTGCTGCTGGCATTGGGCGCCGTGCTGGCCGCCAGCGCTTGGTGGTGGGTGCGCCAGCCCTTGGTGTTGCCTGCGGGGGTGGCTTCAGTCAATGTGGTGTTGCCTGCGGGCAGCTCGGCCCGCAGCGTAGCCCAGGCGGTGGTAGATGCGGGCGTGGGCACGCCGCCCAGCGCGCTGTACTGGTACTTTCGCGCGTCGGGCAAATCAGGCGGGCTCAAAGCGGGCATTTACGAGGTAGAGCAGGGCGACACGCCACAAAAGTTGCTGGCCAAGCTGTACAACGGCC
>JAYSRE010000006.1:0-47829 GCA_043721235.1 Polaromonas sp. | reverse complement strand
TTGAACCAATCATTAGAATTAACTTCTATAACACAGAGCCAGAAATTGATTGATGGCAAGCCAGCTTTAGATTTACCCCCGGGCTGGACACTTCGTAGCCAAGATCAGTTAAATATCAATGGTTCTGGATATTGTGTACCGGCGACTGTGACATTCATATCTTTACGTCAGCAAGTCATTATCGAGATCAGAGATCAACAATGCAATGTAGGTTTCAAATTAAAAAATAATGAATCGTGAGATATCCAACGCTCCGCCAAACAGCAAGCAAAATATCGGGTATTAGCTTACTTGAAACACTGGCTGCACTGGTTATCTTAAGCGCTGGAGCTGTTGTGATGTTCACCTGGTTTGCCCAGAATGCAGCCACACTGAGCCGCCTGAAAGACGCTGAAGAGATTGAGCAAGGCAAGCTGCAGGCTATTGAGTACATCCGCACAGTCAACCCTGTAAAGCGCCCTAATGGGGATATCGTAATAGACAAATACAAAATTACATGGTCAAGCCGTCAAACAGCCGACACCGTGCGGGCAATGACTGCAATGGGTACTGCAGGCAAATACGAAATTTCGCTTCATGAATTTTCCATTATGCTGTCGCGCACAGGTGATGCACTTACAGTGCCTACCGTAAACATTTTGCTGCCTGCTGCAGGTTATAAACTTGTTTCGCGTGGCAATAACAGTATGTTTGGCGGCAGGGATACGGGTACGCCATGAGCAACCAACACAAGCAGCAAGGTCTTACGCTGATCGAGCTTTTAGTGACTATGGTGTTACTAGGTTTTGTAGTTGCATTGATGTCTGGTGCGTTCGTGCAAATTGCACAGATGCTGCGTGTCAGCAGCGAGCATAGCAATGGTTTTTCTGAGCGTTGGACACAATCGCGTGCCATGCAAGACATAGTTGCCAATTTAGTGCCTGACCCAGCGCAAGAGATACCACTTGAAGGCAAGTCATCTAACTTAACTCTAACTACACTCGCCCTGCCTCCAAGATCTGATGGCGTTGCACAGCGTGCAAAGCTGGAGTTAAAAAGTGGCCTCTACAGCGCTGGTGAAGAGGCCGCGACTATATTGCAGGTCAGAGCTATTACAGATCCGCCCTCATTTCCAGAGAAATCCTCTTTTGAAATAGCCCGCTACAAAGGACGCTTGGTATTTGTATACCTTGACGCACTCGACAGAGAATATAACCAATGGCCTCCCCTAGGTGCTACCCAAGTCGATAGACTACCTTCCGCTATTGGTTTGCGTGATGAATCTCGACAAAATTCTTTGGTACACATTGCACGCTATGAGGGAGTGATTTCCTCGAAGCTTAATAGCGGTCTAGAGGGCATGTTTGGAGTTACACGTTGAAATACCGTGAAAATGGTTTTGCCTTGGCTGCTACACTTTGGCTACTTGCAGGGCTGGCTATTGTGGTTAGTCTGGTCAACGACACAGCACGTACAACCGCAGAACGTGTAAGGCAATTGCGCGAAAGAACAGATTTTGTCCGCAGCAGCTTAGCAACGAGAGCCCAAGTACTTTATTTTGCTGCATTAGCTACACCCCAGTCTACCGGTTTTAGCCGCGATGATGCCAGTATTCTGGCGGATGAAACCCCTTACAAAGTAGACGCTCTGAGTATCGTGCGTATTCAAGATTTAGGCGGGTTAGTTAACCTCAACAGCTTCAGTCGTCCGATACTAGAGCGATATCTCGAAATTTGTGGAGTCGAACAATCACAAGTGCCTTACCTTGTGGACGCGCTGGAAGATTACAAAGATGAAGATGAGTTGCAGCGGGTTAATGGCGCGGAACGTGATACCTACTCTCAATTCAACAAGCCACCCCCACGCAACGCAATGTTGTTGTCTGTTGACGAAATATGGCAAGTACATGGCTGGTCAGCATATAAAAAAGCTTGGGGTAGCAACGGTTGCGCACACGCACTGGCAATTAACAGAACAGGGCTAAGTTCTTCCATCAATTTTGCTACGGCACCCCTATTGGTTTTAAGAGCTGCCGGCGTAGATGAAGCTACTGCACAAGACATTATTAACGCCAGAGGTGATCTCAATCAATTAGCAGATCGTACGAACGCAGCCAACGCACAGTCTGGCAATTCAGGCATGTTTGGGTTCGGAGCTGGCGCTGTGCGTGGCGAACTGCGTATTACGCACGAGCATGCCACTTTGCCATGGGTGATGGGTTATACTTTAAAACTGAGCTTAGACAAAGATGATGCACCTTGGAGCTTCACACAGCCTGTGATTGGTGCCCGTCCCAATATCCCGGTCATGTCTTCTGCTCGTGCACTACCATGGCCACAGAATACCGCCTTATTACCTACCGCCAGTGATACTAAATCAGTCCTACCTTTTTAACCGTAGTGGGCCAGATCATTTTCTAGCAGGTCCTGGGGCGCGCTTACTACCATCGATGCTTACGGGAGCGCTCCAAGTGGTTCCGCGCGATATGTGTATGTATGTACGGCTTGGATGCACTGGCATTCCTCGGTTCAGCATCAAAAATTATGCACAATTGCAGGCAGAGCAACATTCCCCTTTTCAAAATTTCGGCGCTTATGGTATCAAGCAAGACCAAACACTGCATTTGTGGCTATGGGATAAAGCCATTGAAACAGCTTTTTCAGGCAAGCACACTGGGCGCGTATCTCGCAACATTACACCCCAAAGCTTGCTCAGCGAGCCGTTAGAACGCGGTGTGCAGTGGCTACGCCATGCTAGCCAAAACGGCATAGAAGCGCAGCTCTGGCACAACAAACAGCTGGTGGACTCTATTTACTTTGCAACCCTACCAACAGCACAAGATTGGGCAGCGCGTTTATTGCAATCGCCTGAACTAACTGCCCTTGGCTGGCCCACCACCATGCCCTTAGGCAGTGACCGACAGGCAATTAACTTAGAAAAAAAATCTTGGGCGCGCAATTTACTCATGGTGCGGCTGCATTTACCTGCAGTACAAGGCGTGGCCATGGCTCACTTTGCGCTGTGGGCATGCACAGCTGTGCTTGCAGCCGCTACAGCAAGCATACTCAGCGAGCGGGCCTTGCACCAAAGGGCTATTGCTGAAGGCGTAGAAAATCAAAAACAACGACTTGCGGCGCTTGAACCTGTACAGCAAGCCCGCGAAACTGTAAAAGGCCTCGAAAACTGGCTAGCAAGCGCACAAACACTTAGCCCGCAACCGACAAAACTAGACATTCTCAACACCCTAGCTGTAATGCTCACAAGGCAAGGCCTGACTGTGCGTGACTTAGAGCTATCTCCGCCCACCGTTTCGGCTACCTTGCTGCCAGCTCCGGGTTCTGACATACGCTTGACGGCGGTGATTGGTGCCATAGAAGCGAACCCCATGTTTACCGATGCCCGATTTATTGATGTTGTGGGTGGCACAGCCTTCAAATTTACCTGGAGACTGCGTGACACGCGTAACCTTAGCGCATTGGGTGCCACAGCCTCGGGTACGCCGCAATGACCTCTAATTTACGCCTACTCATTTGGGCAGCCGTATTGATTAGCTGGGGCGCGCTGCTGCTAGATTGGCGCGACGAGCTAGTCAAACTCCGGCCTGAACGCGTAAGACTAGAACAATTGCGCGCCAAAGAACAATCCGCCTTATGGAACGTAGACTGGAAAGCATCAGTTCAAGACGCTAAATTAGCCCAATCGCAATGGCTAGAGCGCCTGCCCAAGGTAGAGCAAACCGGTGTCTTCCGAGCTCAGGCTTTGGAATCAGTAGCCGATCTGTGTAAGCAAATTAATGCCGCCTGCCAAGTGTCTGCCATGGGTGAAAAGGTCAGCTCGCCAAATCTTGCGAAATCTAATTCTGAAGGCCTATCAGGCATCATTGCTACGGGTGTAAAAGTTAGTCTGCCCTTGCAAGACAAGCAATTAGAACTTTTAATGAAGGCCCTAGAAAACGACACAACTCTGCGGCGCATTGACAAACTGATTGCCCAAAGCGGGCGCATCACACTAGAGGTACAAAGTTTTGGTCTTGATACACGCGCACTATCCAACCCCACAGCAGCCAGCACTGTGCCCAAGGCTGTAACGCCATGAGCCTCCATAATTCTCAGCTAAATTTAAGCCGCATCGCCATGCTTGGCGCATTACTTACTGCTTTGGCTATTGGTGGAGGTGTTTGGCTAGGTTCCCATGAGGCGAGTAAACTTAATGTAAGTAAGCCTAGTGCGTACGAAAATCTGTCTAATGCCAGCGCTATCGGTTCTGGTGAGGCGATACTGCCACAACGTCGCGTATTTGCCAAACCTCCTGGCATCTTTGACCCTGTAGCAGCCTTGGCAACCTCTACGACTACCACCACATCAGTCACCGCAACTGCTACCCTACAGACATCAAAATCTGCGGCTACGCCTAATGCTCTTGTTGTATCACCCTTAGGCTGGGCTGGCGCAGGTAGCCCTTTGCAGCAAATGTGGGATGGGGGTAGCCAAACCAATTGGACAGTACGGCCAGTGCCCTTATCTGCTGCAAACTGGCGCATTAACGGCGTGGTTCAACGCGGCAAAGAAACCCAAGTTATCGTACAGTTTGACGGTGACCCTGCTCCAAAGTTTTATAAATTAGGCGACTCTTTACCCGGCGGTGCTAAGCTAGCATGGGTCAAACCTGACGTAATCGGTGTAGTCATGCCTAAAAATGAAACCCTCTCTGTGCCAGCGATGGAAGGTCAAGCCCAGTCCTATGCGGGTACAACCATCCTAGCCAAACCTGCCGCTAAGCCTTAAAGCATTGCCACGGCAGCCGCAATATATTTTTGTGCACTACGTACCACTGAACTGACCCGACCATGAGCGATTTCCCCACCTTACCCATGCGCGCGCTGACTTTAGCGTGCCTTGCAGTCATTGCGGGCTGCGCCAACACACAGCCAAGAGTACCCGGCGCACTAGACTTTCTACGCTCGGGTGATACCCGTACCGCAGGTGACTTTGGGGACCAGCGTATTTCAGGCCCCTTAGAGACTGTGATCCGCCCTAGCCCCAAACCTCCGGTGCCTATAGCTGGTAATTTACGTCCCATTGCGCCCCAAATCGCCGCCAGCGAAGAACCAGGCAGTCTTAGTGTCAGCTTTGATCAAATGGCCTTGCCCACTTTTATCCAGGCTGTCTACGGAAATATACTAAAAATTAACTACTCCGTCGATCCCGCCGTGAGTGCCCGCACCGAGTTAATTACCTTCCGCACGCCCAAGCCACTTAGTGCCACCAAAATGCTGGAAGTAAGTGCCCAGTTACTTAAAAGCTATGGGATTGCAGTGCAAGACTTTGGCGGTGTATTGCGCATGGTGGCCGACACCAACACCAGCAGCACCCTGCCACTGGTCAGGCGCGGACGGGCGCAGCCCGGAGTACCACTGCCTCTGCGTCCTATATTTCATTACGTAGAAACAGAAGCCGTACGCCCGCAAAACTTTTTGCCCACGCTCAAAAGCATATTAGGCACCAAAGTAAACATTGAAATTGATGCTGCAGGCGGCATGCTGCTGAGTGGCCAGCCAGATGATGTGTCTGTAGCGCTAGAGCTGATTCAAGTTTTTGATCAACCCGGGCTACGGTCTCAAAACACCACCCGCGTGGTACCGCGCTACTGGGGTGCAGACGAATTTAGCCGACGTTTATCAGAGGTTTTACGCTCCGAAGGCTATGGTGTGGGCAACCAGCCCAATAGTGGCGAGCCTATTTCCATCATCAGTATTACGCCCGTTAACAGCGTACTGGTGTTTTCCACCAGCAAAGAAGTACTGGCCCATGTGCTTGATTGGGTGCAAGAGCTTGACCAAGTGCCCACCGTACAGGCAGGCAGCGCCTACTTCACCTACCCCGTGAGGAATGCCGATGCCCAAGAATTAGCCAAGTCATTAAATGACCTGATCAGCGGTGTCCCGTCTGCGCCATTGCCTACGGGCAGTGTACCCACCGGCGGTACACCCCCTAGCAGCGCACCCACCGCGGCCAGTGCTGTTGTACGCAGCAAACGTGTAGTGGTCAATAACGCCACCAATTCACTGATTTTTCAAGGCGGCAGCCAAGAAGACTACCGCCAATGGTTGTCATTGCTAGCCCAGCTAGACAAACCAGTCAAATCAGCTCTGATAGATGTTTTAGTAGCTGAAGTAGCACTGACCGACAGCAGCGATCTGGGTTTTGCTTGGCGCTTGGGCCAATTAGGCAGCGGGTCACAGGCCACTAGTTTAAGCGGCACCACCTACAACTTGCTTTCCAGCGGAGCAGGCCTGGCAATCAATGCCTTGCTAGGCGGCAACGCACTGCGCACTTTGGCCATTAATGCTTTGGCGAGTAACGTTGACTCGCGCATCATGTCCAATCCTAAGCTTATGACGCGCAATGGCGAGTCAGCCACCATCAGCGTAGGCGCTGATGTGCCCATCGTTACTAGCCAAGCAGTAGCCCAAACCTCTGGTGGCTTCGCAACCAGCACTACCACCGTGCCCCAAACTGTGCAGTACCGCAATACGGGGGTGATTTTACGCGTTAGACCCATCATTCATGCAGGCGACCGGATTGACGTAGAAATAAGCCAAGAAGTTAGCGGAGCCGTGCTAACCACAACAGGTGTTACCAGCTCCCCCACCATTAACCGACGCTCTATCGACACTAAGCTAACTTTGCGCGACGGAGCGACTGTGATGCTAGGCGGCATCATATCGGACGACAACACCGACAGCGACTCTGGGCTACCGGGCCTGAAAGACATCCCTATTTTGGGTAATTTATTCAAAAACTCAAGCAAATCTCGTAACCGTAAAGAACTGGTTATCTTAATAACGCCTTATATATTGAATGACTCTACTGATGCCGAGGCAGCTACAGATTCATTTAACAATAGCCTGGGCCAATGGGCAGACGGCGTGCGCGACCGTGTGAACGCCGCTCGCACCGCACGCAAGCTGCGTACTGACCAATTTAACAATGCTGCGCCAGAGGTGGACGCTGCGCCTGCGCCACCCAGCCCAAGCAGTAATACAAACTCTGGTTCCGCCAGCCCTAAGCCGCGCATTCAAGGCACCACGCCGCATAACAAGCCTGCCCCACCAGCAGATAGCTTGCCCCAACCTGCCTCTGCTGCCAAGCCAGCCACACCGCGCATGATTAACCTGGGCAACCAGACAGGTGCCCCAGAGCAATCTACCAATAGTACAACCACGACAGACGCTGCAGCGCCTCGCACGCCCACAGCGCCCGCAGTGCTGCCACTGGGCTATAAACCAGCACCGCGTGTGATCGACGGGTTTACCACACCTGAAGGTAGCAGCCTGGTAGATGACCCCAAGCTTAGAGAAGAAATTCTCAACCAATTCAAACGCTAAATTCATACGCTAGGTTAAGCAACCAAGCGCAGCGCTACCTTACAGCCCGCTGCTGGCTCAGGCACCAGGTTAAGAGCGTTACTGCTAGTTTTTGGTGCTTCTGGCTTGATTTTAAACACCGTTTAGCCCTAGGGCCCAAGCATTTGCTAGTTATATTGCTATTTATTCAATACCGTATATCCTCACTTCGCACTAAAATTGCGTCGGATTTTGGGCGTAAAAAAGGGAGCCGAGGCTCCCTTTTTGATAAACCTAAGCTTGTTACTTGGCCAAGCCGTTGATCGCATCTTGCGAAATCGGCTGCGCATCTTCGTAACCGGTAGGCACACGGTTGTTGGTAGTGTTCTCGAAGTCAACGCCTTGAGCGTTGGTGGTGTCGAGCAGGTTACCTGTAGGCAAGAGCATGAAGCTCTGTACACGGATCGTGGTACCAGTGTTGGACACGAAACGTACACGGTCACCAATGCCAGCCGCGCCGGTACCTAACACAGAAGTGCTTTGGTCGCTGGTGTACTGTGTGGCTGTGCCAAACGGATTGACAACAGGTGCAGCATTGGTCAACAAAGCTTCTAGCTGTGCGTTGCTGTAGTTAGCAACAGCACGTGGCAGCAATGCTGGCAGTGCACCCCATGGGCCGTACTTGCCGTCAGCGTAGATCAACTGAGCAAACACGTCCGCAGTCTGTGACTCGCTGTTGTTGATCAGACGAACGTACGATGCAAAGTTGCCAGCTGGGAACTTGGCTTTGGAAGCGTAGTTACGAATGTCAATCTTGATACCACCGCCGATGCCTGTAAGAGCGCCAACGCAGACGTTATCTTGTTCGCGACGATCAGGTGCGCCAGCTAGAGTATCTTTGGTGATAGATGCTTTGACAGAAATAGCGCCGGTCTGAGGAATTAAACCTGCGCCAGGAAATTGTGCAATCAAATACACCGAACTGGCAAGCCTAGCTGCGTCTACAGCCAGAATAGAATTCAGCGTGTAGACAGTTTGACCAGGAATAGAAGGTATGGTAGCAGAAATAGGAGCGCCCAAAACATCGTAACCTGTCACAATGGTGCCAGCTGGCCAGTTGGCAGGCACAGTCAGCTCATGCGTGTATTCTTTCATTTCGATCTCACCAGCATCTAGAGAGCCAGTGTCGTTTACGTCTTCGAAATCAGGAGCCAAGAAAGTAGCTGGCGCGTTATCAAAGTTACCGTATGTTTTACCATAGTTCAGATCAAGACCGTTACTACGCAGTTTTAGGTTGACGCGGCCAATGTAGTGGCGGTTTGTAGCTGCTAAAGCCAAAACTGGAGCAGGTGTACCGGCAAAGTTGCTGAGACCGCTGGTAGGCGTGAACAAAGTGTTCAAAACAGCAGCATCGGTACGCGATGAATTAGCAGCAGGCGTGAAGTTAAAAATCAAGTTTTGTGTGAAATTCAACAAACGTGCATCGTTAGTGGAACCAGCACGTAGGTGCTCAGAATCAGGTGAGGCATTAGCTTGCAGGGTTGCAGAACCGGCGTGGTTAGTAAAATGTTTGAAGTTGATGTCAGCATTTTGATCTGGTGCAGGGCAAGCTGCAACGCCGGCAACGGTGAATAGACCATTCACACCGATGTTATCTGGCGTACCTGCAGCGTTACCAGCAACCAGAGCACCTGGGTTTACTGTGAATTGTGGCTGCTTCAAGAAGTTATTTGGTCCGGCGAGTGCTGGAATGGTCAAGTTGAAAACCAAAGTTTTCTTGTCAGCAGTAACAAAAGCTTGAATGTCAATAACTGTACCAACACCTGCCATGTTAGGAATGTTAACACCAGCACCATTGGTGGCAGTGAGGGTTAAGATGCTGTCAACAGCGATAGGAGTTAATGTACCAACTGTAAGAATTTGCTCAGTAGCGCCGACAGCCCAGGTACCTTTGCTCAATGTGTACTGTAATTGCAAGCGCTGCTCGTTGGTACGTGCATCGATGTCACCAGCAAATGAGTAGGACTTTGAGGGTGCGCGAACTGTTTGCAAATCAGTTTTAATTGCTTCGATTGCTAGGGTAGCAGACGAAGAATCAATTTGGCCTGCGAAGGCAGAGCCAGTAGCGATTGCCAATGTGGCAACTGCGAAGGCAACTTTGGATAGTTTCATCAAAAACCTCTTGAAAAAGTTAAGTTAGTATCTTTCAGGTCTTTGCCAGAGCACTCCCCTAGCTAGCCAGAAATCCCAATATACCTACAGTATTGCTGCAAATAAATCGTGTTGTGATTATAGACACACTCAAGCACACCGCAACATGCTGTTGCGTGAACGTTACCGTGAATATTTGGCAATATGTAGGTTTTTTGCAACTTCGCAGAGGGGAAATGATGGTTTTCCCTCGGTGGAGCAGATCCTACTTTGCAGAGCATCCCATAACTATGTGAGGGGCTGTGCAAAAGTAGTTGGTGCTTGGGTAGTTGGCACTGCGGCCACGGCGGTAAGACTGTTTGCCTGCTAGCTACGGGCGATAATGGGGTTATGGGGCCTTGCATTACAGTGTCGATCGTTAGCCATGGGCATGGGGCCTTGGTGGCGCTGCTACTGGCACAGCTGGGGGCGCACTGCACTGCAGAGGTGGCCAAGGTGGTGGTGACCCTCAACACGCCTGAGGCGCAGCACAGCGCGGCTTTGGCGCAGGCGCAGCAGCAGGCCACGGTTTGCGGGCTGCAGGTGCAGTGGGTGCACAACGCAGCGCCACTGGGCTTTGGGGCTAACCACAACCGGGCCTTTGCAGGGTGTGAGAGCAGGTATTTTTGTGTGATGAACCCTGACATTGCGCTACACGAAACACTGTACGAATCACTACAAAGTGGTTGCAATCCTTTTAGGAGCTTGCTGCAGGCGCTGCAACAAGCTGAAACAGCCATAGCCTACCCCGGGCAGGTAGACGCGCAGGGCGCGCCGCTGGACTTTGCGCGGGCGCTGGTCACGCCGTGGGCGCTGGTGCAGCGGCATGTGCTGCGGCATGTGCTGCGGCATGTGCTGCGGCGGGTGCAGCGGCAAGTAAAGGGGCCTGTGCACTGGGCCAGTGGGGCGTTTTTGGTGATCAGCAGCCCGGTGTTTCGCGCGCTGGGCGGGTTTGATACACGCTACTTTATGTACTGCGAGGACGTAGACCTGTGCCTGCGGGCGCAGCTGGCGGGCTATGGCCTTGCGCAGGCCGATGCGTGTGTGGTGCACCACACGCAGCGGCGTACACTTAAAAGCTTGCAGCACTTGGCTTGGCACATGCGCAGCCTGCTGCGGCTGTGGCTATCGCCGGTGTACCGAGACTTTAAAAGACAATTTATAAAATAGACAGGGGACAGGTATGCTGGTATTGCTGGTAATGAGTTTTTTAGTATCGCTGTGCTGCAGCGTGGTGCTGGTAGCGGCGGGCAAGGGCCGGGCGCGGCTGTACGGGCAAGACATGGTGCAGCGCTTTCATGCGGGGCATGTGCCGCGCTTTGGCGGGCTGGCGATAGCTGCGGGCTGCGCGGGGGCGTGGTGTCTGGGCGCGGGCTCTGGCTGGCTGGGCCTGAACCTCAATGTAGGGCTGCAGTGGCGCGATGTAGTGCTATGGGCGCTGGTGCTGGCGCCGGTAGCACTGATGGGGGCGGCAGAAGACTTTACCCTGCGCATAGGGGCACGCTGGCGCTTGGGGGCCAGCATGCTGACCGCCGGGCTGGGCTGCGCCCTGCTGGGGCTGCAAGTGCCCCGGCTAGGCTTGGCAGGCCTGGGCCTGCCGGGGCTAGACGTGCTGTGGCAACTGACCCCGTGGCTGGGCTGGGGGCTGGCTTTTGTGGCGCTGACGGGCCTGCCGCATGCCTTTAATATTATTGACGGGTACAACGGCTTGGCCGGCATTGTGGCGGTGATGGTGTGCGGCGCGCTGTTGTATGTGGCGCTGCAGCTGGGCGACCGCAAGCTGGCGGCGCTGATGGTGGTGGTGCTGGGCAGCACGCTGGGCTTTTTGTACTGGAACTACCCGCGCGGGCTGATTTTTGCCGGGGACTGCGGGGCCTATGTGTGGGGCGGTGTGATTGCCATGGCCTGTATTTTGCTGGTGCAGCGGCACGCGGCGGTGTCGCCGTGGTTTCCGGTGCTGCTGCTGATATACCCGGTGTGGGAAACTTTGTTTTCTATCTACCGCAAGCTGGCGCGGGGGGTGTCGCCGGGCATGGCCGATTCGCTGCATTTTCACCAGCTGGTGTACAAGCGACTGGTGCGCGGCGTGTTCCACGACAACGAAACACGCCGCCTGCTGATGCGCAACAACCGCACATCGCCCTACCTGTGGGCTTTTGCCCTGCTGACGGTGGTGCCTGCGGTGCTGTTTTGGGCCAACACGGCCGTGCTGATGTTGTTTTGTGTGCTGTTTATTGCCAGCTATATTGCCGCTTACCTAATGCTGGTGCGGTTTAAGCTGCCGCGCTGGGCACAAAAAACGCGCAACACGGAGTTTTAGGCTTTCAGTTTCAAGCCCTTTAGACCCTTAGCTTTGGTCGTCTACCGCAGCGCCTGGCGCGTGGCTGGTGCACGACTCTATGCCGTTGTCGCGTGATTTCTCGCTGGCGTACATTTGGCTTTTGCCAATGACTTGGTGGTTGCCTGCTTTAAGCACAAAGTAGGCGGTATTGTCTTTGCCCACCAGGCTTTCGTAGCGGGCGGCATCGGTGGCATTTTTTTGCACAGAGGCGATGCCGTTTTGCGCACTGGCTTTGCTTTCGTACATCTCGCTGGTCAAAATAATTTGGCCGTTGCTGGCCAGCAGGTTAAAGAAAAACTTGTCGTTTTTGGATTTTTTGAGTTCGAACTTTCCAGCCATGGCGGTTCCTTAAAAAGAAAAATTGAGGGTTTAAAAAGCCAGCAACCTTGTAGAAAATAGGCCGCTATGACTTTGTAACCTGAACCGTGGGGCTTGGCAAGGGGCAGCAGGGGCCTGCTGCAGGTGCTGTTGCACGAAAGAGCCTAAAGGGCCGCTGAGTGTGACTATTTGCGCTTTAAGGCGGGTACTGTTGCCTAGCATGTAGTATGCGCAAAATTTGTATGTCGTGCAGGCCTACTTTGTAAATAACAAGGTAGTTGGGGTGCACTACTATTTGTCGGCAGCCCGGCATGCGTTCGCTGGTGGAGTACAAGTAAGGATGCTCGGGCAAGTGAACTACGCTATCGCGTATTTTCGACCATAGGTTGTACGCTGTTGTCAAATTGCGCTGCCCAATGAAATCACTGATGGCAGCCAAATCTTCTTCTGCCATCGCAGTCCAAGCGACAGCAAGCATCAGCTATTTTGGCTTTGACGCAAGGTCTCAAAACGCATTTGCATTTTGCGCACTACCTCGTCGTGGGGAATCAGGGGGCGCACATCGTCAAGCGCTTGCGCCACTTTGGTTTGAAACCAGGTGTCATATGCGTCAGCTTGAACTTGGGTATCAAACTTTGAAACTAGGGGGTCTAAAATTATGTTCATGATTCTAGATTATCACAAAACAAACTTTTAAACTCTAAGGGGCCGCTGCCGGGGCTGTTGCACGAAAGAGCCTAAAGGGCCGCTAAGTGTGACTATTTGCGCTTTACCGCAATTTTCGGCCCGGTATCTGGCGCAGTAGCGTCCGCCTGCGAGCGGTTAATTAGCCCATTAGCTGGCTTAAGCTGCCTTGCCAGGCCACGCTTTGCAAATGCGCGGGGCTGCTGGTGCCTGCGGTTTCAAACAGTTCCCAGCGGTCTTGGGCGTTGCGCCTGAAGACTTCCAGGCGGGCGGCGGCAATGTCTAGCAAGGCGTATTCTTGCAGGCTGGGCAGGTGGCGCAGGCTGGCAAACTTGTCGCCCCGGTCGTAGGCGGCGGTGCTGGGGGAGAGCACTTCGATAATGAGGCTAGGCTGGGCAATCGAGATGGCTTGGGGGTTGGCCAGGTCTGCTGGGCTGCAAGTGACGGTGATGTCGGGGTAGAAATAATTGCCTTGTGGTTCTACGCGCACCTGCACGTCGCTGATCAAGACCCGGCATGGGGTGCCTTTGAGGTGGTTTTTAAGTGCCATGGCCACGTTTAAGATGCCCTCGTTATGCTCTAGCGTACCTCCTGCCATGGCGTAAATTTCGCCATCGACAAAATCATGCCGCTGGGTTTGCCCGGCTTCCCAAGCCAGAAAGTCTTGCGGGGTCATGCGGTGCTTGCTAATTGCGTTAGACATAGCGCATTGTCGCTTATTTTTAACACGGGGTGCGGCAGCTAGTTAACTACTAAATTAATAGCGAACTATCTAGCATTTCCTTGGGCGATAGCCACTTTTTGCTAAAAAACGGGGTTTAGCTGCATCTACATGCATGCCCATGCAGTGTGTAGCCAAGCCAAGCGCTGGCAGGCGGGCTTTGCAGGGCGGCCCTGCTACGACTGCACCAACCGTTTGGCCTTAGAAATTGACATCAAAATACCCAAGCCCATGCCCAGGGTGACCATGGCGGTGCCGCCGTAGCTGATGAACGGCAGCGGCACGCCCACCACGGGCAGTATGCCGCTGACCATGCCCATGTTGACGAAGGCGTAGGTAAAAAAGATCAAGGTTACGGCACCGGCCAACAGGCGCGAAAACAGCGTGGGTGCGTCTAGCGCTATGGCCAGCCCGCGCAGCACCAGAAAAATAAAGCCGGCAATGAGGCACAAATTGCCGACCAAGCCAAACTCTTCTGAAAAGGCGGCAAAAATAAAGTCGGTGGTGCGCTCGGGAATAAATTCCAAATGGGTTTGGGTGCCCTGCATGAAGCCTTTGCCCAGCATGCCGCCCGAGCCAATGGCAATCATGCCCTGGATGATGTGAAAGCCTTTGCCCAGCGGGTCGCGCGTGGGGTCTAGCAGTGTGCAAATGCGCTGTTGCTGGTAGTCGTGCAGCACGCTCCAGCGCACACCGTCGGCGCACAGGCGGGGCTCCAGCAGCACTATCAGCCCTATGCCAATGGCCCCTAGCAGCACCGGCGGCACAATCAGCTTCCAGCTTAAACCTGCAAAAAATATGACGAACAGCCCTGCCGACATGACCAAAATGGCGGTGCCCAGGTCAGGCTGCTTGACGATCAAGCCCACTGGAATGGCCAGCAGCACGCCGGCCACGCCAAAGTCCAGCGGGCGCAGCTGGCCTTCGCGCTTTTGAAACCACCAGGCCAGCATGAGCGGCATGGCGATTTTAAGAATCTCGCTGGGCTGGATGGTGATGCCCAGGTTAATCCAG
This sequence comes from Polaromonas sp., assembly GCA_043721235.1. GTDB lineage: Bacteria > Pseudomonadota > Gammaproteobacteria > Burkholderiales > Burkholderiaceae_C > JAAFIP01. Next base: position 33,237 of record JAYSRE010000006.1, on the reverse strand, counting down.
CGTTTGGCCCCTTTTTTAGTCAGGCCAAAAATGGCCACCGCAATCAACAGGGCTACGCCCGTGGCGTACATGGGCACGGCAAAGGCCATCAGGCGCTGGGGCGGAATTTGCGCCACCACAAACATGATGCTGGCCGCAATCAGCATGTTGCGGCCATGGTCGGCAAACCGGCTGCCGCTGTCAAACCCTGACGAGTACATGGTGAGCAGCCCGGCGCAGGCCAGCAAGAACACGGCAAACGCCAAAGGCCCGTCAAAGCCTTGGAACATGGGGGCAACGCGCTGCAACAGGCTGGGTTTGGCGAAGACGTGGGACATGGCGTGGCGGGTTTGCCCGAAGTGCTGGTGTGGGCAGGTGGCTTTTTGAACTGGGTTGGCTGCGTGAAGTGCGTACTGACTTAATGCCTAAGCCAAGCCCAGTAACGCACGGTCGAGCGTGTAGTTCTGGCCGCCCCGGTGGGCAATTTTGATGGCCCCTACCTGGTTGCCCAGTGCGCAGCAGCGCACCAGGCTCCAGCCGCGCTCCAGGCCGTACAGCAGTGCAGCGCGAAAGGCATCGCCGCAGCCCGTGGGGTCTACCACAGCGGCAGCTTGCACAGGGGGCACGCGGGTGGCTGCGCCATCTACCCACACGTCGCAGCCTTGCTCGCCCAGGGTAACGACCAAGCCTTTGACCTGGCCAGAGATGTCGGCCAAGCTCCAGCCGGTGCGCTCTGACAACATGGCGCCTTCGTAGTCGTTGACGGCCACATAGTCGGCCATGCCGATCAGCTGGCGGAGTTCGTCGCCATTAAATACCGGCAGCTGTTGGCCGGGGTCAAAAATAAACGGCAGCTTGGCATCGGCAAACTGCTGGGCGTGCAGCCACATGGCATCGCGCCCGTCGGGGCCAATAATGCCCAGCTGGGCACCGGTATCTGCGGGCACAGGGTTAAAGTGGGCCTCGGTCATGGCACCGGGGTGAAAGCCGGTAATTTGGTTGTTTTGCCTGTCGGTCATGATGGTGCACAGGGCGGTGTAATTGTCGGGCCGCACCATGATTAACCGGGTGTCAATGCCCAAAGCGGCAAAGCGCTCCAGGTAGTCGCGCGCATCGGGCCCCACGGCGGCCATGGGCAGCGGGTCGCCGCCCAGTTGCTTAAGGGCGTAGGCCATGTTGCCAGCGCAGCCGCCGTATTCGCGCCGCATGCCGGGCACGTAGAACGACACATTGAGCTTGTGAATTTGGTCAGGCAAGATTTGGTCGGCAAAGTTGCCCCCAAAGGTCAAAATGGTGTCAATGGCTACAGAACCACAAATAATAGAAGACATAGACTGCTGGCAAGTAAAGTGAAGTGAAGTGAAATGAAGCACCAACGCAGGCGCTAAGGCGAAGAAAAGCTAAGTAAAACGAGAATTAAAGGCTTGAGGCCAAAGGCCCAAGTTTAGGGGTAAAACGCCAACACGCGGTAGCCCACAATGCGTGCGCCACCCACAAGCTGGCCAGCGTCAATCTGCACCGTGCTGGCGCCTGCTGTTTCGGCGCTAGGTGCCAGCGCGCTTTGCTGCAAGCCCAAGTCTGCCGGGCTGAGCACACGGCGCAGCAGAGGCTGGTCTTGCGCATCATTGAGGCTAAGTTCTATGTGCGGCACAGCCACGGGCAACGGGCCTGCGTTTTTAAGGTTTACCGTCACGGTGTACCAGTCCAGCTTGCCATCGGTGCGCAGCTTGTTAAAGCCAGAGGCCTCTACCAACACCGACTCAATATGCCTGTAGGGGCCCACTTTGCAGCCTGCGATGCTGCACAGGTCTTTGAGCCAGGGCAGGGCTGCGGGCTGGGCAGCGGCCAGGCGGTCGCGCCCGTGGTAGGCCACCTGCAACACGCCCACGCACAGCAGCACCAGGCACAGCAGCAGCAGGCCCGCGCGCGCCCAGAGTGAGGGCGAGGGTGAGCGCTTGCGCCGGGCGCGCTGGGCCTGGCGCACAAAACCGGGCATGGCAGAGCGCTTTGCGTCTTCTTGGGCTGCGCGCGATGGTTTGGCGGCGGTGGCCGCGTCTTGGGCGGTAGCTTTGGCCTGCGAGGTGCCGTTGAACGGGTTGGCTTCATCTGCGGCATCTGGGGGGAACATGCTGGGCGGGTCGTCTAGCTCAGGCAAGTCTGCCTCTGCGCTCATGCCCAGGGACATGGGGGCCGATGGCGGGTTGACCGAGTTAACCCAGTCGCTGGACGAGAAGTCTTGGCGAGGCCGCTTTTGTGTGGGCGGCTGCGCGTGCTGGGTCTGGGTCTGGGTCTGGGTCTGGGTCTGGGACTGGGTTGGCGCGCTGGGCATGGCTGCGGCCATGGTGGTCATGTGGGCCTGCGCGTCAAAAATCTCGCGGCATTGGCCGCATCGTACCCAGCCCTCGGAAATCTTAAGCTGGTCGGCCACCACTTTAAATAAAGTACGGCAGGCGGGGCACTGGGTAATTAAACTCATTCAAACACACCCGTCAAAGCGCACCGGCACCGATATGGTCACTGTCGTAAGCAGTCGTATCACAACTGCGCCGTCATCAGTATCCAGCCGTCCTCGCTGTCGGCCACGGTAAGCTGGGCGTACGGTGCGTAGGCGGCTTTGAGCTCGTCGGCTTGCCGCTCTAGGATACCGGCCAGCACCAAGCTGCCTTTGGCCTGGCTGTCAGCCAGAATATCGCCCTGCCCTGCCAGCACGTATTTGCACAGCAGCGGTGCCAGTACCTTGAGCGGCGTGGCCAAAATGTTGGCCAGCACCGTGTGGTATTGGCCATGGGCTAGGCCGGGCAGCCCCGCGTTGAGCACCACATGGTTGGCCAGTGCGTTGGCGCGGGTTGACTGCACGGCAGCCTCGTCAATGTCTACAGCATCAATACTGCGGGCGCCGTACAGCGCTGCGCCTATGGCCAAAATACCCGAGCCGCAGCCGTAGTCCAGCACGCGCTGGCCTTGCACGCCGTGCTGCGCTGTCCAGCGCAGGCACATGCGGGTGGTGGGGTGGGTGCCCGTGCCGAAAGCCAAGCCGGGGTCTAGCGTAATTACCTTGCGGGCCGCAGCGGGGGCTTGGTGCCAGGTGGGCACAATCCAAAATTCAGGGGTAATTTCTACCGGTGCAAACTGGGACTGCGTCAAGCGCACCCAGTCTTGGTCGGCCACCTCGGTAATGCCGTGGGCCTTGCAGCCCGTAAAAAAGTCTTGCAGGGCCAGCGTGGCCAAGGCTTCGTTGGCCGCCGTTTGGCTGGCAAACAGCGCTTTCACCACCGAGCGCTCCCAGCCGTCTTTGGGTGGCGGCATGCCGGGCTCACCAAACAGGGCTTGCTCAGCAGGTGTTTGCGCATCAAAGTCTTCAATGCACACACTCAGCGCGTCCAGCGCCTCTAGCGCGTCACTGACAATTTCAACACAGCCCTCAGGGCAGAGCATGGAAAGTTCAAACTGGGCCACGGTGTGTCGCCTCTACTTTTTATGGGTTTTAAGCCACTCTTCAAGGTAGTGGATATTGGTACCGCCCTGTACAAACTTTGCATCCACCATCAGGTCGCGGTGCAAAGGAATGTTGGTGTGAATACCTTCCACCACGGTCTCGTCCAGCGCGGTGCGCATGCGGGCCAGGGCCTGTTCGCGGGTGTCGCCGTAGACAATGATTTTGCCAATCATGCTGTCGTAGTTAGGCGGTACAAAATAGTTGGTGTAAATGTGCGAGTCGACCCGCACGCCGGGGCCACCGGGCGGGTGCCACAGCGTGATGCGGCCGGGGCTGGGGGTAAATTTGTACGGGTCTTCAGCGTTGATGCGCACCTCAATGGCGTGGCCCTTCAGGGTAATTTGGCGCTGGGTAAAGGGCAGCTTTTCGCCATACGCCACCATGATTTGGGTTTTTACAATGTCAATCCCGCTAATCCACTCCGTGACAGGGTGCTCTACCTGCACGCGGGTGTTCATCTCTATAAAGTAGAACTCGCCGTTTTCAAATAAAAACTCAAACGTGCCTGCGCCTCGGTAGCCTATTTTTTTGCAGGCCGCGGCGCAGCGCTCGCCAATGCGCTCGATCAGCTTGCGCGGTATGCCTGGGGCAGGCGCTTCTTCTATTACTTTTTGGTGGCGCCGCTGCATGGAACAGTCGCGCTCGCCCAAATACACTGCATTGCGGTGCTGGTCGGCCAAGATTTGGATCTCAATATGGCGCGGGTTTTGCAAATACTTTTCCATGTAGACCGCTGGATTGCCAAAGGCTGCGCCGGCTTCGGCCTTGGTCATGGCCACGGCATTGACCAAGGCGGCCTCGGTGTGCACCACCCGCATGCCGCGGCCGCCGCCGCCTCCTGCGGCTTTGATAATGACGGGGTAACCCACCATTTTGCCAATGCGCTTGATTTGTACCGGGTCGTCAGGCAGCTCACCCTCTGAGCCTGGCACACAGGGTACGCCCGCTTTGATCATGGCGTGCTTGGCCGACACTTTGTCGCCCATGGTGCGGATAGATTCTGGCGATGGGCCAATGAACTTGAAGCCAGATTTCTCTACCCGCTCGGCGAAATCTGCGTTTTCGCTCAAAAAGCCATAGCCGGGGTGAATAGCCTCTGCGTCCGTCACTTCTGCCGTAGAAATGATGGCAGGCATGTTCAAGTAGCTCAAGGCCGAGGGCGCGGGACCAATACACACCGCCTCGTCAGCCAGCTTGACATATTTGGCTTCGCGGTCGGCCTCAGAATAGACCATGACGGCTTTGATGCCCATTTCCTTGCACGCACGCTGGATGCGCAGCGCAATTTCGCCTCGGTTGGCGATCAAGATTTTTTTAAACATAAGGTGTATGGCTGCTGCTTATTTTAATTTACTCAATCACCACCAGCGCTTGGCCATACTCTACGGCTTGGCCGTTGTCGCACATGATCTTTTTGACTACGCCCGCCTTGTCAGACTCGATTTCGTTCAGAATTTTCATGGCTTCGATAATGCACACCGTATCGCCCACTGCCACGGTGTCGCCTACTTCTACAAAAGCCTTGGCACCGGGGCTGGATGAGCGGTAAAAGCTGCCCACCATGGGCGACTTAACAACATGCCCGGCCAAAGCCACCACACTGGTGGCTGCTTCGGACAGGGCTGGCACAGGTGCGCCAGCTTGTGCTGCGCCCGCCATTAATGCCGCTGTAGTAACCATGTTTTGCGGTACCATCATGGTCTGCACCACGCCGCTATGGCCTTTGACAATACGCACTTTGCCTTCTGCTTCGGTAATTTCCAGTTCTTGTACGTTGGAATCTGATACCAAATCGATCAGTGTCTTGAGTTTGCGTAAGTCCATAAAATCTCCAACGGAAGTAGTGTTTAAATTATGCTAACTGCCTGCATTTCACCTGCTAAAAGCGTGAAATAGTGCCAAAAATGGTAATCTTACACTAATTGCGAGATGTAAATTACAAATTAAAAGGCCCTGCCTTGCTATGCCAGGCTAAGAAAATTGTCCACCTGCGCCGCACTCAGCTTGCCCATATGGCGCAGCGCAATGGTGCCCGCCGCATTCACCACCACAGTAAATGGAAGGCCCCCGCTCATGTTGCCCAGCGACCTTGACAGCTCTGTGCCCGCCAAGCCTGCCAGGGGAACAGGGAAACTCAGCGGCATTTGGCCTAGAAATTTCTGTACCGCTTTGGCGTTGTCCACCGCAATACCGATCACTTGCCAGTTTTTGGCCTTGTTTTGCCGGTAAAAGCGCTCTAATAACGGAAGTTCGTCTACACAAGGTGGGCACCACGTGGCCCAAAAATTCAGTACCGTGGGTTTGCCGCGCAAACTTTCCAACGCCAAATTGCCGCCCTGGGGGAGCTCTAAATTTAGCGCCCACAAATCAGTTAAGGCTGCTTCTTGCGGTGCAGACAGGCTGTATTCGCGCCATGCAAAGCCTGCGCCTGCAGCTGCCGCAATGGCGGCTACTGCGGCAAGGGTTGACCTTCTATTCAAGCGGTTCATTGTTAACTTCGCTTTCACGCAGCATCTTCACTTAACAAGCGCTTAACTGCGGCCAAGTCTCCTCTGGGACTGCGACCTTGTTTGTCTAACTTTAGCGCACCACGCACGCCGTCGTGGTCGTACATCATCAAGTGCACGCCTACGGTTTCATTCAATAGGGCGCAGTGGCTGTGCAAGCTCAGCACATCAACGGCATCACCATGCAACCCTGTGGCGGTACCCGTAGCGTAATGCACGCCATGGTCAATGAGTGCGATTTCAGCTGATTTAGGGTCGTCACAAAACAATTGCACATAAATATCGGACAGCCGGGTGGCAGTGCCGTGCCATACAGCACCGCCCAAATAGGGCCTAAATTCTTGCAGGCGCTCCATCCATACAAAGGCCAGTGTGCGCAAAGCGCGCAGCTCCGTGGGCTGGGTGTCTGCACAAAACATGGCGATATAGTCGCGTACTTCAGCCTCTAGCAGGTCGTTGTCGGGCAAGCTGGTGCGGGCGGGCAGGCCTAGCTGCTTGGCGGCGCGGCGTTTGGCCGGACCGTACTCCAGGCCTTCTTCTACCACTATGCGGGCGGCGGTAGCGGCAATCTCTAATTGTGCATCTTGCATGGCTGCATTGTAGATAAGCTTGCGGCCCAGCTTCTTTACAATCGGGCCTATGCACATACATATTTTAGGCATTTGCGGTACTTTCATGGGCGGCTTGGCTGCGCTGGCGCGTGAGGCGGGGCACAGGGTAACCGGCTGCGACGCGGGCGTCTACCCACCCATGAGCGAGCAGCTTAGCGCTTTGGGCATTGACCTGGTTGAAGGCTTTGGTGCTGACCAGTTGGCGCTCAAACCCGACATGTTCGTGGTGGGCAATGTCGTCAGCCGCGCAAGGCTTGCAGATGGCACCGCCAAGTTTCCACTGATGGAAGCCATCTTAGATGCGGGTGCACCCTACACCAGCGGCCCACAATGGCTAAGTAGACATATTTTGCAAGGCCGCCATGTGCTGGCCGTAGCAGGTACCCACGGCAAGACCACGACCACCTCGATGCTGGCCTGGATTTTGCAATTCGCTGGCCTTGCACCGGGCTTCTTGGTAGGCGGCGTACCACTGAACTTTGGCGTGTCGGCCAGGCTGGGCGAGCGGTATTTTGTGATCGAAGCTGATGAATACGACACCGCTTTTTTTGACAAGCGCAGTAAATTTGTGCACTACCGCCCGCGCACTGCGGTGCTGAACAACTTGGAGTTTGACCATGCCGATATTTTTGACGACTTGGCAGCCATAGAAACACAGTTTCACCACTTGGTGCGCACGGTGCCTGGCAGCGGCATGGTGGTTTTTAACGGGCTTGAGGAAAGCCTGCAACGGGTACTGCACCGGGGCTGCTGGAGCGCGCAAAGTAGCTTTGGCGCGGCGGTGTCAGACCTGTCTGCCCAAGGCAACCCGGGCAATTTTGAGGTGCATCACCAAGGCAAAGCCGTGGCCCATGTGCAGTGGACGCTGTCTGGCGTGCACAACCAGCTTAATGCGCTGGCAGCCATAGCTGCGGCGCAGCATGTGGGTGTGCCGCCTGCGATGGCGGCGCAGGCACTGGCAGCCTTCCACAACGTCAAGCGGCGCATGGAGGTGCGCGGCATTGCCCATGGGGTGACGGTGATTGACGATTTTGCCCACCACCCTACTGCCATACGCCTCACACTGGACGGGCTGCGCACCCAGCTGGATGCCAACCCTGCCACCCGAGGTCAGCGTATCCTGGCGGCCTTTGAGCCCCGCAGCAACACCATGAAACTGGGCACCATGAAAGCGCAATTGCCTTGGAGCCTGGCCTGTGCAGACCTGGCCTTTTGCCACACCGGTGGCCTTGGCTGGGACGCGTCTACTGCCTTGGCCCCGATGGGTACGCGCGCCCAAGTGGCAGGCGATATAGAGACGCTGGTAACCCAAGTGGCCAATGCAGCTCGCGCTGGCGACCATGTGGTGTGCATGAGCAATGGCGGCTTTGGCGGGGTGCATGCCAAGCTGCTGGAACGGCTGGAGCGGCTGGGCGCTACGGCGGGTTCTAAAAGAATTTAGGTAAGAACAAAGGTGCTGGCGCAGTAGCGCCGTAAACTTTGGGCGCTGCGGTTGGCGGGGGTACATCGCTTTCTTCACGGCCACCTGCGGTAAAAAATTCGCTTGGTGTACCGCTATCTTGCGGCAAGCTGCTTTGCTCACCTAACGGAGATGCGCTGCGAACGGCTTGGCCTAGTAGTGCCTTTTGGGTTGTGATAGCACCGGCAAAATACAGCGCTGCCAAACTGCGGGCTAGCACAGTGGAACTAAGCTCAGTGGTTACCAAAAGACCGGCAAATTTAGCGGGGGCTGCACTCAGGGCGCGCAGGGTTACCAAGTGCTCATCTTGCAGCAAACCGGTAGGCAGCTGGGGCAGCATGCGCAGGTAAACCATGTCCCTGCGGTAGCGCGCGGGCAGCACGTCTTGGGTGGTACGCACGGCGTAAGTCCACATAAGTTGAGTTACGCTGGTAACGGTAAATCCAGCCGGTATATCAGCCGCCATATTGGGCCGCTGTGCCCAGCTGGCATTGTCAAAGTCAATCGGGCGAACGTTAGGCAGCAAGGCCACCGTCCATTTCATTAAATTAACCACCGCCAGGAGTTTGCCGTGTGCGTCCAGCACGTGGTGAATGCCTTTTTTAAGCTCAGCCTGGCGCTCTACCAGAACAGACCCTAGGGCAAACTGGGCGCGCAGCAGGCGCAACCAACCCTCAAAACGCTGCAAGCCTACCCGCAGCAACTGCGGGGTTCTAAGGTTAACCATGTGAATACCCTCCAGCCCCGCAGGCATGGGCTCGGTAAAGGCGGTGGGCCGGGTGATGTCACGCGGGTCTAATGAAATCAAGGGCTGGCTGCCCTGCAAGGTGCGCACCTGCACTGTATTGCCTTGCAAGCGCTCTACGGCTGCGCCGTGGATACACCAGGCATCGGCTTGCTCAAAATCAACCAGCTCCCACTTCGGCCAGCTTTCGCCAGGCTGACCGATGGCCTGCGATATATCCCTCTTGTCTGCGGCACTAAAACCGAGCAGCGCTAACTTTAAAACCGGTTGTTCCATAAATAACGGCTGTGCCGGCCTGTTGCAACCAGCCAGCCACTCTCCTTGCCTCTAATTTATGCGGGTTGGGCTTGAGGGTCAATAGTGCATTCGGGTGAAGTGGGGAAATTAGTCGCTTACTTGACTCTGCGCTGCAACACTCCTGCAGACAGCGTTTCCAGCACTTGCAGCGAGGCGTCCCAGCCAATGCAAGCGTCTGTAATGCTCTGACCGTAGCGCAGTTTTTGCGCATCGTCGGTACCGGGGTTGAACTTTTGCGCCCCGTCCTGCAAATGGCTCTCTACCATTACACCAAACACTTGGCGCGAGCCAGCCGCCAGTTGCGCGGCAATATCACGCGCCACTTCACTTTGGCGTTCGTGTTGCTTGGCGCTGTTGGCGTGGCTGCAATCGACCATCAAGGTAGGGGGCAATCCTGCGGCTTGCAGGTCTTTGCAGGCGGCGGCTACGCTGGCGGCGTCGTAATTAGGCGCTTTACCGCCGCGCAGAATAACATGGCAGTCTTTATTGCCGTTGGTTTGCACCACCGCGACCTGGCCATTTTTATGCACCGACAAAAAGTGGTGGCCACGGGCAGCGGCTTGAATTGCATCGGTGGCAATTTTAATGTTGCCATCTGTGCCATTCTTAAAGCCAATCGGGGCCGATAGGCCGCTGGCCAGCTCGCGGTGCACCTGGCTCTCAGTGGTGCGGGCGCCGATGGCACCCCAAGCGATCAAGTCACCAATGTACTGCGGTGAGATCACGTCTAAAAACTCGCTGCCTGCAGGCAGGCCTACGCGGTTGATCTCAATGAGCAACTGGCGGGCCATGCGCAGGCCTTCGTCGATGCGGTAGCTTTCGTCCAGGTACGGATCGTTGATCAACCCCTTCCAGCCCACAGTGGTACGCGGTTTTTCAAAGTAAACGCGCATTACTATTTCCAGCGTGCCTGCGTATTTGGTACGCTGCTCTTTGAGGCGGCGTGCATATTCCACAGCAGCTACCGGGTCATGGATGGAGCAAGGGCCAATGACCACCAGCAATCGGTCGTCAATGCCGGCCATGATGTTGTGAATGTTCTGGCGGGTAGTGCTAATCAGCGACTCTACGGGCGTGCCGCGAATCGGGAAAAAGCGAATCAAATGCTCGGGTGGAGGTAGCACTGTAATGTCCTTGATGCGTTCGTCATCAGTTTGGCTGGTACGGTCCACGGGCTGGGTGCCGGGCGGATACCACGCATCGGTAGAGGAATGTGCGCTTGGGGTCATGGTGTGGCTCCTTGAGATAGGTAAAGTTAAAAAGAAGGGCAGAAAAGAAAGGTGAAAAAAAACCGCCTGGCTGTAAAGCGGGCGGTTTGAGTGGGGTTGGAAATTATGAAACTAAACTTCTCGCCTCTCATCCGCTAGGACTGAGAACCAAAAATAAAAAGTAAAAAATTTTGCCATTTATTAGATATTACCATGAGTTACGGACTCAGCCACGCAGGGCTTAGCCACGCAATTGGCCCCACCACTGTTTGGCGCGCGCAAGCCGCGATTCATCCATGGAATCTGTACCGGTTTCTTCCTGTGCTTGGGTGCGGGCTTGTTCGTGCATGTCGATCATCATCAGGCCTTCGCCCAAGGTGCGCCAACCGATCATCTCAAAATCTTCAATCACAACTTGGTTGTCACCGCTGATATTGCGCTCTACCAGCCACTGGCCAATCAGCACGCGAAAGTTGTTAAGTGCCGCCAAATACGATGCATACTCGTACAGCAAACGCCAGGTCTCAGACAAGCCCACCACCAGCTGGCGGTGTTTGCGCAGCGCGGTCAACAGGTCGACCAGCAACGGGCCGATCAAGGCCCCGCGCTCATGCGCTGACAAAGCCCGGCCTACGTTTTCAATGGCTGCTGACAAACTGCCCATACCGTCAGACAGTCGAATAGACTCTTCGTCGCTGGCCATTGAACGCAGTGCTGCGCCAAACTCCGCAAAGTCGCGCATGTCAGGCAAGCCTGTTTCGGGGTTGAGCTGAAAACGGGATGAACCACTCATGGCAGATATTTAAACGTAAAGTTAGGCTGAAAATTAGGCCGTGCCGCCTACAGTGAGGCCCTCAATACGCAGGGTGGGCTGGCCCACACCCACAGGCAAGCTTTGGCCATCTTTTCCGCAAACCCCTACACCCGAGTCTAGCGCCAGGTCGTTGCCGATCATGCTGACTTTTTTAAGCGCCTGCGGGCCAGAGCCCACAATAGTGGCCCCTTTGACTGGGTACAAAATTTTGCCTTTTTCTACCCAATACGCTTCGCTGGCAGAAAATACAAACTTGCCCGAGGTAATGTCCACCTGGCCGCCACCAAAGTTGGTGGCATACAAGCCTTTGTCGATGCTGGCAATGATTTCTTGCGCGGTTTTATCGCCGCCCAGCATGTAGGTGTTGGTCATGCGGGGCATGGGCACATGGGCGTAACTCTCACGGCGGCCGTTGCCGGTAGGCTTGACGCCCATCAAGCGGGCGTTCATGCTGTCTTGGATATAGCCCTTTAAGATGCCGTCTTCAATCAGCACGTTACGCTGCGAGGCATGGCCCTCGTCATCTACATTGAGTGATCCGCGCCGGTCAGCCATGGTGCCGTCATCTAACACCGTCACACCTTTGGCTGCTACGCGTTTGCCAATCATGCCGCTGAAGGCGCTTGACCCCTTGCGGTTAAAGTCGCCCTCCAGCCCATGGCCTACGGCCTCATGCAGCAATACGCCCGGCCAGCCAGGGCCTAGCACCACGGTCATTTGGCCTGCAGGGGCAGGACGCGACTCTAAATTGGTCAATGCAGCATGCACTGCGTCTTGCACATACTGCTCTATGTGCGCATCGTCAAAATAGGCCAGGCCAAAGCGGCCACCGCCACCGCCTGAACCGGTCTCGCGACGCATCTCGGTTTTGCCTTTAATCGACACTTTTTGCTCGGCAATCACGGTAACCGACAAGCGCACCAAGGGCCGCACATCGGCTGCCAGCGTACCATCGGCACGCGCCACCATCACCACATCGTATTCGCTGGCCAAACCCGCCATCACTTGCACAATGCGCGGGTCTTTGGCGCGGGCGATTTTTTCAACCCGGCCCAAAAGCGCTACTTTGGTTGTGCTGTCTAGCGAGGCAATAGGGTCCAGGCCAGCATACAGGCTGTGCGCCGCAGAGATTTTGACCGGGTTGACCTTGACTTTGGCCGACTGCGCTGCCGATGAAATACTGCGCACGGTATGCGCCGCGTCCAAGAGGTTAGCCCACGAAATATCGTCAGAATAGGCAAAGGCAGTTTTTTCGCCGCTTACAGCCCGCACACCCACACCTTGGTCTATGCTAAAACTGCCGGTTTTCACAATACCCTCTTCTAAACTCCATCCTTCTGAGCGGGTGGTTTGGAAATACAGGTCAGCATCGTCTACGCCATGCGAGCGTATTTCGGCCAAGGCTTTGGCCAGATGGGTCTCGTCCAGGCCAAACGGCTCTAGTAGCAGGCGCTTGGCGACTGCCAAGCGTTCAATAGTGGGTTCACGTGAAATCATAGATTCAATTGTAGGCCAGTGACCCCCTCTTGCTGCGTGGTGACGGCCAGAAAATGCTGTAAATAGGGTATTTGGCATTTTTGAAGCCTTTTAGGCCTGTCGCCCAAGGAAATGCTGAATAAGTAGCTATTAAATTAGGAGTAACACTAGTCGTTACGGGCAATGACTTTAGCGTGCTCGCTGATGCCGATAACATGAAAAAACGATGCTACCAGGCGGTGCACCTCGGTAAACTGTACCAAACGGCCCTCGCCTTGGCGGGCCGACACCCAGTTAAGCAAAGTGCCCGCTGCTGAAAAATCCACCCGGATCAGCTTGGCGCATGAGATCACCATCACATCTGCACCTTCTAAGCGCTCGCCCAGTTTGTCTAGCATGGCAACGGGATCGCCGTAAATCTGGCCCGACAGCTCCACTGAAGTCAGCTGGGTAACTTGGGCTGAGGGCTGGAAGTTTTGCAGGCTGTCTTCGTAGCCACTGAACTCAGATTGCACCGAGTCGTATACCGCCTCGCCAATGATGGTTTGGGCTGCATTGGCTTGGCCATCGGCGTCGAGGTTTTTAAACTCGCAGCGTGCACTTTCCCAAGAGGGTGGCGAGACCTCATAGGTAACGCAAAAATCCAGTGCGGCCAGCTCGAACTCGTCCGGGCGGTGGGTAATGCGCAGTTGCGCAAGGCGCAGCTTCCACAGGTCTTGGCTGACACTGCTTTCATTGGACGGTGTGGCGCTGTGCAGCACTTTGTCTAGGTTACCTGCGCCTAAAAAGCGCAACTGCACAGGTGTGATGGCCCAGCTGGCAAATAGCTTGGTCAAGGGCACCACGGCGTTTTCGTCTATGGTTTTAAATGTGCTCCAGTCCAGCGACCAAGGCATAGGGGCTCGTGCCAAAGCCGCATTCAGCGCGGCCAGACTTTGTACGCCCAAGTTGGAGGGGCAGCGCCAGTCGGATTTCTGGTTTACCGCTGGCGCAGCGACGGTGGCGGGTTTGGCCATCAGGCCTACCTGCTCAGGCATGGAGAACCACATGGGAGCTGAGCGGTTGAACTTGCTGGCAAAGTCGATGGCCAGGCTTTCAAAGCGGTCATTTTGGGCGGTGGCACGGTACAAATCGAAGGCAGCAAACCAAGTTTCTTCGTGCTTACCGCGGGTGCCAGTAGGGCCAAGGGCTTCGAGCAGGCCCGTTTCGGCTCCAGCATCGTCTCCGTTGGCAAATCGAATGGCCGCTTCTTCTAGCTCTGGGTCATGCAAAATGTCGTCCACCTCAACGGCAAACATTTTGGACGTGGAAAAACCCGTCACCGCGGCCCCGTCGTAGCTTGCCATCCCGCCCATGATGGGGGTTTTAGCTTGCGCTGCCACTGCACCCGCAGGCGCGGCCGCTGCGGGGGTTGCCTGGGGTGGGGGGGCTGCCTGCCGAGCAGGCGCAGCCACTGCTGGCGCAGGTGCTGGTGCAGGTAGTGGCGCCGAGGCTGCAGCTGGGGCACCTGCTGGCGGGGCTTGTTGCACCCGTGCTACGGGCAGTGTGGGCGCTGCAGCCACGGCGGGCCTAGCGGGCACTGCTACGGGCAATGGCGGCATCTGCAGTGTTGGCTCAGCAGCGCGAGCGCGGGCGGCACCTGCCGCTAAAGCATTGCTTAAGTCGTCAGCCGCTGTGGGGGCATAGGCCTGGTTGTTGGTGGCTGCCGATTTAGCCGCTGCGCCATTAGGGTATTCCGAACGGCCCGTGTTGGCCATGTCAGAGTTAGGAAAGCTAGAGATGGCAGCGGGTACGCTGGAGGCGTTGCCGTGCTTGGTTTTCCACCACTGCATCGACATCTGGGCTTCGATCTCGTCGATCTTTTTCAGCGTCATGGCCCGGTCATCAGGCTTGGACGGCATCGAACTTTGGAAAAACGAGGGCCTGGCAGAACCGTCACCTTGGCCAGACAAGCCCATGGCTTCGCGGCGGCGCAGTTTGCGCAACATGTCGAATTCGCGCTTGCGCACAAAGTCGTTGCGCCGCTTGCGCTCAATCATCTCTTTGAGCGCTTGCTTGCTGTAGGCGCTTTCGCGGTCAGACTCTTTGGTGTCCAGCTCAGTCCAGTTGGTACTGGGATTGCGGACGAACTTAACCACTTTGGAGAATAATCCGCCAGGGGTCGTTTCGTCTTTGGCCATAACCTGTTATGAATGTGAAGAAATAAAGTAACTAGGAGTCTAGCACCTCAGGGCTAATCACCAAACATTTTCTGCTTCAGCTCGCGGCGTTGTTGCGCCTCTAGCGACAAATTGGCTGTAGGTCGTGCAATGAGGCGGGCTACGCCAATGGCTTCACCCGTTTCGTCACAAAAACCATAGTCGTCTGAATCAATGCGAACGATGGATTGTTCGATCTTTTTCAGCAATTTACGTTCCCGGTCGCGGGTGCGCAGCTCCAAGGCATGCTCTTCTTCAATGGTGGCGCGGTCGGCCGGGTCAGGCACCACCGAGGTATCCTCCCGCAAGTGCTCGGTGGTTTCCCCAGCGTTGCTCAGGATTTCTTTCTTTAGTTGCACCAGTTTGAGGCGGAAAAACGCCAGCTGTAGAGCGCTCATGTACTCGGTGTCGGGCATGGCGATGGCTTCGGCATCGGTCAGGTGCGCGGCGCTGGTGGTTTTCCAGTTATTGACGAGTTTAGGGTCTTTTTTGACCACCAGTTGGGGTGGCGGCACCAGCACTGGGGAAGACATGGTGAAGTTGGTCTTGGCAGCCGTGGACACTTCCATCGGCTTAGGCGCAATGTTGCCGGGACTCATAAAGCCTGATTTAGACTTTTTGGCAGGTACAGCCACTACAGGCGTGGGTACTGGGGCAGCTTTGGCGGGTGCTGCGGCGCTCTGCACTACGGGCTGGGCCACAACAGACTTTGCCGGAGCAACTTTGGCGGGTACGGTTTTGCTGGCGGGTATTTTGACTGCCACTTGGACAGGTGCTTTGGCAGGTGCTTTGGCAGGCGCCTTAGCCACGGATGGTGCTACGGGTTTAGCAATAACTTTGGCGGCAGGCTTGACAGCCACTTTGACAGCGGGTTTGGCGACGGGATGGCTAGAGGTAAGGGGAGCTTTAACGGACACACTGACTTTCTTGGGCGCGGGCTGGGCGCTAGCTTGGCTAGCTGGAACGGCCCGGGCCGGGGGTTTGGTAACGGCTTTGCCCGTTGGCTTGGCCAACGGCTTGGAGCCCAGTTTAGAGGGGGATTTGGCAGCCAGTTTTACGGGGGCTTTTGCAAACGCTTTGGGAGGCGTTTTGGCAGGCGTTTTGGCAGGTATCTTTTTAACCACAGGTTTTACCAGGACTGCTTTAGACGACCCTGATTTGGACGGTCCTTTTTTAGACGGTCCTGCTTTAACTGGCGCTGGCTTAGCAACCGCAGGCTTTTTAGCCAGCGGTTTCTTAGCGGGAGCGGCTTTGACCGGCGGTTTGGCTAGCGCTTTTTTAACGGCCGGGGGGCTGGCTTTGGTTTTAGCTTTGGTTTTCGCCATGGTTTTCGCTTTAGAAGCTACTGGCTTTTTGGTTGGGCTAGATTTTTTAACGGTGGCTTTCACTTCGTGTCTCCTCGCAGACCCCGCAGCGCCATGCTGCGCTCCAGGGTCTTCCTTTGGTCTGTCCAGAGTTATACCCTGTTTAGTCGGTTTCGCCGATTGGGCGTCGGCGGCGGATTGTAGCGATTTACCCGAGGAAAGTCCTACTAATTTAAGAAATGTGTTTAACACTGCGCATTTATCCTCATTTTGGGGTCAGGCACTGCTCTAAACCCTGCAAGAAGATGTCTTTGGGCAGGTCAATGCCAATAAACACCATTTTGCTGGTTCGCTGCTCGGCCTCTAACCAAGCCGGGCCCAGATCAGAACCCATTAACTGGTGCACGCCTTGAAAAATCACCTTGCGCTCGGTACCCTGCATATGCAAAACGCCCTTGTAACGCAGCATGCGCGGGCCGTAAATATTGACGATTGCGCCCAAAAAGTCTTCTAGCTTGGCGGGGTCAAAGGCTTTGTCTGAGCGAAAAACAAAGCTTTTCACGTCATCGTCGTGGTGATGGTGGTGGCCATGGCTTGCGCCAGCAGGGTCGTTTGCATGGGAAGGATGGTCGCAATGCGCACCGTCTTGGTGGTTGTGGGCATGACCTTGGTCTTTGTGACTGTGGTCTTGGTTGTCGTGCGCATGGCCATGACCGTGACCGTGACCGTGACCGTGGTCATCTTCTTTCAAAAAGTCCGGGTCAATGTCCAGCTTGGCGTTTAGGTTAAATCCGCGCAGGTCAAACACATCTTTGAGTGGCACTTCGCCAAAATGCACAGCCTGCACCGGAGCACGTGGGTTCATATGTTTGAGGCGGTGCACCAAGGCATCTACCTCGTCTTTGGCCACCAAATCGGTTTTGCTGATGAAAATCTGGTCTGCAAAACCCACTTGGCGGCGTGCTTCTTGGCGGTCATTGAGCTGCTGGGCTGCGTGCTTGGCATCTACCAAGGTCAGCACCGAGTCGAGCAAGTACTGCTCGGCAATCTCTTCGTCCATAAAAAAAGTTTGCGCTACGGGGCCAGGGTCGGCGATGCCGGTGGTTTCTATCACTACGCGGTCAAAGCTGAGTTCGCCTTTGCGTTTTTTCTCTGCCAGGTCGCGCAGCGTGGTGCGCAGGTCTTCGCGGATGGTGCAGCAAACGCAGCCGTTGCTCATTTGGATAATTTGCTCGGTGGTGTTAGAGACCAAAATCTCACCGTCAATATTCTCCTCGCCAAATTCGTTTTCAATCACCGCAATTTTCTGGCCATGCGCCTCTGACAGCACGCGCTTGAGAAGCGTGGTTTTACCTGAACCCAAAAAGCCGGTCAGGATGGTGGCAGGAATCAGAGACATAGCTAACCTCGACGTTGGTTTTTCAAAGAGTTGGCGCGCACTTACCTAGGCTGGCGTTGCGTGACAACTGTTTTGCAGAGGTGGGGAGTGTATACGGGAAATCAAGCTGGCGTGGATATGCTGCTTTAGGAGGCAGGTAGCTATCAGGCCTGCCTTTGCCATTCACTTGGTTTGTAATTTTGCATGGGTTTGTGAATAGCGCGTGGCAATGCTTGTTTGCCCTGTTGTGCTGGACCCTTGATTGGGCGACAGGACAGGTTTATGCAACCCGCTCCCCTTGCTTCTCCCCGGCAAAGCATCGATTGAGTGAGGCCTTGATGAAAATCTGGAAAAAGGCGCGCGGTGCATAAGGCAGCCCAGCGCACCCTGGTTTCGCGCGTGTTTTGGGAAGACTTTGCAGCAAGGCCTCACTCAAGCGGCGCTGACGTACACAAGCTGAGACAGAAATCTTCAAAAACCCGAGCTTAGCCAAAAACCTAAAAAGAAAGTACTTTTACCAGCGATATAGCCCTGTCGCCCAAAGAAATGCTGCATGAGCAGCTATTAAAATAGTAGTGACTTCGGTTCATTCGATAGCGCACTGCTCACCACTGCACAGCGCAGCAGCCAGGTGCAGCGTGCAGCTTAGCGCGTAAAACCCTCACACAGCCCAGAATTTGAACGCCCTTTGCATTCCCGCTTCAAACGGCGTTCACGCTCGGGTGTGCTTTCGCCCGAGCCGTTATGAAAGCTGACCTTGCCGCCACTGGATTTTTTTTGCGGTTTAGATTTCACCGGTTTTTCAGAATTTGCATTGTTTTTGGCACTGATACCCAAACCGATACCCAAAGCGGAAAACGGCTTGGCTGCGTCCCTGCCCGCCGTTGCCAGCGAACTGGCACCCAGCAGCACACACACCATGGCTATTTGCTTTAATGTGAGCATGAGAGCAGCCTTTAAAAATGAATGCCGCGCATCATCTGCTGCATGGCCACGGCCTCAGCGCTGAGCTGGGGTTTGGCAGACTTGTCACCCTTGGCGGCAGACGAGTCGGGGAACATACGGAAGCTGGTGTTCATCACAATCTGCATGATGCGCGGGAACAGCGCATGCAGCACTTGGCCTGTAATACCCAAGCGTGTGGCAATGCGCACGTTTTTGTAAATGCAGGCACCGGCCACCATGTCAGCGGCTTCTTCAGGTGACAACGTGGGCACGTTTTTGTAGATGTTGGTGGGCGCAATCATCGGCGTGCGCACCAGCGGCATGTTGATGGTGGTAAAACTAATGCCTTGGTCGCTGTACTCGCTGCTGGCACAGCGTGTCCATGCATCCAGCGCGGCTTTGGAGGCTACATAGGCACTGAAACGTGGTGCATTGGTCAGCACACCAATCGAGCTGATGTTGACGATATGGCCTTTCTTTTTGGCCGTCATGGCCGGCAACAAGCCCATAGTGACGCGGATGCAGCCAAAGTAGTTCAGCTGCATGGTGCGCTCAAAATCGTGGAAACGATCGTAGCTGTTTTCAATCGCCCGGCGAATCGAGCGGCCTGCATTATTAATGAGGTAGTCCACGCCGCCGTGGTTGGCGATCAGTTCTTTAACGAAACGGTCGCAGTCGGTCATGTCGGCGATATCGGCTGCGTAGAGTACAAAACTGTAGCCTTTGGCCTTGGCTTCTTTTTGCGCTTCGTCCAGCTTGTCTTGGTCGCGCCCGCAGATGATGGTGACGGCACCTGCCTCGGCAAACTTGTGCGCGCTGGCCAAGCCAATGCCAGACGAGCCGCCGGTGATCAGCACCACTTTGCCCTGCACAGTGCCTTTGAGCGAGCGGTCGATGAACAAATCGGGATCCAGGTGACGCTCCCAGTAGTCCCACAGGCGCCAAGCATAGTCTTTCAGGTGCGGGCACTCAATGTTGGAGCCCTTCAAAATAATGTCCAGGTCGCGGCGGTCAAAGCGCGTGGGGTAGTTGATGAAGCTCATCATGTCCTCGGGGATACCGAGGTCTTTGAAGACAGCTTCTTTCACGCGGCGCACGGGCTTTACCGACAGCAGCGTTTTGGTCACGCTTTTGGGAATAAAACCCAGCAAGGCGGCATTAACGAACAAATTGAACTTGGGGGCATGGCCAGCTTTGCTGAAAATGTCCAACACGTCGCCTACGCGGTAGCCTTCGCTGTCCACCAGATGGAAGCATTTTTTGGTAATTTGCGTTTTGTGGCTGATGAAGTCCAGGCAGTTGACCACGAAGTCAACCGGCACAATGTTCACACGACCGCCTTCCAGGCCAATCATGGGCATCCACGGCGGCAGCAACTGGCGCATGCGCTGGATCACTTTGAAGAAGTAGTACGGCCCGTCGATTTTGTCCATTTCGCCGGTGTTGCTGTCGCCCACCACCATGGCGGGGCGGTACACCGTCCAGGCAGCTTTGTATTCTTTGCGCACGATCTTCTCGGATTCGTGCTTGGTGCGAAAGTACGGGTGGTCGTAGTTTTCTGCTTCGTCAAACATGTCTTCACGGAATACGCCCTCGTACAGGCCTGCGGCTGCAATGCTAGAGACATGGTGAAAGTGGCCTGCATCGATAGCTTTGGCCATGTCAACTGTGTTGCGGGTACCGTCAATGTTGACGGCCACTTGGCTGGCTTCGTCGGCATCCAGGTCATAGACTGCAGCCAGATGGTAAAAATGGTCGATGTTGCCCTTGAGCTTTTTAATGTCTTCGGCACTGACACCCAGTTTTTTTGCCGTCAGGTCGCCATACACGGGCACGGCACGGGCAGCGGTGGTTCCCCAGTATTCACGCAACCCGGCTACTTTTTTCTCGCTTTCTTTGCGAATTAAAAAGTGGACTACCGAGCCTTTGCGCTCTAAGAGCTTTTTAACCAAGCGTTTGCCAATAAAGCCGGTAGCACCTGTGACGAAATACTGCATTGCGATCTCCTAAAAACCGTGTTGTAAATAAAAACTCGACCCCTATTGTGCCCAAAGCCAGCGGCGCAGGCAATTGCACGTAAACCCGCGCGCCGCATAGAGCCGCCGCTCTAGCGATTTAGATTCATGCACCTAAACAGACCGCCGCCTTGGGCTTACAGTTACTGTCAGATGTGAATAGATCCCCAGGCTTTCATGCCTTTTTTATTTTTAACGGAGACCACCATGGTAAAAAAAGTCAACAAAGCAGCCGCTGCAGCCCCTAAATCTACCGCCGAAATGGCCAGCACCATCAAAGAATCTGCGCAGCAGATTTGGCTGGCAGGCTTGGGCTCTTTTTCCAAAGCCCAAGCCGAAGGCGGCAAAGTGTTTGAGACTCTAGTTAAAGAAGGCTTGTCCATCCAGCGCAAAACCCAAGCTGCTGCCGAAGAGAAAATCTCTGAAGCCACCAGCAAAATGGCTGGCATGGCCAATGACATTTCCAGCAAAGCCACCAACCAATGGGGCAAGCTGGAAGACATTTTTGAAACCCGCGTAGCCAAGGCCTTGAACAAGCTGGGCGTGCCCTCTGCCAAAGATGTGGATGCCTTGATTGCCCGTATTGACGCATTGCACAAAGCCGTGGCCAGCATGGGTGCCAAAGTGCCAGCGGCTAAGCCTGCGGCAAACCCGGCTGCAAAAGCTACCAAAGTTGCCAAGGCCGTGGAAAGTGCAGCCGCCCCTCTGGCTGCCAAGCCTGCCGCCAAAAAGCGCGTAGCGCGCAAAGCCGTATAGCCGGGCTACCGCTCAGCGGCAAAAAGGCGCTAAACGCGCCTTTTTTGTTGTTTTTTTAAGCATTTAGGGCTGTCGCCCAAGGAAATGCTCAATAAGTAGCTATTAATACTGTAGCATTTATGCAGTTCAACCCCTACCCACCTCATGCCTACGTCAATGCCCAAGCCAGCGTCCAAGCCCATCGCGGAATCCACCCCACCCACGCCTAAGCCCAACCCCAACCCGCGCGCTGGGCAGCCTCGCATTGCACTGGCGCTGGCAGGCGGTGGCCCGCTAGGTGCCATCTACGAAATAGGCGCGCTGTGCGCTTTAGACGAAGCGCTGGACGGCATTGACTTTACCCACCTTGACCACTACGTGGGTGTGTCTGCTGGCAGCTTTATTGCTGCAGCCCTGGCCAACGGCATAGGCCCGCACGAGCTGTGCAAAAGCTTTATTGACAACGACCAGCCTGCTGCGCTGGGCGTTGACACCTCAGACCGCTTTGACCCCGCATGGCTCACGCGCCCCGCCTGGAGCGAGTTTGCGCGCCGTGGCATTATGTTGCCCGGCCTGCTGGGCGCTGCACTGTGGCGCGCCGTAGTGCAGCGCAAAACACTGGTCAGCGCGCTGGAGCTGTTAGGCCCCGCGCTGCCCACCGGCATATTTGCCAGCGAAGAGGTGCACACCCAACTGGCCACCATGTTCAGCAAGCCCGGCCGCACCAACGATTTTCGCCAGCTGGCCAGCCGCCTGACCTTGGTGGCCACCAACCTTAACAGCGGCGAAGCCGCACCTTTTGGCCAGCCTGGCTGGGACCACGTACCCATCTCGCGCGCAGTGCAAGCCAGCGCGGCCCTGCCTGGCCTGTTTCCGCCGGTAGAACTTGACGACCAGTACTATGTAGACGGCGCGCTTAAAAAAACCCTGCACGCCACCGTGGCCCTGGAAGAAGGCGTAGACCTGCTGCTGTGCCTGAACCCGCTGGTACCGTTTGATGCCAACAGCGCCATGCCCTCGGTCATGCAGCGCGGCCTGCCGCTCAAGCACCAGCGCATTCCCAGCATCGTCGACGGCGGCTTGCCCGGCGTGCTGAGCCAAACCTTTCGCAGCATGATCCACTCGCGCATGGAGCTGGGCATGAAGCACTATGAACGCACCTACCCCGACACCGACATTATTTTGATCGAACCCGACCACCGCGACCCCGAGCTGTACCTGGCCAACACCTTCAGCTACAGCCAGCGCCGCGCCTTTGCCGAGCACGCCTACCAGCAAACCCGCCACATGCTGCGCAGCAACAAAACCCTGCTTTCGCACAAGCTCAACAAGTGCGGCATCACAGTCAACGCGGCTGTGCTCAACGATCCTAAACGCCAGCTGGTGCAGCCTGTGCCCCCCACCAGCCGCCTTGGCCGGTCTATCGTGAACCTGCAAGAAGTTATGAGCGACCTAGAGGGCTTCATAGCGCAACACACTGCGCGGGCAACAGCATAGGCTGGGGTACGGCCAACTTTGTACAGCCAACTTCGGTTAGAGTGTTGTATCTGGTCAAGGCGGCGCAGGCTGCCTTGCATTACAGCAACCCCCGAGGATTGTCATGGCAAAAAAAGCGCCGCGCCGCACCGCAGAACGCATTCTGGAAGTCACGCTAGAGCTGTTTAACCGCTTTGGCGAGCCCAATGTGTCGACCACGCTGATCTCTGCCGAGCTCAATATCAGCCCTGGCAACCTGTACTACCACTACCCTGCTAAAGACGAGCTCATCAATAGCCTGTTTGACAAATACGAGCGCAATTTAAGTGAGCTGCTCAACGCCAGCGATGGCGTGCGCGATGTGGAAGATGCGTGGTTTTTTATGCACAGCCTGTTTGAGTTGATCTGGCAGTACCGCTTTTTATACCGCGACCTTAACGACCTGCTGTCTAAAAATCGCCGTCTGGAAACCCATTTTCAGTGGGTGCTTAAGAACAAAACCCGCAGCGTGCGCGCCCTGCTGGATGCCATGAGCCGTAGCGGCGCAGTCAGCATTGATTCGCGCGAGGTAGAAGCCACTGCTACCAGCATGGTGGTGGTGTTGACTTACTGGCTCAGCTTTGAGTACGTGCGCGACCCGCGCAAAGCCCTGGAGCCCGAAAGCGCCCAAGCCGCCTTGATGCGCGGTGCCCAGCATGTACTGCATTTGCTGGTGCCCTACCTGGAAGCGGGCCAGCGCCAACATTTGCTGGGCTTGGTGAACGAATACAGCGCCAAGACGGCAGCCACCCTGCCCGCTTAACTTACCCACTTAGCCTGCCCTCTTGATCTGCCCACTTAGCTTGGGCAGACGGCGCGACTTATTGCCATGGCACACTCTAGATTATGCCACCTCTGCCCGAAGCACGCACCCACTGGGGCTTGATTGCCCTGCTCTACGCCGCTGGGCTGTTAGCCGCGCTGCAATACGCCAAAATTCCCCACATGCTGCCCGGCTTGCTGAGGCAAACCGCCATGGGCAGCCTGCAGCAGGCGGTGGCGCTGTCGGTTATTGGGGCGGCAGGTTTGGTTGCGGGCACGTTTACAGGCGCGCTGGCGCAGGCCGTGGGGCTGCGCCGCACCCTGCTGCTGGGCATGGGGGTGGGCGTGGTGGGTGCGCTGATGCCGTTGGCCTCGGGCAGCTACGCGCTGCTGCTACTGGCCCGCTTGGTTGAAAGCGTAGCCCACATGGCCATGGTGGTGGCGGTGCCTACGCTCATACTGCAATATTGCGCTGCGCGTGACCGGTCTAAAGCCATGGCGCTGTGGAGTTGCTTCTTTACGGTGACTTTTATTGCAACAGCGGCACTGGCACCGGGGGTGCTGGCACTGGCAGGATGGCAAGGCTTTGCGGTGCTGCATGCGCTGTTGCTGCTCGTGGTAGCAGGCGCATTAAGTCTGCAGTTGCCTAGCGCAATAGCTGCGGACTCGGGCATAGCCCCAGCCGCTGCACCACCCAGCATGCGCAGCCTGCTGCATGCGCAGCGCCGACTGCTACTAAACACTAGGCTACGGTCTATCCCGGCTACTTTTTTTGGCTACACCTTGCTGTTTGTTGCCTTGCTCAGCGTGCTGCCTGCGCTGATAACTGCCTCGCCCGAGGCTGCCTTCCAGATGGCTGTTGCGTTGCCCTGCGCCAGCCTGGCAGGCGCGGTAATCGCTATGCTCGCTTTAAGATGCGCTGTCGCAGGGTACAAGCTGGTGCGCATGTCTGCACTGGGCTTGGTGTTAGCAGGCGCAAGTTTGGTTTTTCTGCCAGCCACTGGCCCAGTGAGCCAGTCTGTAGTGCTCGTAGCCTTCGTTTTGCTGGGCAGCTTACCTGCGGGCATCATCAGCACGCTGCCTGCCTTGTTTCCTGCCGACCACCCCGACATTGCCTTGGTCAACGGCGGCTTGGTGCAATTTGGCAACTTGGGCAATTTTGTTGGCTCACCCATTTTGGCCAGCCTGTTGGTGCGCTTTGGCTGGCCCGGCCTGGGCCTGTACATGCTGGCCGGTGCGCTGGTGGTTCTACTGGGCATGTTGTTTCTGCAGCGCCTCTGTCTTGCGGCTGGGCAAACCAAGCAGGGCTAGTCGCCCAGGTCGAGCAAGGCCGCCAGCGGCAAGTCGGCCACTACATCGTAATGCGCCACCAGCACGGCGCTATCGGTACCTTGCGCCGCATTTTTCAGCAACTGCAGCACAAAACGAATGGAAGGTTGGTCTAGCGCTGCAAAGGGGTCGTCCAGCAGCGTTAGCGCAGCGCCTGAGGCGAACGCTGCGGCAAGCCATACTTTTCGCTTAGAACCTGTAGACAGCATATACAGCGGCTTGTCGGTGTGCGTCTGCAATGACAAGCCCTGCACACAGCGGGTCAAAATTTGCGCATTGAAATTCGGGTAAGCAGCAGGCAGTGTGGCAAAGTAGGCGCTGGCGCTGATGGCATCTAGATCAACGCAGTGGTGCGGATCACACCAAAAAACCTGCTGGCGGTAGGCTGCGGGGTGGCGGTGCAACAGCACACCTTTTAAGCGCAAGGCACCCGCATCGGCTGCCAGCACACCAGCCAGTAAGCGCAGCAGCGAGGTTTTACCGCGCCCATCACCACCCCGCACCCAGCCAACGCCTGCAGGTAGCTTAAGCGACAGGTCTGTAAACAGCGGGCGCTGGGCCAGGCTAAAGTGCAAGCCGTCAACCTGCAAAATTAGTGGCAAAGCAGGCGCCGTTGTAAACGGGGGTTGGGTGTCGAAATCAGCCACAGCTCAACGCCATCAGGCTGGCTGACCAGGGCCCAAAAGATACACGCTGTAAAGCACCACACACAGCATGTCAAAGAACACCACTGCATGCAAGCCTTGCAGTGCTGGCTCGTTCCAAGCCAGCACAATCAGCATGCAAAAGCCCAGCTTTTCGACCAAAGCAGCCCACACTGCAGGGCGGCGGTGCAGTGGGTGGCGGGCAGCGTAGACCAGCAGCGCACCAATACAAAAAATAAGCAGCCCTGCCTGCTGTGCAAAAATTAGCCCTACGGCATCGCCCACTTTAAGCCCTGACAGCGCGAGCACGTTCTGCGGAAAAAAATACTGCAACAGCGGTGCCATGGTGGCAATGCCAGTGATGTACAGAATGTGGGTGAAATATTTTTGTACCATAAGACTTTCAGGGTGAACGGGCGCAGACCAATCAGTGCGGTCAGTCCAAGCATGCCAAGCCTTGATAATATGCTAATGAACCGCCCCACCTGCGCCACTTGCCTGCGCGCGCAAAGCGCCTGCATTTGCCGCTGGATTACGCCAACACCCCACAGCGTGAACGTTCTGATTTTGCAGCACCCCATGGAGGTGCACCAAGCCAAGGGCAGCGCGCGCCTGCTGCATTTGAGCTTGCCGCGCAGCCAACTGCTGGTAGGCGAAACCTTTGACACAGCCGACTTGAAGTGCAGGTTTGCCACTGCCCATGCGGTGCTGCTATACCCCAGCACGCCAGCGCAGGCTATGCCAGCGCAAGCTGCACAAAACCACTCTTTTCAAGTTCAAGCTAGCTGGCCCAAAGATGCACCACAGCTTGCCGCCATGCTGCCAGCCGACACTGGTCAGCTTTGCTTGGTGGTACTGGACGCCACTTGGCGCAAAAGCCGCAAAATGCTGCATTGCAACCCACTGCTCCAGCAGCTGGCGCGCCTGTCGTTGCAGAACATGCCCGCGCCCCGCTACAGCATTCGCAAAGCGCACCGGCACGAACAGCGCTCTACCCTAGAAGCCACCTGCGCTGCGCTAGCGCTGCTAGAGGGCCATACCGCACCTTATGTGCCACTGCTTGCTGCGTTTGACGGCTTCGTGGCGCAGCAACTGGGCTTTAGCCAACGCTAAAATCCAAACCATGCCATCACATCCTACCGAACCGACAGCCAGCGTTGTGAACGCCCCCGCACTGCGCCACATCAAAGACCTGCCCGGCCCGCGCGCATGGCCCCTATTTGGCAACCTGCTACAGATCAAGCCGCAGCGTATCCACCAAAATGTAGAGCAATGGTGCCAGCGCTTTGGGCCGCTGATGCGGGTGTATTTTGGCCCTACCCTGGTGCTGGTGATCGCCGACCACAACACCGTCAAGTCTGTCTTGCGCGAGCGGCCCGGTAACTTTCGCAGGCCCTCGGTCACCGCCAAAGTAAGCGTTGAACTAGGTGGGTTGCCCAATGTATTTATGGCAGAAGGCGCAGACTGGCGCAACCAGCGGCGCATGGTGATGGCGGGCTTTGCACCCAAACCCATCAGGGCGTATTTTCCGGCGCTGGTGAATGTAGCGCTGCGTTTGCGCCGCCGCTGGGACGCAGCCGCCAACCAGCACCACCAGATTGACCTGTCAGCCGACCTTAAGCGCTACACCGTAGATATTATTGCGGGGCTGGCGTTTGGCCAAGATGTCAATACGCTAGAGGCCGGTGACAACGTGATTCAGCAGCACCTAGACCGCATTTTGCCCGGCATAGCGCGGCGCAGCCTGTCTGTTGTGCCCTACTGGCGCTACTTTAAGCTGCCCCAAGACCGCCTGCTTGAGCGCAGCAGCGCCGCATTGCGTGTGGAGGTGTATGCGCTGATTGCACAGGCACGCCAGCGTATGCAAGCCAACCCTGCGCTGCACGGCAAACCCAGCAACTTGCTAGAAGCCATGATCGCCGCAGCCGACCAGCCTGACAGCGGTGTAAACAACGACACCGTGGCAGGCAATGTATCGACCATGCTACTGGCCGGGGAAGATACCACGGCTAACACCATTGCGTGGCTGCTGTACCTGCTGCGCAGCAACCCCCTCACGCTGCAAAAAGCCACGGCCGAGGTCAAACAGTTGGCCCCAGACTGCGCTGGCTTTACCTTAGAGCAAATGGACGCGCTGGTGTACTTGGGTGCCACTATTGAAGAGGCTATGCGGCTTAAACCCGTGGGGCCATTTATGCCACTACAGGCAGTTACTGACACGGTGGTAGACAACGTGCACGTGCCCAAGGGCAGCTTGGTGTGGTGCGTGATGCGCCACGACAGTGTGGACGAAAAACACTTTGCCAACCCGCAAGTTTTTGCGCCCGAGCGCTGGCTTGCACAGGCCACTGACAAGCAACTCTCCATGCCCTTTGGCTCAGGCCCACGCACCTGCCCTGGGCGCTACTTGGCTTTGCTAGAAATTAAAGTGGCCGTGGCCATGCTGCTGGGCCATTTTGACATCGACAGTGTGGGCACAGCCGATGGCCAAGAACCCCAAGAGTTGATGGCTTTTGTGATGTCGCCTGTGGGTTTGCGCATGCGACTGAGTTCAAATAAAAATCAGCCTGCTGCGCTTTAAAGTACAGCGGTATTAGATGAGATTAGGCTTTTGTACAGGATCAGGCCGGCGGCACTACCCCAGCTACGCGGGTCTTCACTCTGCCCAAGGCAGCATCAATGTCACGATAGACAGCTTGGCAAATTCAGGCTCAAATTCGTCGATGATGGCTTGCGGGTTAGGGCACAAACCGGCATCGGTGATCAAACCAAACTGCACGCCGCCGCCGTAGCTCAAAATACTCACGCCCATGCCGACATCGCCACTTTGCGGTACCCAGAAGATATTTTCTTCGATGGTGGAGCCGCAAAACTTCAGCTTTTCGCGCGGGCCGGGCACATTGGTCATGACGGCGGTGGTCTTTTTGCTAAATAAATTAAGCATGGCATCTTGCGCGGGTTTGATCAACAAGCCCGCCACGGCCAGCAAGCTAAACGCCAGCAGCGGCTGGTAGCTGCCCTTCATGTGCGCCATGCGTTTGCGCACTTCATACACCCGCTCAATCGGGTTGGCCACGCCAATGGGCAGCACCAGTGGGGCCAGGCCAAAGCGGTTGCCCAGCTTGTAGGCTTGGTCTAGCGGGCGCAGGTTGACTGGCACCATGGCGCGAATTTCTTGGCCTGTTACGTCGTCGCCCATGCCCTTGAGGTACTCGCCAATCGCGCCAGCGGCGCAGCTAAGCAGCACATCGTTGATAGAGCAGTTCAGCGCCTTGCCAACCGCGCGCACTTCTTCCAGCGGAATGGGCTGGCACCAAGCCACTTTTTTGATAGTGCCAGGCTTGCCTTTGAGGCGGGTTTTAGAGTCATCGGGCATCATCGCCAGCGCGGCCAAATCGCCTATCAGCTGCATGCCCACCTTGGCCATGTCCATCGAGCCAGCCATGCCTTTTTGCGGGTCTGCCAGCATTTGCAGCGAGCGGGCCGCACCTTCACCCGCAGCGCCCAGCGCTTTCACGGTCAGGTCGGTAAACGGTTTGACAAAGCTTTGCGTAATCCAGTCTTCTGGCCCACTAGGCGCTTCTTTGCGTTTGCGCTCAGGCGGCGGCAGGCCGCCGTCTACCAGCGATGTGGTAACCGAAATGAGTGCAATACCGTCGGCAATGCAGTGGTGGATGCGCACAAGCATGGCGCTGCCCACACTGCCGTCGGGTAGCGTGTAGTTTTCTACCAGATGGAACTGCCACAGCGGGCGGCGGCGCTCTAACGGCGTGGTGGTCAGCGCAGCGACGCGGTCTTGCAGGGCATCTTGCAAAGTAGCGCCTTTTTTGGCTTTCAATGTTTCGGTAACCACGTGGTTGTGAATGTCAAAGTTTTTATCGTCCACCCAGGTCGCACCAGCGGCATCTTCCACCACGCGCTGGCCAAAGCGGCGGTATTTAAGCAAGCGCTCCTCGACACGCTGGCACAGCACCGCATGGGTAATGCCAGGCTTGAGCACCCACACGCCCACAATCATCATCAAGTTTTGCGGGCTGTCCATGCGCAGCCACGCAGTGTCCACCTTGGTCATGCGCTCGCCTGAGAGGCCTAGCGTGCCTGCGACTGCGCGCTCGACGTTTTTTTGCACAGTTTTGGCGGTGCGCTGCGCGCTTTGGCTGGCTTTTTGGGCCAAGATGCGGGTGACCATCCGGTGCTCTCCTGTTGTGGCAACCACTTGGGCTGCTATGGTGTTGGGGTTATTTCTCTATTTTGGCGGGTTTTACGGGTTTAAGATACAGAGCAGTTTCCCTAAACCCATTATTTTATATTTTCTGGAGTTCTTTTATGGCCCATCTCAAAGACCAATTCGACGCTGCCATGGCAGACTCAAAAAACCTGGCTGACCGGCCTGACAATGCCACTTTGCTGAAAATCTATTCGCTCTACAAGCAGGGCAGCACTGGCGACAACGCAGAAAAAAAGCCCGGCTTTAGCGACATGGTGGGCCGTGCCAAGTGGGACGCATGGAACAGCCTGAAGGGCACATCTACCGACCAGGCTATGCAGCAGTATGTAGATTTGATTGCTTCGCTGAAGTAATTTGTTGACTCCGTGCGAGATACCGGTTGAACCGCAGACTACCAGTGGCACGCTAAGTTGATAAACACCCAGCCGTGCTTACAAGGTCATGCTAGAAAAACACCTTTTAGCACCACAACATGCAAGTAACACCGTAGTCAGCATGGAAATCAGAGTTTTCCAGCGTTTTAACCCTATCGCCCAAGGAAATGCTACATAGTTAGCTATAAAAATAATAGTGTACATAAAACCAATGTCACTGCACAATACCTTGCGTGCGCAAGCTGACAATCTGCGCAGCGCTTAGCCCCATGCTTGACAACACCGCATCAGTGTCTTGCCCCACGCGGGGGGCATTGCGGTAATGCAAACCGGGGGTGGCGGACAGTTTGGGTACTATACCGGGTACCGCTAACATTGTGCCGTCGTCCATCTGTACACTGGCCAGCATGCCGCGTGCGGCGTAGTGCGGGTCGGCTGCTATGTCGGCCACCGTATAAATGCGGCCTGCTGGCACCGAGACCCCTTCTAGCACTGCCAGCACTTGCGCTACAGTGCGCTGCACTGTCCAACTGCCAATTGCGGCATCGATCTGGGCAACGCGCTGTACGCGGCCAGTGTTGTCGGCCAAGGCGCTGTCTTGGGCCAGGTCGCTGCGGTCTATGGCCAGCATGAGACGCTTGAAAATACTGTCGCCGTTGCCCGCTATCAGCACGTAGCCGTCTAGGCAGGCGTAGGCATTGCTAGGCGCTATGCCGGGCAGCGCGCTGCCTGCGGCTTGGCGCACTACGCCAAAAGCACTGTACTCGGGCAGCAACGACTCCATGCAGTTGAACACTGCCTCGTACAAAGCCACGTCGACCACTTGGCCTAGGCCCTTGGGTGCTGCGCTGCTGCGGGTGGCGTGGCGGTGCTGCAGGGCCAGCAACACACCGATAACGCCGTGCAGCGCCGCCAAGGTGTCGCCCAAGCTCACCCCTACGCGCACAGGCACGCGACCAGGCTCGGCTGTAAGGTGGCGCAGGCCGCCCATGGCCTCGGCCACTACGCCAAAGCCGGGGCGGTCTT
Source organism: Polaromonas sp. (assembly GCA_043721235.1). Lineage (GTDB taxonomy): Bacteria > Pseudomonadota > Gammaproteobacteria > Burkholderiales > Burkholderiaceae_C > JAAFIP01. The sequence continues at coordinate 2,192 of JAYSRE010000006.1, read as the reverse complement.
TGTACGGACCGGTTTGGCCGTAGCCGCTGATGCGCAGCATAACCAGACCAGGGTTGAGCGCCAACAGCACGTCGGGGCCTAAGCCCCAGCCCTCCATGGCACCAGGGCGAAAGTTCTCTACCAGCACATCGGCCTCAACTACCAGCTGGCGCACTATCGCCTGAGCCTGGGGGTTTTTAAGGTCTAGCGCCAACGACTGTTTGTTGCGCGACTGCATCTGCCACCACACCGAGGTGCCGTCTTTGAGGAGTCGCCAGCGACGCAACGGGTCGCCTCCTTTAGAAAGCAGCGGGTCGTCTCCTTTAGAGGGCAGCGGATCACCCGCCTCTGGCGCTTCAATCTTCACCACCTCGGCACCAAAATCGGCCAAGGTTTTAGCGGCAAACGGGCCTGCAATCAGCTGGCCCAGCTCTATGACTTTGATGCCTGCCAAGGCTTGCGGCGCAAGGTGCATGGCAGACTTTATGCTTTTTTCTTCGCGGCAGGTTTTTTCTTTAGCAAAGCGTCTAAATTTTTGGTGATTTCACCCTCGATTTTGTCTTTGAAAGCGCCCAGTAAAAACCCCAGCTTGGCCTGCAGCACAAAGCTGTCTTTGGTAACTACCAAGCTGCCGTCTACGCCGCTGCGTTTAAAGCTTACGAGATCCTTGGTTTTGCCTTCTTCGTAGGTGCATTGCATGTCGAACTTGGCCTCTACCTGTTCGGCCCAGGCAAAGGCTATTTTGCGGGCCTCGGCCAGACCTAGATCATGGGTGCGCTGTAAGTTAATGTCTGCCACGGGTGTCTCCTGGGGTGTTTATGGTTGAACTACACGGTGAAATTTAAAGTGAAGGAACCTTGCCTGCAGCCAAGGCTGCACGGCGTTCGCTGCGGGGCATTTTAGCCAGTGCTTGGCAGGCAGCATAAAACTTCGGCCAGCTGCCTATTTGGACATACAGCGCTTCAAATTGCGGCACCAGCTCGTCGTAGGCGGCCAGTGCGCCAAAGCTGGCGTTGTTAGCCTTGGCCACCCAAGCGTCGTAGCCTGCGTAGCCGTTCCACTGCGTTTTAAGCTGCTGGTAGTTGCGTTCAAAGTCCTGCATTGCTTCTTTTTTCATAGCTGCTTGTGCAGTATTTCCTTGGGACAGAGCATATATTTGTTCTAATTTTCGGCGTGTCGCCAAAGTTAACACCCTAAACTGCTTGCGCCGTGCATCGTACTGCGCATACTCGGCGCGGGCAGCTTCTGCGCCCTCTAGCGCCAGCCACTGCGCCCCGCCTATGCGCTCTACCGCTGTAGCAAACGACTCGTTGAACATAGTGTCGTCTTGCACGTACAGCACCTGGTGGGACAGCTCATGAAAGATCAGCCGTGCCAGCTCGCCTTCGGGGTAGTTGATAAAGGTGGACAACAGCGGGTCGCCGCCCGCCCAGTTCATGTAGCCCAACGTGGAATAGGCGGGCACGCCGTAGACGCTCACCTCCAAGCCTTCGGCCTGTTTGCGCGCGGCCTCGGCTTGCGCGTCCAGCGGGTTGTAGTAGCCACGGTAGCTGACGCAGCCCACCACGGCAAAACACCAGGTGTGCAGGGTCAGCGAAAATTCAGGCGCCGCCACTACATTGGTCACCACGGCCCGGCGCTGCAGGTCGGCGTAGCGGCGGTAGCTGGCATTGTCGGGCAAGCCTAGCTGGCTTGACGCAAAAGCGCGAATACGTTGGGACAGTGCTAAGCGGCGCTTGGTGGCATCGGGCGTTTGGCTGTCATCGAGCCAGTCTTGCACCGGCTTGGCAGCATTGACCACCGCCATATGGCCCCGCAGGCTTTGACAGTAGTAGCCCAGGTTTGCGCAGCCCGACAGGCAGGCCAGTGCCACGCTGACAGCCAGAGCGGCAAATAGCAGTAGCGCGGCGCGGCGCAGCAAAGTGGATAAGTTGTACACAGGCTGCAGTGTACAAAATTAAATGCAAGGCGCGGGGCTTCGGTCTGTAGTAAAGTAATGGTCCATGTTGGTGAAAGACTATGTATGGCGTTTTCAACTACTTTCTTGCATGCTTTTAGTTATCGCGCTTTTAGCTTGCGTGCTTCAAGTTTGCCTGGGTTAGGCTTGCCTGGGTTAAGTTTGTCTAAGTCAAGTTTGCGCACCTTAGGCTTAGGGTGTGCAATCAGCCTGGGTGCCTGTGGTGGCGGTGCAGGTAACGGTTTGCTAGATTTAG
>JAYSRE010000005.1:0-2241 GCA_043721235.1 Polaromonas sp. | reverse complement strand
GTCTTGCATGCCCAGCTATGGTTTGGCCGTGGCAGCTTGGGCCATGTGGGCGGCATGCAGACCCAGCTGAACACCTTGAAAATTCAAAATACCCAGGCCCAGCTGCGCAACGACCAATTGACCGCCGAGGTACGCGATCTTAAAGAAGGCCTCGAGATGGTCGAAGAAAAAGCCCGCTATGAATTGGGCATGATCAAGCCGAATGAGATTTTTGTGCAGTTCACAAAGTAGCCGCTACAGATTATCTTCTCGCCTGTTGTCCGCATGATCATTGCACTGCTTGGCGCAGAATCTACAGGCAAGTCAGTTTTGGCGCATGCTATGGCGCGACATTTGCAGACGCACGGCAAAGATGCGGTAGCTGTGGACGAGTATTTGCGTGAATGGTGCAACCTGAATGGCCGCACCCCGCTGCAGCACGAGCAAGCGCACATAGCAGCTACGCAGCAGCAACGCATCAGCCGGGCAGCACAGCAACATGCCATTGTGGTGGCAGACACTACCGCCCTGATGACAGCGGTGTACAGCGAATACGTGTTTGCAGACCGTTCGCTCTACGCGCAGGCTGTACTGCAGCAGCGTCATATGGATATTAATTTGGTAACCGCGCTAGACACGCCATGGCAACCCGACGGCATACAGCGCGATGGTGCACATGCTCGTGCGCCAGTACACGCGCTGCTGCGCCGCACGCTAACGCAGGCAGGTATCAGCTACCAGGTAGTGCATGGCTTGGGTACGCAGCGTTTGCAAAACGCTATTGATTTCATAGCTGTTTGAGTAGGTAACACGGCCTCAGCAGGCTAAAACATGTTGTAAATAACTTGTGTATGCGGCTATTATCCAGAGGCTGGGTGCAAGTATCAACTGATCATTGCACCGTGTCAGGCCCCGGTGACTGTGCCAATGGCTGCGTAAAAATTGCTGCAGCATCTACTGCGTCAAAGCGGTACTGTGCACCACAAAAATCGCACCCCACTTCAACCTGCGACTGCTCGGTCAAAATGCTTTCAACCTCAGCGATACCCAGGCTGTGCAGCATGCTGGCTACGCGCTCACGGCTGCAGGTGCAGGCAAAGCGGGGATATTGGGCCTCAAATCGCAAAACTTTTTCTTCCCAAAACAAGCGATGCAAGATGGTGTCGACGTCCAGGCTAAGCAACTCGTCACGTTTTAAGCTGCTGGCAAACAAGGCTATGCGGTTGAACGCCTCGTTGATGCCAATCTCGTCTTCTCTTGACCACTCGGTACCGCCTCCAGAGGCGGCACTCGATCCCGCAAGATTTTTATCCCCCTGCACTGGCAAGCGTTGAATCAACAAGCCAGCAGCCACCGTATCGTCTGCCGCCAGCACCAGCTTGGTGTCCAGCTGCTCTGACTGCAGCATGTAATGTTCCAGCACCTGGGCTAGATCCTCCAGCTTTTCGTTGTGGTCGCCATGCAAAGGCACCACGCCTTGGTAAGCCTGCTGGCCGGGAAATTTGTCTTTAGGGTCCAGCGTGATGGCGCAGCGGCCTTTGTTGAGTACGTTCACCATCTCGCTTAGTTTGCTGTCGATAGCTACCTCACCCTGCACAGTGGCGGTAGCGCGCATGGACAGGTCAGACTGAATTTCAGCCACAGCCATTTTGACGGGACCATCGCCCATAATTTGCAGCACCAATGCCCCGTTGAATTTAATATTGCTTTGCATCAGCGCGCCTGCGGCCAGCATTTGGCCCAGCATCTCGCTGACGCGCGGCGGATAAGCGCCCGTGTTCGAGTTGGCCGCGCGCCGCGCCAGTACCTCTTGCCACGTACTGGTCAGGCGCACGATCATGCCGCGTACCGGCAGGCCATCGAACAAAAATTTATGTAATTCAGACAATTTTCTAATCCTCACATTCAGTGCGCAACAGGCATAGCTTTTTGCCTGTTGCAGGATATTTTTTGCTTACGCAATGCGCTTGAGCCCTTTAGCAAAACGCTGGGCATTGCCTACATATATTTGGGCGCTGGCCTGCAGTTTTTGCACCGTGGCGTCGTCCAGCGTACGCACTACTTTAGCGGGTGCACCGATGATCAGCGAGTTGTCGGGAAATTCTTTCCCCTCGGTGACCACACTGCCCGCGCCCACGATGCAGTTGCGGCCAATTTTGGCTCTGTTCAAAATGACCGATTGAATGCCAATCAACGAGCCGTCACCAATGGTGCAGCCATGCAACATGACTTGGTGGCCCACGGTAACGTTATCGCCAATAC
>JAYSRE010000004.1:0-16215 GCA_043721235.1 Polaromonas sp. | reverse complement strand
AGCCCGGCGCTGCACCAACTTGGACGTACCCACGCCATGGCCAAAAAAGAGCATGTGAGCGAAACTCCGGCCACGGCATTTTTAAAAATCCATAACATTGCTTTTACCGAGCATGTCTATGACTACCTAGAGCACGGCGGCGCGCAGCACAGCGCCAAAGTGCTGGGCTTTGACCCCTATGCCGTGGTTAAAACCCTGGTCATGCAAGACCAAGATGCCAAACCGCTGGTGGTGCTGATGCACGGCAACCGCAAAGTCAGCACCAAAAATTTGGGCCGCCAGATGGGTGCCAAGTCGGTAGAGGCTTGCACGCCAGAAGTTGCCAGCAAGCACAGCGGCTATCTGGTGGGCGGCACCTCACCGTTTGGCTTGCGCAAAGCCATGCCGGTGTACATACAGAGCAGTATTTTGGCCTTGCCCAGCATACTGGTGAACGGCGGCAGGCGCGGCTACTTAGTGCAAATTAACCCCCAGGTGTGCGTGCAGCTGCTAGGCGCAAAAAGTGTGCAGTGCGCGTTGGATTTGGTGTGAGGGTGCTGCAGCCGTAACTGCCTTGGCTTTGGCCATGCCCAATAGCCGCATAAAATCGCGCTGCCGCTTGGTACAAATGCCCCCCAGCAGGTAGCGCGGTTTTATATGAAAACCTGGAGATTATTTTGGATTCTATTTTGAATGTTGCCTACCCATTGCTGGCCACCGTGGCGGCGTACCTGATGGGCTCGCTTAGCTTTGCGGTGCTGGTAAGCCGCGCCATGGGTTTGCAAGACCCGCGCACCTATGGCAGCAAAAACCCCGGCGCTACCAATGTGCTGCGCTCGGGCAGTAAACCTGCGGCCATCACCACCCTGGTGCTGGATGCGCTGAAGGGTTTTATTCCGGTAATGGCGGTGCAAACCTGGGGCTCTGGCGTGGGTTTGGGCGAGGGCACGCTGGCGCTGGTGGCGCTGGCGGCGTTTTTAGGCCATGTGTTTCCGGTGTTTTTCAAGTTCAAGGGTGGCAAGGGCGTGGCGACCGCCGTGGGCGTGGTGCTGGGCGTGCACTGGCTGCTGGGCTTGGCCTGTATAGCCAGTTTTGCCCTGATTTTGTTCTTTTTTCGCTACGTGTCGCTGGCATCAATTGCGGCGGCGGCGTTTGCACCGTTTTACTATTTGTTTGGCGACCGGATGGCCTGGTACACCTCTAAACCGGTGCTGTTAGCGATTTTTGTGATGGCGGTGGTGCTCACCCTTCGCCATAAAGACAACCTGAACCGGCTGCTCAAGGGCACGGAGTCGCGCTTGAGCGGCAAGGCTTGAGTAGTCTAGTTGCGCTTGTCCAGCACCATCGTGTCGATGGTTTTGTTCATGTTAAAGCGGCCTAAAAAGCTGTTGCCCAGCAGGGCATATGGCATGTCGGGGCCAACGATGGCATCTACGTCATACACCTCTACATCACCGATTTTGACGCTGCCCAGTTTGATTTTCCAGCCTTGCGCCATGCCGTTGGCGGTGCCCATGCGCACCTGCAGGCCTTTTTGGTAGTCAATCCCCATGCGCTGCGCATCGCTTAGCCCCAGCGCAATGGTGGTGGCACCGGTGTCCACCATAAACTGAATCGGTTTGCCGTTGACCGTGCCTAGGGCAAAAAAGTGGCCACCACTGCCGATGGGCAGCACAATTTTGCTGCCGTTATTGCCATTGCTGCCGCCAGGCCGGGCACCTTGGCTTACAGGCGCATCACCCACCCGCAGGCTTAAGCGCTGGCCTTGAATTTCCAGCACGGCCAGATCGCCAGTGACGCTGACGACCTTGATACCTTGGTGCGTTTCGCCAGCCGCTACCGGCTTAGGCTGGCCACCGCCTACCACCAGCAGGGCTTTGCTGCCCATCACCCCGCTTAATGCAACAGATTGGCCTCTGGCCCAAGGAAATGCTGCACAAGCAGCTATCAATACAATAGTAATTCTGAGGAGCTTTGGCATACGGGCAGAGGTTAATCGCGGAAATTATTAAACGTCAGCGGCACATCGTCCACGTCTTTTTTCAACAGCGCCATAGCGGCTTGCAGGTCGTCGCGTTTGGCACCGGTGATGCGCACGCTGTCGCCTTGGATGCTGGCCTGCACTTTCATTTTGCTGTCTTTCAGGGTGCGCACTATCTTTTTGGCCAAGTCTGCCTCAATGCCTTCGCGTATTTTGGCCACTTGCTTGACCTTGTCGCCCCCTATTTTCTGGATTTTTTCTACATCCAGGTAGCGTGCATCTACGTTGCGCTTGGTCAGCTTGGCGCGCAGCAGGTCTTCTACTTGCTGCAGCTGAAAGTCGGCATCGCCAAACAGGGTAATTTCTTTGTCTTTAAGCTCTACAGCGGCTGAGCTGCCCTTAAAGTCAAAGCGGGTGCCAATCTCTTTGGCGGCGTTTTCGACGGCGTTTTTCACGTCGACCATATTGGGTTCACACACGGTGTCAAAGCTGGGCATGGCTAAATCTCAAAAAACAGGGCGTAACAAGAAGTTGGGGAAACTCGGTGCGACAATTGTGGCATGTTTGTAGAGAAAAATACCGCTTTAAAAGCCCATAACAGCTTCGGCATTGTTGCCAAAGCCTTGCAATTGGTGCGCATCGCCGCGGTGGCCGACCTGCAGGAGGCTATCGCCAGCACGCGCGGCACCGCGCTAGACTTTGCCACCGCCCCGCCGTTTATTCTGGGCGGCGGCTGCAACATTGTGTTGACCGGCGATGTTAAGCCCCTGACGCTGAAAATCGAAATTTTAGGCAAACGGCTGGTGCGCGAGACCGACAAGCACTGGATTGTGGAGGCAGGCGCGGGCGAGAACTGGCACCACACTGTGCTGTGGACGTTGGCGCAGGGCTGGCCGGGCCTGGAAAACCTGGCCTTGATTCCGGGTAGCGTGGGCGCCTCGCCGGTGCAAAACATTGGTGCCTATGGGGTGGAGCTGCAAGACCGGTTTGACAGCCTGGACGCGGTGCATCTGCACACCGGCGAGGTGTTTACGCTGAGCGCGGCGCAGTGCGCGTTTGGCTACCGGGACTCGGTGTTTAAGCATGGCACGCCGCATTCTAGGGGCCTGGGGCTGCTCAACCAGGCCGTGATTACCCATGTGCGCTTTGCCCTGCCCAAGCGCTGGCAGCCCGTGCTGGGTTACGCTGATATTTTGAAGGCCTGGGCCCACTTTTTAGAAGAAAACGGCCTGTCGCCCAAGGAAATACTACATAAGCAGCTATCAAGTTTAGAGCAGTCAAAGCAGCTGATGGCGCTGGCATCAGCCGCTAACTTGGTGCCTACTGCGAGCCAAATATGCGGCTGGGTGTGTGCGGTTCGCAGTGCCAAACTGCCCGACCCCGCAGTGATTGGCAATGCCGGCAGCTTTTTTAAAAACCCGCAAGTCACGCCAGACCAATGCGCCGACATTATTGCCCGCGAGCCTAAAGTGGTGCATTACCCGCTGGCTGACGGCAGCATCAAATTGGCGGCAGGCTGGCTGATAGAGGCCTGCGGCTGGAAGGGCAAAACCGTGGGCAATGCGGGCGTGTACCCCAAACAAGCCTTGGTGCTGGTAAACACCGGCACTGGCACGGCCACGCCCGCGACAGGCGGCGAAGTGATGCTGCTGGCCAAAGCCATTCAAACCAGTGTGTACGAGCGCTTTGGTATTTTGCTAGAGCATGAGCCGGTGGTGGTTTAGCGCGGCCCAAGCCGCATGCCCTGGGGCGAGTGGCCTATTTTCTAATGCAAACAACCACCAAAGCTACCAGCAGCACCACACACAGTGCGCCCAAGCCAAATACGTAGCCAAACAAACGCTGGTTTTCGCGGTCCAGGCGTACGGCGGCGGCGCGCAGGCGCTGCATTTTGGCCACCTGTTGCTTGAGGCCGTGCCGCTCACCGCGCATCGTGTCCAGCAGGGCAAACAGGCTTTCAACCTGCTCTTTTTGCAGGGCAGGGCTGACAGGTGCAGAGGGCGCTGGCGGGGGCAGTTGTGCAATTTCAGGCACTTCTGTTTTGGCCACCCGCAGCATTTCGTCAAAACTGCCGGGGGCGGTGGTGCCGTACATCACTTTGGCGGCTACGTCGGGGTCAAAGCGCGAGTCGTCCAGCAGCGCGTTGAGCTCAGAGAACTGGGCCGATTTAGGTTGCGCAGCAGGATCGCCGTTGGCTGCTGTGAGCTTGACCATACCCAAGGCCAGCAGCTCAACCAACAGCTCGCCTACATCGCCAAAACCTTTCAGGGTGTGCACATACAGCCGCACACTGTGCGTGCCATCCACAGCCAACAGCAGCACGCGCAGCCTGCGCGGCAGCTCACGCGGGTTGCGCTGCACCACCGCATTGCCGCGTGGGGTGCGCTCGACCAGCTCATCCAGTCGGGTGGTGAGCTCTTGTTTTGTAATCATTTAGTGTGATTATGCAGTATGTGAAATAGTTTGTTACGTTCAAGCATACTGCCTTTGTGAGCATTTGTGTATCACCCAAACAGACTAGTCCGCCCGCCTGGCTGAGGGCACACCGGTTACGCCAGTTCGGCGATCAGCTCAATCTCAACGCAGGCACCCATGGGGATTTGCGCTACGCCAAAGGCAGAGCGGGCATGCGCGCCCACTTGGGGGCCAAATACCTGGCCCAGCAGCTCAGAGCAGCCATTGGTGACCAGGTGCTGGTCGGTAAAGTCAGGCGTGGAGTTCACCAAGCTCATGACCTTGACAATGCGTTTGACCATCGTCAGGTCGCCGCCGTGCACAGCACAGGCCGCTTGCAGCGCGGCCATCAGGCCAATGGCGCAGTTGCGTGCGGCCAGCTTGCCTTCGTCTAGGCTGATGTTCTTGCCCAGCTGGCCCACCCAAGGAGCGCCCTCTTTGCGCGCAATGTTGCCAGAGATGAACACCAGCTTGCCAGTTTGCACAAAAGGCACGTAGGCGGCGGCTGGTGTGGCTACGGCGGGCAGTTCGATGCCCAAGGCGGTGAGGGTGGCGTAAATAGTCATGTGGTTTCTCCAATTGATAATGCTGCGTATTATCAAACGAAACGACAAAGGGGCAAACTTGGGGCGATGGTGGGTACTGATGGCAGGTTGGGTGTTGGGCTGCGCGGCGCAGTTGCAGCAAGCGGTGCTGTTTTCGGCTGCGGTGTACCTGCTGTTTTGCCTTCCGGCCCTGGTTTTTATTACACGGGCAGCACTGGCCGCTGGAGACCCTTTGCGCAGCGGGCTCCGCTGGTCGAGTGGTTTGTCTAATCGGGCCGCTGATTTGCAACTGTTTGCCAAACTGTTGGCGCTCGCGTTGGTATGGGCCGCGCTGGGCTGGGGCAGTACTGGGCTGCGGGCGGTAGTTTTTAAAGCCGATGCCTTGCAGGCAGCGCACGAGGGCATCGATGTACAGGTGGTGGGCGTGGTGGCCGCCATGCCCCAGCGCAGCGACGCTGGGCTGCGGTTTCGTTTTGACGTGGAGTCGGCCGTGCACAGCGCTGCCCCGCTGCCCTCGCTTGCCCCCATTACATTGCCGCCCAGCCTCTACCTTAGCTGGTACAGCCAGTTGCAGCGCAGCGAAGACCTTGCCGCTGTCCCTTTTGCCCAGCTGCAACAAGGCAGCGCCGACCTGCGCGCGGGTGAGCGCTGGGCGCTGACGGTGCGCCTTAAAGCCCCGCACGGCAACGCCAACCCGCACGGCTTTGACTACGAGCTGTGGCTGTGGGAGCAAGGCCTGCAAGCCACCGGCTATGTGCGCGCCACACCGGCCAATGCAGCCCAGGGCACAGCACCGCGCAACATCGGCATCACCTGGCTCCACCCTATCGAGCGGGCGCGCCAGCATGTGCGCGACGCTATCTTTAGCACAGTAGCTGAGCCAAGACTGGCAGGCGTGATAGCGGCGCTGGTGGTGGGCGACCAAGCCGCCATTGAACGCGCCGACTGGGACATCTACCGCGCCACCGGGGTGGCCCATTTAATGAGCATTTCAGGCCTGCATGTCACCATGTTTGCCTGGGGCGCGGCGCTGTGTGTGGGCTGGCTGTGGCGGCGGGTGGGTTTTAGTGGCCGCAGCCGCCGCGCCATGCACTGGCTGCCCGCCCAGCATGCCGCACTGCTGGGCGGCGTGCTGCTGGCCACGGGCTACGCGCTGTTTAGCGGCTGGGGCGTGCCTTCGCAGCGCACCGTGTGGATGCTGGCCACCGTGGCCATGCTGCGCCTGTCGGGCAAGCAATGGCCTTGGCCCATGGTGTGGCTGCTGGCCATGGCGGTGGTGGTGGCAATTGACCCGTGGGCGCTGCTGCAGGCGGGGTTTTGGCTTAGCTTTGTGGCCGTGGGCGTGCTGTTTGCCAGCAGCCAGCGTGAGCCTGCTTTTCTTGCAGACCACGAAGGCGCCGGCGGCGCCCGCTTCGCAACCCCCAAGCCTTGGCTGCGCCACCATCCTGCCGTGGCGCGCATGGCATCTGCTGCACGCGAGCAATGGACCATCACGCTGGCGCTTGCGCCGCTCTCGCTGCTTTTGTTTCAGCAAGTCTCACTGGTCAGCCTGATAGCCAATGCCATCGCCATACCGTGGGTTACTTTGGTGGTTACCCCGCTGGCCATGCTGGGCGTGCTGTGGGCGCCGGTGTGGGACGCAGCCGCGCGCTGCGTAGACCTGCTAGGCCAGGTGCTGCAGTGGTTTGCTTTTATTCCCTGGGCTACGCTGTCGGTGCCCGCACCGCCGCTGGGGTTGGGGCTGGCAGCGGTGCTGGGCGGTGTGCTGTTGGTGGTGCGCCTGCCCTGGCCGCTGCGCTGCATGGGCTTGGCCGCCATGCTGCCCGCGCTGCTGTGGCAAACGCCACGCCCCGCGCTGGGCCAGTTTGAACTGTTGGCCGCCGACATCGGGCAGGGCAACGCTGTACTGGTGCGCACAGCCCGCCACAGCTTGCTGTACGACACCGGCCCCCGCTTCTCGCGCGAGAGCGACGCAGGCCAGCGCACCCTGGTGCCCCTACTGCGCGCGCTGGGCGAGCAGCTAGACACCGTGGTAGTGAGCCACCGGGACAGCGACCATTCTGGCGGCGCACTGGCCGTACAGGCCATGCAGCCCCACGCCGCGCTGCTCAGCAGCCTAGAAGAAGGCCACGAGATCATCGCCGCACGCGACCCCAAGCAAGCCACGCAGCGCTGCGTAGCAGGGCAAAAATGGCAGTGGGACGGCGTGAACTTTGAAATTTTGCATCCCCTGCCTGCCGACTACGACTTGCCCACAAAACCCAACGCCTTAAGCTGTGTGCTGCGCATCAGCAACGGCCTGCAAAGCGCCTTGCTGGTGGCCGACATTGAAGCCGCGCAAGAGGCGCGCTTAGTGGCCGATGGTGCCCCCCTGCAAGCCGACCTTTTGCTAGCCCCCCACCACGGCAGCAAAACCTCATCTACCGAAGCCTTCTTAGATGCCGTCAAACCCCCACTGGCCATCTTCCAGTTGGGTTACCGTAACCGCTACCAACACCCTGCGCCAGCAGTAGCACAGCGCTACATCGACCGCCACATACAAATGATTGCCAGCCCGCAGTGCGGCGCAGCCACTTGGCGCAGCGACCAGCCCCTGGCCGTTACTTGCCAGCGGCTGGTAAACCAACGGTACTGGCAGCACCAAATACCTTAAAGTTTGCTTGTCCGGCCTGAAACTTGCTATGCTGTAGCCAGGAGATAAAAAATGGGCAGTACGGTTAAATACGACGAAATGCATGCCGCGCCTTCTAGCGTACGGCCGCAGTACACCAACTACAGCGCTTGGTTAGGCCGCCAGCAGGCAGGTGTGATGCGGGCGCGGCGTGAGGAGGCCGAGGTTATTTTTCGCCGTGTGGGCATTACCTTTGCGGTGTATGGCGAAAAAGACGAAGACGGTGCGGGCACAGAGCGCCTGATTCCGTTTGACCTGATTCCCCGCATCATCCCCGCCCACGAATGGGCCAGTATGCAGCGCGGGCTGGTGCAGCGCGTAACGGCACTCAACCGCTTTGTACACGACGTGTACCACGGTCAGGACATCATCAAAGCCGGCATTGTGCCCGCTGACCAGGTAATGAACAACGCCCAGTTTCGCCCTGAGATGGTAGGCGTTGATGTACCCAACAATATTTACAGCCACATCTCGGGTATTGACATCGTGCGCGCGCCCGATGCCCAGGGCAACGGCGAATACTATGTGCTGGAAGATAACCTGCGCGTGCCCAGCGGGGTCAGCTACATGCTGGAGAACCGCAAAATGATGATGCGCTTGTCGCCAGATTTATTTGCCCAAAATAAGGTTGCACCGGTAGCCCATTACCCCGACCTGCTGCTGGAAACCCTGCGCTCGGTATCGCCCGACACATCGACCGAGCCGATGGTGGTGGTGCTTACCCCCGGCATGCACAACAGCGCTTATTTTGAACACGCCTTCTTGGCCCAGCAAATGGGCATTGAGCTGGTAGAAGGCCAAGACCTGTTTGTCAAAGACCGCTTTGTCTACATGCGCACCACGCGCGGCCCGCAGCGGGTTGACGTGATTTACCGCCGCCTGGACGACGACTTTTTAGACCCGCTGGTGCACCGCCCCACCGGCACGCTAGGCTGCCCAGGCCTGCTAGACGCTTACAAGGCCGGACACGTCACCATTTGCAATGCGCCCGGCACGGGGGTGGCTGACGACAAGTCGATTTACCCCTACGTACCCCAAATGATCGAGTTCTATTTGGGTGAAAAACCGATCCTCAAGAACGTGCCCACCTACCAATGCCGCAACCCAGAGGGCCTGCAGTACACGCTAGACCATCTTAAAGACCTGGTGGTAAAAGAGGTGCATGGCGCAGGGGGCTACGGCATGCTGGTGGGGCCTGCGGCCACGGCCAGGGAGATTGAAGATTTCAGGGCGGCGCTGCTGGCCAATCCCAGCAACTACATTGCCCAGCCCACGCTGTCGCTGAGCACCTGCCCCACGTTTGTAGACAGCGGTATTGCGCCGCGCCACATTGACCTGCGGCCCTTTGTGCTGAGTGGCAAAGACGTGCAGATGGTGCCCGGCGGCCTGACCCGCGTGGCACTTAAAGATGGCTCGTTGGTGGTGAACTCGTCGCAAGGCGGGGGCACCAAAGACACTTGGATTTTGGAGGGCTAAACCCATGCTCAGCCGCACCGCAGACCATTTATTTTGGATGTCCCGCTACACCGAACGCGCAGAAAACACGGCGCGCATGCTCGACATTAACTACCAAACCTCATTACTCCCACAGTCTGCTGCCGCGGCCCAAGCGGGCTGGGAAGGGCTGCTCACCATCAGCGAGCTGATGCCGATGTACGAGGCCCTGCACAGCGCCATCAACCCCAAGGAAGTTATGGAGTTTATGGTCAAAGACGAGATGAACCCCTCGTCGATTGTCAGCTGTACCAAGTCTGCCCGCGAGAACGCCCGCGCCGTGCGCGGCACCCTGACCACCGAGGTGTGGGAGACGCAAAACCAAACCTGGCTTGAGATTAACCGTATGCTCAAGGCAGGTGACTTTGAGGCCGACCCGGCCAAGTTTTTTGAATGGGTGAAGTTTCGCAGCCACCTAAGCCGTGGCGTCACGGTGGGCACCATGCTGATGGACGAGGCACTGCACTTTATGCGCCTGGGAACTTTCCTAGAGCGGTGTGACAACACGGCGCGCTTGGTCGATGTTAAATTTAACGCACTGCAAGCTGGCCTGTCGGGTACCGAGGCCAACAAAGCGCAAGACTACGACTTCTACCACTGGAGCGCTATTTTGCGCAGCGTGAGCGCATTTGAAATTTACCGCAAGGTCTACCGCAACGTGATTGCCCCCGAGCGCGTAGCTGAGCTGCTGATTTTGCGCGCCGACATGCCCCGCTCTTTGCACGCCAGCCTGAACGCCGTGGTGGAGAACTTGGCGCTGGTGGCCAACGACCAGTCGCACGAGACCCAGCGCATCGCAGGCAAGCTGCGCGCTGAGCTGCAGTACGGCCGCATAGACGAAATATTGGCCACCGGCCTGCATGCCTACCTTACCCAGTTTCTAGACCGCATCAACGCCCTAGGCGCCCGCATCAGCCGCGACTTTTTGGTGCCGTCTGGGGCTTAAAAATACGTTTTTACAGCGTTTTATTCCTATCGCCCAAGGAAATGCTCAATATGCAGCTATTGTTTTTATAGTGTTAGTTGTGCCATGTTTGGCACCAGCCCACCGTGGCTAACTACAGGCTGTGCAGTTCAATACCCGTAATTTGCTTGATATGCGCCATGTGCGATTGGCTAAGCTGGTCGAGTATGTTTTTAATCTCTTGGGGTGAAATGCGTTCGGTGTAGGTTTTGACAAGCTTTGGGATGCCTGCTATGTCAATGCCGAAGCTTGCATCGCGCAATTTGACCACTATGAGCCACAAGTGCGAATGGGTATCCAGTGACCGGTAGTTGAAGTTCTTAAACTCAACTGAGCAACTTAAAGCCTGTGCATTCACACCGAAAATTAATTTATCTTTTTGCAGAGCAGTCAGCAGTTGCGCCTCATTTACACCTCCCCCATTGATTTCTATGCGCATAGAGCCGTAGAAAATTTGGAATTTCTTGGCCAGTGCAGTTACGGCCATCACTAACGGAATAAAGCTGCTTTCAAAAACTTCTTCTACGCTTTGTGCATCTTTAGAAATGCTCAAGCGGCTGTTGCGCTGCGCTATCAAAGCGTTCATCAGCGCAATTTCTTTGTCCAAATCCGCCGTCTCGCTAATGTCTTTGCCCATTGCACCGTCCAGCATAGTTTGCAGTGACAGGCAAACTTGCTGGGCAATATAGTCGGCAAACACGTCAAACTGGCCGCCATCAGCCTGCTGCAGTGCAGAAAAATAGGCTTCTTTTTCTTGGGTCTTGATGATGGCAGGTGGATAGCCGTAGCGCATCAACACCAGGTTCATCAAAATACGCGCCATACGGCCATTGCCATCGTCAAATGGGTGAATCAATACAAACTCGTAATGCAGCTTGGCAGCTTGCAAAAGGCCTTCAATCGGCGTGGCTTTATGTGCATTGGCATCATTGACCAGCGCCTGCATCTTAGCGGGCACATCCATAGGCTCTGCAAAGCGAAATTGCTCGCCTGTAACAGTTATCACATGGTTAGCCGTCTGCTTGTATTGCCCCACCTCAATCCATTTATGCGTAGGTGTGCCATCGGCAGTTTGCGCATGAGACTGGTAGCGTTCACGCAAAATCAGTATATGTAGTTCACGCAGAAAGCGCTCAGTGATGGGTTCTTTGCCCTTCACGGCATCTAAAATGGCATGGACGGCTTCGTTATGCCCAGTAATTTCTATATGGTCTTTCAGCGGCTTTCCCTGCGCTGTGATGTTGTGCAGCAGCAGCGACTTGGTTTCGCCAAAAGTGAGCGAATTGCCCTCTAAGTTGTTTGAGTGAAAATTCCAATCTAGCCTGAATTTTTGCCAAATGCGTTTTTCCTGCTCAGGGTCAAGCGGGCGCAGGCTATTGAGCTGCGCAAGCAAATTAACGGCATTGGTAAAGCTGTCCATACAACCATCTTAACGTGCTTAGAGCTTTTTTAACCGCTGCAGCGCCAGCTGTAGCGTCTCGTCTTTTTTGGCAAAACAAAACCGCACTACGCGCTGGTCAAAGTTGTTGCCGTAGAAGGCGGACAGCGGGATGGCGGCTACACCGATTTCTGCGGTAAGCCAGTGGCAAAACTCAGCTTCGCTCAAGTCGCTGACTGCGCTGATGTCTGCGCACTGAAAGTAGCTGCCCTGGGTGTGCAGCGGTTTAAGGCGGGTTTGGCGTATGCCGTCTAAAAACAAGTCACGTTTGCGCTGGTAAAACGCAGGCAGCTCCAGGTAGGGCGCTGGGTTGGCCATGTAGCTGGTCAGGCCGTGCTGCATGGGCGTGTTAACAGTGAATACGTTGAACTGGTGCACCTTGCGAAACTCTGCTGTCAATGGGGCTGGGGCCATCACGGTGCCTACCTTCCAGCCTGTCACGTGGTAAGTTTTGCCAAAGCTGCTCACCACAAACGCGCGTGCAGCCAAGCCGGGAAAGCGGGCTGCGCTTTCATGCTGCTGGCCGTCAAACACCATGTGTTCGTAAACTTCGTCGCTGATCAGCACTATGTTGGTGGGCTCTAGCAGGTCTTGCAGTTGCAGCATGTCGGCGCGCGACCACACGGTGGCGCTGGGGTTGTGCGGGCTGTTGATAAGGATAGCGCGGGTTTGGGGGGTGATGGCAGCGGCTATGGCCTCAAAATCAGGCCTAAAGCTGCCCGGTGTGAGCGGTACGCGCACTACGCTACCGCCTGCCAGCCCAATGCTGGGCACATAACTGTCGTAGCACGGCTCTAGCACTATCACTTCGTTGCCAGGGTGCACCACAGCCAAAATAGCGGTAATGATGGCCTGTGTAGCGCCGGCGGTGATGGTGATCTCAGTGACAGGGTTGTAGGCTTTGCCGTGCAAGGCATGCGTTTTGACAGCCACTGCCTCGCGCAGCGCAGGAACGCCGGGCATGGGCGGGTACTGGTTGTGGCCATTGTGCATGGCTTCGCTCACGGCATGGACCAGCAGCGGGTCGCAACCAAAATCAGGGAAACCCTGGCCTAAATTGACCGCCCCTTTTTCTGTCGCCAAAGCCGACATGACAGTAAAAA
Organism: Polaromonas sp.; assembly: GCA_043721235.1. Lineage (GTDB taxonomy): Bacteria > Pseudomonadota > Gammaproteobacteria > Burkholderiales > Burkholderiaceae_C > JAAFIP01. The sequence goes on along the minus strand of JAYSRE010000004.1, from coordinate 3,586 downwards.
TCGTGGTGCCTACATTAGGCAACTTTGACTCTAATTTAGGGGTGTGGTGAAGGGTTGTTTGCATAGATTTTCACGGCTGATTTAGAAGCCTCACAGTTCATAGTCATCCGCTTGCCCGCTCATGGCCCGGTCGATCAGCTTGCGGTTAAGCCGGTCGCTTAGCAGCTCTGCAAAGGTGTACACAAAATTGCGCAAGTAGGCGCTGCGTTTAAAGGCCACGCGGGCTACGTTTTTACCAAACAGGTGGCCTACGGGCTTGATCACCAGGTCGGTGTTGGTATCGTCTTTGACGGCCATCTCGGCCACTATGCCAATGCCCAAGCCAGTGCGCACATAGGTTTTGATCACGTCTGAATCAATCGCTTCCAGCGCAATGCGGGGAGACAGCTTTTTGGTGGCAAAAGCCGCGTCAATCTTGGTGCGCCCGGTAAACGATGGGTGGTAGGTAATGATGGGCTCGGCTGCCAGGTCGGCCAAGGTCACCTGGCTTACCTGGGCCAGTTTGTGGCCTGCGGGCACCACCAGCATGTGCTGCCATTCGTAGCAGGGCAGGGTAATCAGCTCACTGTAGTCGGCCAGCGACTCGGTGGCAATGCCCACCTCGGCCACCTCGTCTATCAGCATTTTGGCCACCTGGTCGGGCGTGCCTTGGTGCAGGCTCACGTTAACTTTAGGAAACGCATCGCGCAGCTTGGCAATGGGGTGCGGCAGCACATAGCGCGCCTGTGTGTGGGTGGTGGCAATGCTCAGTGTGCCGCTGTCTTGCAGGCTAAACTGCTCGCCAATGCGCTTTAAGTTGCCCACCTCGCGCATGATCAGCTCAATGCTTTTAAGCACATGCGTGCCTGGCTCGGTAATTCGTTTAAGCCGTTTGCCGTGGCGCGCAAATATCTCCACGCCCAGCTCTTCTTCCAGCTCAATAATCGCCTTGGACACGCCCGGCTGCGACGTATGCAGCGCCTTGGCCGCCTCCGTCAAGTTCAGGTTACGCCGCGCGGCCTCTTGTACAAAGCGAAATTGGTGCAGGTTCATATCAAAATACAGCTAAAACTTGACTTTATTATGCCTTTAAATGCAGTTTTAGAGCTGAAAAAGGCTAAATGATGGGCATGCTAATAATACAGAGCCGTTCGGAACATTGCGCGCGCAGAGGTATATAGATACATGTCTGGCATCCCTTTCAAAAGGCGTTGCCAGGCAGGGCCACCCCGGTGGCATTTTTATGATCTATAAACAGGAAAAATCCTATGTTGACCGAAACCACATCCCCCAGCCAAGAAGGCTATGACGATAGCGCAGCGCCAGAGATTGCTACCCTGCTGCGTGTAAAAAAAAGAGAAGCTCTCACTTTTAAGCATTCGATTGATATTTATTTGAAGGACTCGAATGCGTATGGGAATACGTATTTTGCGAGGTATTTTGAATGGCAGGGTGTTTGCCGTGAACGCTGGCTACAGCAGTGCATAGCTTCTGATCTATTACAAACGCAAGGGGTCTTGGTAACCAAAAATGCCAATATCGACTATGTGCGTGAAACCTTTCCATTCCAGACAGTTGAGTGTGAACTAAACACGCAGCTAGTTAAAAACTGTTCGTTGAGTTTAGTTTTCCGTTTTTTAGTTGCTGGCAATTTAGTTTGTACCGGCAGTCAACACATCGTATTTACGCGGCACGACAAACGCATCCAGCGTTTACCAGCGCATATTTTAGAAAAAGTACGTGATTTTGAATTGCGAGATAGTTAAATGCAAAGCCATACCAGCCATTAAGCTGCGCTGGGAATTTAAGCTGGTAGCCCAGCTACTGGCTTGAAGCTAATCGTGAATGTTGTATATTTTCCTTCGACTGAATCACAACTCAATTTTCCACCAAACGACTGCACTGCACGTCGGCAAAATGGCAACCCAATTCCAGCGCCTGCGGCTTGTTTGGTAGTGTAAAAAGTATCAAAAATTCGTTTTAAAACAAAAGGCGAAATTCCGGTAGCGGTATCGGTAAATCGCAATAAATTTTCATTATTATTTGTGGAAATGTTGATGCAAATATCCCCACGATTAACCACTTTCATTGCATATAAAGCATTCTTTACTAAATTGAAAATCACAAAAATAAACAACGACTCGGAACCATAAAAATTGAAGTCTGCAGAACCCGAAAAACTAACCTTAGATCGCTCTTGCGAGGTGAAGGGGTAAGTATCTAGCGCCTCTGAAGTACATCGGCGAATAGAGTGCCAAGAAAAATCAGTCGTATCAAGATGCTCCATGCGGGCAGACGCTAGCATCATGTTAATCATGGTGTGAGATCGGTCAATTTGGTGTTGAATTTTTTGTGGTGTGTTCACAATTAATGCGCCAACTAATGGGTCAATAGGCTCTTCGATTAAGCCGATTGCTAATGCTTTTTTGTAACCTTCATAAAGTTCTGGAAGGTATTGAGCGATCGCAGTTGCTTGCAAACTTATAGTGGCTAGCGGTGTTCGCATTTCGTGGGCAATTGTTGCAGCTACCGTGGTCGCTACTGTCAGATTACTCATCAGGCCGTAACGTGTAATCGCAACGGATAGTAGCCCAAGGCTAAGCGCAGTAAAAATAGCTCCAAGCGGGTAAATCGCAACTCCGTAATTACATAAATAATCAATAGCCGCAAAGGAGTAAACCAGCATGCATGCCAAGCATATTCTTAAGCGAATGCGCTGGTCTGAATGGGCTATTTTTTCTTGTTGCAAAATGATGTACAAGCCACGACTTACAACGATAGCAGTTTGTACTAAGTGCACAGGATGCAATAGGCCAGCCTTAGGGTAGTAGCCCCAAAAATAATCGTAATAGCCGTCTACAAATAAATCGGATGCTAAATCAAAACCACCTAGCACTGCAGCAAAACTATAAGAAATATAAATCCAAAAAAGTTCTCTTTTACGCCCCGATATCTCTGTAAAAAAATGGTATAGCGTAGTTGGCAAAAATAATATGAACAGATAACCCAGCTTAATCAAAAACCCCGCCAGCACCGGGTCGCGCACTTGGAACAGCACGGCCCAAGTGCCTTGCCAAAAAAAGGTGGTGAGGCAGTGCAGAAAAAACACGGTACTGACCCGGTGAAAGCCCTTGGCTATCAGTACGTAGATGCCGTAGCCTAAAAATAAACCCGAAACGAGCGCGGGTAGCAAAGAGTACATAACAGGTCAATTCCAAAGCATCATGCTGCGCAGTGTAACTACGGCGTGCAAATACCCACCCTCAGGCCCTGTCATTTTTGACATTGCCTTGCAGCCAGCTGTAAATCTGCGGTTTTTCATCCACGCGCCTATCCGTCTTCAAAAAGACTCGCCCCAACGCTCCTCCAACCTGTATTGCAGCTTTTTACATAGCACTTTCGTGCTTTAGTTACTACTAATTAAATAGCAAACTATCTAGCATTTCCTTGGGCGGTAAGCTAAAACAGCGCTAAACTTCGGCCTTGATAAAGCCCAACTGCGGCATATCCCGCTCCACCAGCCCAGCCTGCCAACAAAGCCACGCAAACCCCCGTTGCAAGGTAACGGTAAGTAACTTCTGTGCTTTGCAGGTGGAAAGCCCACGGC
>JAYSRE010000003.1:0-5657 GCA_043721235.1 Polaromonas sp. | reverse complement strand
CATCACGCACCCTATGGACGAGCCTGCTTTGCGGCCAGTCGTTGGCGTGGCCTATGAAGGGGTTGTCACCAGTGTGCAGGACTACGGATTTTTTATCCGGCTGCCCGCTGGCCTGGAAGGGCTTCTGCATAAAAAAGCATTGCCTGGTGATCTGGAATTCAAAGTGGGCGAGCTTGTTTGGGTAGCAGTGGTGAGCCTGGACATTCAAACGCGCCGTATTTCTCTTGCACTATTTCAAATCGATGAAAAATAGTCCGACTATTTTCACTCCCACCAAAGTCCGCCCCATGCCCCTGTTCAACCAAGAAGCCCTCAACCCCGGCGTTAAAAAGCGCGAGGTCTTCGGCTGGGCGATGTATGACTTTGCCAATTCTGGCTACACCACGGTGGTCATCACGGCGGTTTTTGCGGCGTATTTTGTCGGCGGTATTGCCAAGGGCGCGGACTGGGCTACGTTTGCCTGGACAGCGGCACTGAGTATTTCCTACGCGATTGTGATGCTGACCATGCCCAGCCTGGGGGCGTATGCGGATGCGCGGGCGGCTAAGAAAAAACTCTTGGCCATTTTTACCGTAGGCTGCGTGCTGTCCACCGCTGCGCTGGCGTTTGCCGGGCCGGGCAGTGTGGCGCTGGCGTTTGGGTTGATCGTGCTGTCCAACACCTTTTTCAGCTATGGCGAATCCATGACCGCTGCATTTTTGCCCGAGCTGGCCCGGCCCGAGGGCATGGGCAAGGTCAGCGGCTGGGGCTGGAGTTTGGGTTACTTTGGCGGCATGCTGGCGCTGGGTATTTGCCTGGGCTTTGTGATTTGGGCGGGTAAAAATGGCATCAAAGCCGACCGCTTTGTGCCTGTCACGATGCTGATTACGGCTTTTATTTATGGCGCTGCAGCGTGCGTTACGCTCAAATTGCTAAAAGAGCGGGCGGTGCCCCGGTCGGCACCTGCCCAGCAAGGCGGGCTTAAAGCCTCTTTGGTGCAGCTGTACGGCACCTACCAACAGGCCCGGCGCTACCAAGACTTTATGTGGCTGCTGCTATGCGCTGTGTTTTACCAAGGCGGCGTGGCGGTGGCCATTACGCTGGCGGCTATTTATGCAGAACAGGTGATAGGTTTTGTACAGTCTGAGACGATGGTGCTGATTTTTGTACTGAATTTAGCGGCTGCGGCAGGTGCGTTTTCTCTAGGTTATGCGCAAGACCGCCTGGGCCATAAGCTAGCGCTGGGCGCAACGCTGGTGGGCTGGACAGCCACCTGCATGATTGCCGCGCTCACCACCACCAAAGGCGGTTTTTGGTATGCGGCTGCTTTGGCGGGTGTGTGCATGGGTGCAAGCCAGTCGGCGGGGCGGGCCATGGCCGGCATGCTGTCGCCGCCCCAGCAAGCAGGCGAGTTTTTTGGGCTGTGGACTTTTGCCACACGTTTGGCCAGCATCATTGGGCCGCTAACTTATGGCGCTATTACCTGGGCCACAGGTGGCAACCAGCGCGTGGCCATTGGCTCTACGGCGGTGCTGTTTGTGATTGGCTTGGTGATTTTGCAAAAGGTGGACATGCAGCGCGGCAGAGCAGCGATAGTGGCCTGAGCCGCAAGCTGAATGCTCTGTATTTAATAGCTACTCATGCAGCGTTTCCTTGGGCGCTAGGGCTAAATGCCTTTGAAATTTAGAAGAAATGACCTAAGGCACTGCCAGCGCTGCAACAGCATCTCAAACAGTACCGCGCTGATGTGGCTTTGTGCTAAAAATAGCGGCCTAACGCAGCAAAGGTGCGCCTAAAGATACGGGCCCGTAATAGGCCTTGGTTTTGCTGGCTGTGTTGTCTGCATCGGTCATCAACGCCACGCCTACCAGTGCACCGGGGGCTTCGCCGAAGGCGCGTGCAAAGTCGGCTTTGATATCGCGCTCATAGTCCAGCCATTGGCCTAGGTTTTTGCGGCCTGATTCCACGGTGATAGTGCGCACCCGGTCGGTGCGCGCGCTGTGGCTGATACTGCCTGCCACGCGCTTGTTGCACCACGCGTACACCAAGGTGGCGTAGGGCAACTCTTCGCCGGTCACTGCGCGGGACAGCTCTGACAGCAGGCTGAATTTGCTGGACAACCTGCTGCGATCGCCCTCGAACGTGAGCACCACACGCACAGGCGAGTCGTCGCCTTCACGGGTGGCAATGTCGGCCAGGTCGATCAGCATGGGCACCTTCCACGAAAAGCGCACTTGCTCTAGGGCGTTGGCCGGTACTTTTAGGTTGTGGCGCAGCAAGCTGACCGATGCGTCGGCCACGGCCAACACCGCGTCGCGCCCGTCCATGCTTACTTTGCTAAATTGGGTGGTTTTTTTGCCTGGCAGCAGGTAGGGCTGCCAGTTTTGGCCATCAGCCCAGGCAATGGTGGTGGGCGCCTTACGCGCAGTTTCTTGTGTTTCAGTGGACGGGTCGGGCTGTTGCACATTTGGGCTGGTGCTGCACGCGCTTAGGCTGAGCAGCAGCGCGCAGCAAAACGCATTTGCCAAGCCAGCAGGCAATAAATGGAGGTTCATGGGGGCTTAAAAGCAGTAAATGAGCACTTAGGATGGCGCAAAAACCAAACAGTTCCGACTTTGGCTAAGCTAAATCCAACTTAACCCTGATTTTCGCACAGCCACAGTCCAGTCCAGCCCAGTCCAATAAGCGACACGGCCAGCAGGAATTTGAGGGTTTTCATGGATTCGCTTTTAAAGTAGTCGGGCATGATAACTAGCAACAAACGCTGACCCACCTAGGAGTTGTCTTTGGTGGGCCGTATTAATTTGGGGAGACTGTTTTGCAACACACCGCGCACACTAAATTTTGGCCTCACCGCTTGCCCCGCAGCATCACGCCACCTGCAGGCTCGCTGTGGAATAACCTGGCGATAAACGCGCTGCGTTACCCCCATAAAACGGCGCTGGCGTTCTTTGATACGCACTTGTCCTATGCAGATTTGCTATCTAAAGCAGAGCTGCTAGCCCATATTTTGCTTGGGCTGGGTGTAAAAAAAGGCGACAGGGTAGTGGTGTGCATGCAAAACTGCCCGCAGCTGGTGGTAAGCCACTTTGCGGTGCTGCGGCTGGACGCAGTGGTGGTACCCGTCAACCCGATGAACAAGGCCGAGGAGCTTAAACACTACATTACTGACCCCGACACGCAGGTGGCCATTACCACCGCAGACTTGGGGCACGAATGGGCCACAGCGTCCAACGCGCTAGAACCTGCGCTGGGGCTAAAGCACTTGCTGATAACGCATTTTGCCGATGCCTTGGGCAACAAAGCGGCTGACGACATGCCGCCTGCGTGGCGCGATTGGCTGCTGGCGCGCCACAGTCAGCCCGGCCTGACCAGCGGTGTTTGCCATGCTTGGGCTGCGCTGATGGCTGCTGCTGAGCAGGGCAAGGGGAAGGCTGTGGTGCACCTGGCGCCTGTAGCGGCCACCTCCCACGATTTGGCTGTTTTGCCCTACACCAGCGGCACCACCGGTTTGCCCAAGGGCTGTATGCACACGCACGGCTCCATCATGCACAACGCTGTGGCCAGCAGCTTGTGGGGCGGTGGTTCTGCGGCCAACACCATGCTGTGCGCGGTGCCTATGTTTCACATCACTGGCATGGTCAGCGTGATGCAGGCCTGTATTTTCAGCGGCGCAACGCTAATTATCATGCCGCGCTGGGACCGTGATCTGGCCGGGCGCTTGATATCGCGCCACAAAGTTAGCCACTGGACCAACATTCCCACCATGGTGATCGACCTGCTGGCCTCTCCTTCGTTCGACCAATACGATCTGCGCAGCCTGGTCTACATTGGCGGCGGCGGTGCGGCCATGCCGCAGGCCGTGGCCCAGCGTTTGTGGGAGCAGTATGGCCTGCGCTACGCCGAGGGCTATGGCCTGACCGAGACCGCCGCGCCCAGCCACAGCAACCCTCCTGATGCCACTAAGCAGCAGTGTTTGGGCATACCCTTTGTGAGTGCACAAGCGCGCGTGATTGACCCCGACACCCTGCAAACCATGCCAGTGGGCGAGCAGGGCGAAATCATCATGCACGGGCCCATGAACTTCCAAGGCTACTGGAAGAACCCCGAAGCCACTGCCAAGGCGTTCATCACGCTGGATGGCATCGAGTTTTTCCGCAGCGGTGACCTGGGCCGTGTAGACGAGGATGGGTATTACTTTTTGACCGACCGCCTCAAGCGCATGATCAACGCCAGCGGCTTTAAAGTGTGGCCTGCTGAGGTGGAGGCGCTGATGTTCAAGCACCCCGCCATTGCCGAGGCCTGCATTGTCAGCGCCCAAGACGACTACCGGGGTGAAACCGTCAAAGCCATCGTGGTGCTGCGCAGCACCCATTTGGCCACCACCGAGGAAGACATTGTGCAGTGGTGCCGCGACACCATGGCCGTGTACAAAGCCCCCCGCATTGTGCAGTTTGTCACCGCATTGCCCAAGAGCGGTAGCGGAAAAGTGATGTGGCGTGCGCTGCAAGAGCTACAAAATAAATAGCTGCTTATTCAGCATTTACTTGGGCGGTAAGGCTCTTATGTAGATATGTGTGTATAAAACGCGCATTAATGTCACTGTTGGGCGATTGAAAACCCCATGCACGGGTTCCTGTTTTTTTTACCCCACGAGTGTGGTTCTTTTTTTCAGCACGCGGCGTAGACCGTAAAATCAAAGGGATCGCATGCATATGCATTTACTTTGACTTCTACGCTAGCACCTATGACCACCAGCTCCATCCCTAATGTGACCCTTACCACCGCTGCCAATGTGTACTTTGACGGCAAATGTGTCAGCCACAGCTTCACGCTGGCCGATGGCACCCAAAAATCAGTGGGGGTGGTGCTTCCCAGCCAGCTAACTTTTGGCACCGGCGCGGCTGAGATCATGGAGTGCGTGGCTGGCGCGTGCCAGTACAAGCTGGCAGGCAGCGATGCTTGGCTCGACAGCCAGACTGGCGAGCAGTTTCATGTGCCTGCCAATTCTAAGTTTGACATCAAAGTGGCCCAGGCATACCACTACATTTGCCACTACGCATAATCTAATACAACGACCGATATGGCTACCATTCTGCAAAATCTACCCCTAGGCCAAAAAGTGGGCATTGCCTTCTCTGGTGGCCTAGACACCAGCGCGGCCCTGCGCTGGATGAAAAATAAAGGCGCTGTGCCCTACGCCTACACGGCTAACCTAGGCCAGCCCGACGAGCCCGACTATGACGCCATTCCGCGCAAAGCGATGGAATACGGCGCAGAAAAAGCCCGCTTAATCGACTGCCGCGCCCAGCTGGCCGCCGAGGGCATCGCCGCCTTGCAAGCCGGTGCTTTCCACATAAGCACTGCGGGCGTTACCTACTTCAACACCACGCCGCTGGGCCGCGCTGTGACGGGCACCATGTTGGTCTCCAGCATGAAAGAGGACAACGTCAACATTTGGGGCGACGGCAGCACCTTCAAAGGCAACGACATTGAGCGCTTTTACCGCTACGGGTTGTTGACCAACCCGGATTTGAAAATCTACACACCGTGGCTTGACCAGTTGTTCATTGACGAACTCGGTGGCCGCGCCGAGATGTCAGCATTCATGACGAAGGCTGGTTTTGGCTACAAAATGTCGGCTGAAAAAGCCTATTCAACCGACAGCAATATGCTGG
>JAYSRE010000002.1:0-16452 GCA_043721235.1 Polaromonas sp. | reverse complement strand
CGCGGCTGGTGCGGTCGTGGTCCAGGTCAATGCCTGCACTGGCGCGGTAGTCTTCGCACATGCTGTGCAGGGTGGGCATGCGGGCAAAGCAGCGTTCGTACTCTGCCAGCGCCTCGGGCTCGATGTAGGCCAGGCCGTTGCCGCCCCAGCCGCCCAGTTTGGTGTGCAGGTAGTTTTTCCAGTCGCGGTAAATCATGCGCTCGGGCAGCGGGCTGGGCTGGATCAGGTGAAACCAGTGGTAGTAGGCGCGTGCAAAGTCCATGTTGGTGGCGCTGTACATGTCCAGTGTGGGCGCTATGTCGATCACACACAGCTTGCGCACTTTGGCCGCATGGTCTAGTGCCAAGCGGTGCGCTACGCGGCCACCACGGTCGTGGCCACACAGGTAGAAGCTGTCCACCTCCAGCGCTGCCATCACATCCACCATGTCTTGGGCCAGTGCGCGTTTGCTGGCCTGCGCATGGTCGGGCGCGGCCAGCGGGGTAGACGAGTCGCCGTAGCCGCGCAGATCGGGCATCACCATAAAAAAGTCATGCTGCAATTGCTGGGCCACCCGGTGCCACAGCACGTGGCTTTGCGGAAAGCCATGCAGCAAGAGCAGGGCGGGCTTGCTGCGGTTGCCACCCCAGCGGGCAAAAATGTCTGCACCATCGGCTGCGGTGCCCACAGTAAAACGCCCAGAGTTAAAACCGTCAAACCATGCCATAAGGTATTTTCATTAAAAAAAGTTGTGCAGCTGCGCACTACAGCATAGCAGGCAGGGCGTGGGCCAGCGCATCTACCACTTTGCGAATACGCGGGCTGGTGTGAATCTCGCGGTGCACGGCCAGCCACATGGGCAGCGGCGGTATGCGGATGCTGGGCACCAAGCGCACCAGCTGTGCATCGTTGCGGGCTGTGTATTCGGCCAAAAAACCAATGCCCAAACCAGCGCGCACGGCCTGCCACTGCACAATCAAATCGTCACTGCGCAGGGTAAATGCCTCGCGCGGTACCTCGTAGCCAGCTTGCCCAAAACCGCGTGTGATCACGTCCAGGCTGTCGTCGCCCACCAGGTCGTGGGTAAGTAAATCGGACGGGCTGTGGGGTGTGCCGCGCCGGGCCAAATAGCCGCGCTGGGCATAAATACCGATCTGTACGTCGCCCAGTTTTTGGGCCACCAACGAGTTTTGCTCAGGCCGCGCCATGCGCAGGGCAATGTCGGCCTCGCGGCGCAGCAAGTTGCTAAAACGGTTGCTGGCCACCACCTCCACTTGCACCTCGGGCAGGCTTTGGCGCATGTGCGCCAAGATAGGCGGCAACAGGACGCAGGCCACGGTTTGGCTGGCGCTGATGCGCACACTGCCCTGCACGCCCACTTGCGCGCCCGCCACCTGGCTGGCCAATTGCAAGGCCCCGGTTTCCATAGCGCGGGCGGCGTGGGCCAGCGTGCGCGCAGCGCCAGTGGGGCTAAGCCCCCGGCCTGTGCGCTCAAACAGCACCGTGCCCAGTTGGCTTTCTAGCTCCGCAATATGGCGGCCCAGGGTGGGCTGGCTAGAGCGCAGCACACGCGCCGCGCCCAGCAAACTGCCTTGGTCGAGCACCGCTAAAAAAGAGCGAACCAAGTCCCAGTTAAAGGCGCTAGGGGGTGTAAAGCTATTCATAATCAAGATGCTGCTGTGCACATTTAGCCAATTGTGGATACCGCCTGATTTTTACACAATCTGAATATTGCAATTTACAAGGAGTTGGGCAATGCAAAAGACAGTGTTAATTTTAGGTGCGCGGGGCCGTTTGGGCGCAGCGCTGGTGCATGCTTTTGCCCACGCAGGCTGGCGTGTGGTGGCCCACACACGGGCGGGCGCTGCGCCGCCTGTGGTGGCGCCCAAGCCGACGGCACTTGCCCCACAGGCCCCCACTAAGTTGGCGCTGCCGCTGCAGCACATCACCGCCGAGCTTACAGACACGGCCGCTTTTGCCCGTTTAGGCGCCATCGATGTCGTGGTGCATGCCTTAAACCCTAGCTACACGCTATGGCCCACACAAGCCATGCCATTGCTGGAAGCGGCCATCGGCTTGAGTGTGCAGCTGGGCGCTAGCTTGATGTTCCCTGGCAATGTGTATAACTTTGGTGCCAGCATGCCGGGGCTGCTGCGCGAGAGCACTGCGCAGCGGCCCAGTACGGGCAAAGGCAAAATTCGCTGTGCGATGGAGCTGCGCTTGCAGCAAGCGGTAGCGCCGCCAGGGCTGCAAGAAGACAAAGCACAGCCAGGGCTGCGCTGTGTTGTCATCAGGGCGGGTGACTTTTTTGGTTCAGGCACGGGCAGTTGGTTTGACCTGCTGGTGGCCAAAGGCGCACCCACTGGCCGTATGGGCTACGCCGGGCCAGAGGGCGTTGCCACGGCCTGGGCCTATGTGCCAGATTTAGCACAGGCCTTTGTGCAGGTGGCGCAGCGCAGCGCGCAGCTTGCCCCCTTTGAGGTGCTGCATTTTGCCGGCCACCAGCTGCGCCGCGAGGACTGGCAGCAGGCCATGGGGCGGGTGTTGGTGTCACTGGGTTGGTTGGCAGCGGGCCAAAAGCCCAAAGTGCAGTCTATGCCGTGGCCGCTGATCCGCGCGCTGGCCTGGGCCGTGCCCAACTGGCGTGAGATTGCTGAGATGCGCTACCTGTGGCTTACGCCGCATGCTCTGGATGGCAGCAAGCTGGCAAGTTTGATCGGGCCAGAGCCGCACACGCCGTTGGACACGGCCTTGCGCCAGTCGCTACAGCAGCTGTACCCAAGCAAGGCCTAATATCCAGGATGACCCGGAGTGACCTAGGGCACTTCTACGCCAGCGCGCAAGGGTTTAAACGTGCGGGTCGGCCTCTAGCAGGGCCAGCACACGTGCCAGTGCATGGCGCACGCAAGCTTCGCGTACGGCGGTGCGGTCACCGTCAAAATGCTGCACCTCGCTGTGCAGCATGCCCTGCACCGAGAAGCCAAACCACACGGTGCCTACCGGTTTGGCTGCGCTGGCGCCTGTGGGGCCTGCCACGCCAGTCACAGCAATGCTGACCTGCGCTTTAGAGTGGCGCACCGCGCCAAACGCCATAGCGCGGGCTACCGGTTCGCTCACCGCCCCGTGCGTGCTGATCAGCTGCGCGCCTACGCCCAGTTGCTCGGTTTTAGCGTCGTTAGAGTAGGTGACAAAGCCGCGCTCAAACCAAGCCGACGAGCCTGCAAGCGCTGTGCAAGCGGCACTGATCAGCCCGCCGGTGCAACTTTCAGCGGTGGCCAGGCTGTAGCCCTCTGCCATCAACTTTTTTGACAGGTTTTCTGCTTCTCTCCCAAAAAAATGCTGCAAAGTTAGCTCCTAAATAGATAGTATTCTGCAGCCAAGATTGCCTTGAGCTGGAGGCTTAAAATCGCCACAGTGCAATCGCCAGCAGCGTACAGGCTGCGGCGACCAGGTCGTCAAACATAATGCCCCAGCCGCCTCTGGGGCCAAAGCCTTTGAACAGGCTGTCGGCCCAGGCGACAGGGCCGGGTTTGGCTGCGTCAAAAAATCGAAACAGCACAAAGGCCGCTAGCTGCGCCCACAGACTAGCCGGTGTGATCATCCATAAAATAGCCCAAAACGCCACCACCTCGTCCCACACAATAGCGCCGGGGTCCATCACACGCATATGGCGCGCGCACACGGTGCAGGCCCACCAGCCGATCGGCAGGGACCCAGCAATCACCCAGCCAATCTGCAGCGGACTTAAATACAGCTGCATTACCGCAAACGCAGCCCAAGCCCATAGCGTACCGGCCGTGCCTGGTGCAAAGCGCGACAGCCCCGAGCCGCCGCCCAAAGCTATGAAATGCGCTGGGTGCGACAGCATAAAACGCACAGTGGGCCGCAAGATGCTGGGCCGTACCGAGGGTGCAGTAGCGGCAGGGGCATCAGATGAAAACATACTCATGGCCTGATTGTGCCTTTGATGATGGGAGTTTGGGGCGCGCGCTGTGCAGGCGGCTCAATCTGCATGCCATGCCCCTTGAGCCATTGTGCAAAAAACTCCATGCATGCGCGCACTTTGGGGCTGCGGTGTCGTTCTTGCAGCATCACCGCGTTGATCGGCACCACGGGCGACTCTACGATGTCGTTGAGCACATAGGCCAGCTGGCCGCTGCGCACCAGGGGGTCGCAAATGGCGGTGTTGCCGCGCACCAGCCCCAGTCCCTCTAAGGCCATGCGCATCATGATGCCAGTGGAGCTGGCGCGGTAGTGGCCGCGCGGCAGGTAAGTCACGGCTTTGCCATCCACCGTAAAAGACCAGCGGTTAAACGCCGGGATGATGCTGTTGGTGATCAAGCGGTGCGCATCCAAATCGGCCACGGTGCGCGGCACGCCGTGGCGCTGCAGGTAGCTGGGCGCGGCATACATGCGCCTGCCGTGCTGGCCAATCACACGCGCCACCAGGTTGTCTGAGCCCAGTGGCCCGGTGCGGATGGCAAAGTCAATGCCTTGGCGCGCTATGTCGGTGGCGCGGTCGTCCACATGCAGCTCTACGCCCAGGTTGGGGTACTGCAGCGCCAGCGCGTGCAGGCTGGGCACTATCACATAGGTGGCCATAGCGGGGCTCAGGCCAATGTGCGCCGTACCGCCGATGTCGGCCTGGTTGGTGGCAAATTCAGCCTCTAGGTCGGCCAGGCTGAGCAGCATTTTTTTGCCGTGCTCCAGCAGGGCTTGGCCCGGCTCGGTCAGCGACAGGCCGTGGGTAGAGCGGTGCAGCAGGCGCACCTTGTGCAAAGCCTCTAGCCGCGTGATGGCGCGCGATACCAAGCTCACCGGTGCATCGCGCTCGCGCGCCACGGCGGACAGCGAGCCCAGTTCGGCTACACGGGCAAACAGGCTGACATCGTCTAAGTCCATAGTCACATTGGGGTGGTTAAAAGCGGGTTTTTGGTATTATTGTTTTGCAAAAAATGCAAAACCGTAATGCAGTGTACGGGGTTTCCAAACTTTGCACCAGTGCCTACAGTAGAGCCATCCCTGCCAACTGACAAAGATTTTAGAAGGAGAAAGTCATGCGTACTACCATCCCAGCCAGCAACCTAGCCCGCCGCACTGCAGCCGAGCAAAATTACCAAGACTATTTGCGAATTTCGCAAAATGCCCGCCACGCTGCGCGGGTTGCCCGCCGCGCCGCCAGCGCTGCGTTTTGGGCCGCTATCGCAAACGCTGTGAGCAGCCTGGCCCAGCGTGCCAACGCGTTGGCAGGCCAGCATGCCAGCGTGCGTTTGGGCGCAGGCCACAGCCGCCGCCACATAGGAGCTTAAGCACCATGCCTACCCTGCGCCTGCAAACCGCTCCCTTGCTTAACCCCGAGCGCTATGCCGCCCTGGGCGCGGCCCTGACCCGCATCACAGCCCAGGTGCTGCACAAAAAGCCCGAGGTTACCGTGGTGATGATCGACGACCTGCCCACCGCACGCTACCTGGTGGCCGGGCGCGACGCTGCGCAGCCTGTTGCCTGCCTGGAAATCAGCATCACGGCAGGCACCAACACCGCAGAAGAAAAAATGCAGTTCATCAGCCAAGCCTACGCCGAACTGCAGCGCCAGCTGGGCAGCCACGGCGCGCTCCTGCACGAGGCCAGCTATGTCATAGTGCGCGAGCTGCCTGCCAGCGACTGGGGCTACGGTGGGCAGACCCAAAGCGCGCGGCGCATGCGGCTGGCCGTGCAGCCTGTACCTAGCGCTTGAAATGGTCAAACGAGGCAAATGTGTTGTCCACCCTGTGGCCTGCCGCGTCAACCAGTACCAGGCCCTGTGCTGCGGTGGTGCAGCCGATGCGCGTAACCCGTGTGGCACTGGCGTTGGCGGCCTGCATGACGCGGGAGCGCGCAGCGGGCGGTGCGGTAAACACCAGCTCGTAGTCGTCACCTCCACTGGCCGCCATGCGGCGTGCAAAATCTAAGCTAAAACCACTGCTAGCCCAAGTAAATGCTGAACACTCAGCTACGGTATCAATAGCAATTTCAGCGCCGCAGCGGCTGGCTTTCAGCAGGTGCGCCAGGTCGCCCAGCAGCCCATCGCTGACGTCTTGCGCTGCGCTAGCCACACCGTGCAGTGCCTGGCCCAGCGCCACGCGCGGGGTGGGCCGCTCCAGGCGCATGCGGGCTTGGGCCAAAGCGCCAGCGTCCAGCGCCACGTGGCCAAGCAAGGCCTCTAGCGCCAGCCGCGCATCGCCCAGTGTGCCGCTCACATACACATCGTCTCCCGGCTGCGCGCCACAACGCAGCAGCGCTTGGCCAGTGGGCACCTCGCCAAACACGGTGATGCAAATGTTCAGCGGCCCGGCCGTGGTGTCACCACCCACCAGGCTGCAACCATGCGCATCGGCCAGCGCAAACAGACCGTGTGAGAAACCCTCCAACCAAGCCTCGTCCACCGCAGGCAAGGCCAGCGCCAAGGTAAACGCCAGTGGCGTAGCACCGCAAGCAGCCAGGTCGCTCAGGTTGACTGCCAGCGCCTTGTGCCCCAAAGCCTCGGGGTTCACATCGGCAAAAAAGTGCCGCCCCTGTACCAGCATGTCAGTGCTAACGGCCAGTTGCATGCCCGCACGCGGCACCAGCAACGCGCAGTCGTCGCCGATGCCCAGTGCCACGCCATCTTGCAGGGAATGGTTGCGCTGAAAATAGCGCGCAATGAGGTCAAATTCGCCCATGGCTTGGTGCTCAAAAACACTTGCCCGGCGCCACATCTAGGTCGCCAAGTTCCTCAAAGCTGAGGGTAGCGCTTTCAAACGCATGTCTTTCCTGTGAGATTTCGTAGCAATACTGCGCCGTAGGGATGTACAGCACATGGGTTTGCTTAGATGTGTATGCTGAAGATTTCGTGGTGACAACAGTGCGTACCAGTTTGTGGTCTTGGTGATAGCTGCCCAACAAGCTGTCTGCGTCACTCAGTGTTTTGGGTCTGTCACTCCACTTGACCTCTATAGCACTGGCTGGTTTTTGGGTTGCGTGGTGCATGATGACGAAATCTATCTCGCCTTTGTCCCATCGTGCGTAAGCGAGGTTGTAGTCATGGCGCGGCCCCATAAGACTGGCATAAACAGCTGTCTCCACAACATGCCCAAATGCCAGGTCTTCCTCAGTGAGCGGGCCAAATAGTGCGGCGCGCATCGCGGGATTGGTCAAAAAAACTTTGAAGGTGCGGTTGCGCTGCATGCGCCGCGCATTTTCATCAACGCGGTACATGCGTTTGATTAAAAATGCCGCTTCTAGGTAGTCTAGGTAGCGCAGCAGGGTATTTTTCACCACACCTGACGCTTTGCCAATAGACTCTAGTGAAATTTCTTGCCCCGTGTTAAATGCCAGCACCGTGAACAAACGGTTAAGTTCCTGGATGTTGCTGATACCGTACAAGCTAGGCAAGTCGCGCAGGAGCACTTTATCGACAATATCGCTGCGGATAAATCGCCCTATGTCGTGCTGAATCTCCGGCAGCAATACAGCCTCAGGGTAGCCACCATAGTTAAGGTAGGCGATAAATTCAGCGTTCAATGCCCCGATGTCGCTGGGGGCGTGCTCCATTGCATCGTTAAGCGGCATCAAAACTTTATCAAGATTTTTGAACTGCAAGAACTCAGCAAACGACATCGGCGGCAGCACAAAATCCGTAAACCGCCCCGCACCCGACTCTTGGCTTTTCATGCGCAGCGCCGCCGCCGCCGAGCCGCTGGCCACAAAGCGATGTTGTGGAAACCGGTCTACCAAGACTTTCAGGTGCACTTCCCACTGCGGTAGATATTGGATTTCATCGAAGATGACATACAAACGCTCTTGCGCGGGACTTTGCAGAATTTCCTGAAACTGGGTAAGCAATGCCTCCAGTGGCATGCCGGTATACAGTGGCGTTTCCAAAGATGCATAGGCAATGCGCTGGGGCGGCACCCTCTGGGTAATCAGCTGGGCTACGACTTGCTTTAAAAGGTAGGTTTTACCCACCCGCCGTGGCCCCATCAACACAACAGCGCGGTTGGCTTGCATGCCAAAAATAAGGCTGAAAAGTGAAGCGAAATAGGCGCGTTTGGCAGACCTGTGTTCAGGTACTTTAGTGGCGATCAGCGCATCTTTGGCTACCGCTGAGGCCTTAAGCAGGTCTAAATCCCACCAAGGATTGTCTAAACGAAAGCGATTTTTCAGTTGAAAATCAGGGACTTGCAGCATTTTTACACATTAAAGTCAGTGGATTGACCTTAAGTATAACATTAACATCAGTCAATTGCAACTAACTTAATTACGGGGTGTGCCGGGCGCGATTAAACGCCTCAATGCATGGTGGGCTTGCCGCCCAGTGCGCTGAGCGCGTCCAGTACAAACATGGGGATGTCAGCGTCAAACTTTTCGCCATCTTCGGCTACGCAAAAGTAGCTGCCGTGCATGGTGCCAGTGGGTGTGCGCAGGCGGCAACCGCTGGTGTACTGGAAGCTTTGGCCGGGCTTGAGCAGGGGTTGCTCGCCCACCACGCCCAGGCCTTTGACCTTGTCGTTGCGGCCGTCTGCGTCGTTGATGCTCCAGGTGCGGGAGATCAGTTGCGCGGGCAGCGAGCCAGTGTTGGTGATGGTGACGGTGTAGGAGAAGGTGTAGACCCCTTGTTCAGGGGCTGACTGTTCGGCCAGGAACTCGGGCTGAACTTGGACACTAAACTGGTATTGGGCCATGGGGTGCTACTCGGAATGTGCGGTAGAGACTATTTTACGTGGGGTGCTGCAGTGGCTGCTGAAGAATGCTGGCTTGGTTGGTTCTGGGTGAGATAGCAAATGCCGTAGAGCGCTGGCTTGGTTGGTTTCGGGTGAGACAAGCGGTTGCAAACCGCCCTCATACTGGGGTACCAGAAATCGGTCGGTTTGCAACCGCATGTCGCACCTCGCGACCACAGTAGTGCGCTACCCGTATTGAACACACTGTTCTTACCAAAGGCTACCGGTGGTGCGCTACTTTGGTCGCACACGGTGGGGTGCTTGCCGACCGACCGATTTCTGGTATGCCCAGTATGAGGGCGGTTGGCAAGCACCCCACCGTGCACACGAGATCATGTTAGAAACTTTCACCCGACCATCCAGCAAACCTTAAGAAAACACGTTAGAAAAGCACCTGCGCAAACCAAGCTCCAAAGCAATGAGAAAATACAGCCTATGCCCACACCCTTCTACATCGCCCCCTCCATCCTGTCCGCCGACTTTGCCCGCTTGGGTGACGAGGTTAAAAACGTTATTGCTGCCGGTGCCGACTGGGTCCATTTTGACGTGATGGACAACCACTACGTGCCTAACCTTACTTTTGGCCCCATGATTTGCCAAGCGATTAAGCCGCATGCCAAAAAGCCCGACAGCAAAGGCGGGTTTGTTAATGTGCCCATGGACGTGCACTTGATGGTGCAACCGGTAGACGCTGTGGCCGCCGCCTTTGCCGAGGCGGGTGCCGACTATATTAGCTTTCACCCCGACGCATCAGGCCACGTGCACCGCAGCATCCAAGCCATCCGTAGCAAAGGCTGCAAGCCCGGCCTAGTGTTTAACCCCGCCGAACCGCTGGATGTGCTGGACTGGGTGATCGACGATATCGACCTGATTTTGATCATGAGCGTGAACCCCGGCTTTGGTGGCCAGTCCTTCATTGACAGCGCGCTGCGCAAAATACAGGCTGTGCGCAAACGGATTGATGCTTGCGGCAAAGACATTCGCTTAGAGGTAGATGGCGGCATTAAAGTAGACAACATTCGCCGCGTGGCCGACGCGGGGGCCGATGCCTTTGTGGCAGGCAGCGCGATCTTTAGCAAGCCCGACTACACCAAGGTGATCGACCAGATGCGTGCGGCCTTGGCAGGCGCTTAAACCAGGGCTGAACAAACTATGGTCGACCTAACAACATCGCGCATAACCCTGCGCCGCGCACTGCACATGTCTGCTTGCTACCGCGCAAGCTGGTTGCTGGTGGCGGCCTTGCTGCTTGCCTGCGGCAAAAAACCCAGTCCAACGCCCCAGCCTGCTGGCACTAGCCCAGCAGCGGCCACAGCCAGTGCGCAGCAATTTCCTGGTACATGGAAGATCACGGTTTTCAACGCCAGCCGCGAGGTAGGGCAAGCCAGCCAAGAGGTGCGCAGCCTGGACGAACTCAACAGCATGACACGCGCCCTGTGCGAGGAGAAAAACGGCTACCGCGTTACGCGCCAGTTCATCAACACCGCCCCCAATGCCTTGGGCGACAGCCCTGGCTACCTCACCTGCAAAGACGTAGGCGCCAACACCCAAGCCCAGAGCGAGACTGAAGCCTACGAGAATGCGCCCAAAATCTACGAAGTGCTGTTCACCAAAATAGGCATTGAACCCGGCGACACCACCACCTACCAAACCACACGCCAGTTCAGCTCCGAACGCGGTAGCTTGGCAGAGCAAATACGCGCCGCTTGCAAGGAGCTGCCCGAAGGCTACCTAGCGCAGGTTAAAGACAATCCGCCCCACCATACTGGCATGGTGAGCGCTTGCGAACCCTAGCCACCTACCGTAACCTAAAGCCGCAAGCTTTCCCGCACTATGCACAGCCTCCACCTTCAAGCTGCCATCATCGACCTGGACGGCACCATGATCGACACCATGGGCGATTTTGAGCTGGCACTTAACCGCATGTTGGCAGATTTTGGCTGCGCGGGCGTTGAGCGCAGCTTTATCGAACGCACGGTGGGCAAGGGCAGCGAGCATTTGGTGCACAGTACCCTGGATTTTGTGCAAAACAGGCCTATCGCCCAAGGAAATGCTGCACAAGCAGCTATTAATACAGTAGCGAATAATGTGAGTTTAGACGCTGCCATGCGCAGCTACCAAACGCACTATTTGGCTGTCAACGGCCAGGCCAGCGCAGTCTATGCCGGTGTGGTGCAAGGCCTAGAACAGCTGCGTGCTGCAGGCTTGCTGCTAGCTTGTTTAACCAATAAACCCACTGCATTTGCGCTGCCCTTGCTTAAAGCCAAAAAGCTGGACGGCTACTTTGGCCACGTGTTTGGTGGCGATGCATTTGCGCGCAAAAAGCCTGATCCGCTGCCGCTGCTCAAAACCTGCCAGGCCCTGGGCATTGCACCCGCCCGCACGCTGATGGTGGGCGACAGCAGCAACGATGCCCAGGCCGCGCGTGCAGCAGGTTGCCCAGTGGCCTTGGTCAGCTATGGGTACAACCACGGCCAGCCTGTTCGCAGCGTGCCGGCAGACTGGTATGTAGACAGCTTGGCCCAGCTCGCCGGCCTGCTGGGCGCGTGACTGCAGGGTGCGTCACTGCTTGCTGCAGCTTAAGAAGCTTTGCCTAGCAAAGCTTCTTTGAGTTTCCAGTCGGCAGGGTTAGGCCCTAACCAAATGCGCGCCAAAGCATTAAAAAATTCCGGCTCTTTAAAGGGTTCGCCATAAGGCTTGCCCTTGATGCTGATGATGGTGCCTGTGCCGGGCAGCCAGTCAATGGTGAATGTGTCGCCAGATTTCAGGTTCTTGTATTCGCTGAACATTTGGCCCATGCGCAACAGGGCAGGCACAACTTTAGAAAAGTCTTTTTTGTCCATGTTGTCTTCTACCCCGCGCGCGAACAGCTTGCCCAGCTCAGACGCATCAATATCGCGCAGCATGGTAATGGCAAGGTGTTTGTTGCCCGGTGCGGCCAGCACCTCCTCAGGTGTAGTGGCCTTTTTGCTAACGTACAGGCCAGCGGTATAGACTTTAAAAACAGCCTTGTAGCGAGTGCCCGCACCATTAAGCTGCAGTTTTTGCCCGCCCAACGCGTACTCTGATTCGTATTTAACGCCAGACACCGTCATGTCCGCCCAAGCAGTGGCACTGCACAGGGCTGCTGCGGCTAGTGCAAGGGAGATGTATAGTTTTGTGTAAGTGGCCATGTTAAAAATTCTTAAAAAAGCACAGTCGTTCTAATTTCAGATTGCAAGTATCGGTTCAAAGCCAAAGTACAGGCTTGGGGTTTACACGGTCAAGCTGCCATTTGCAGGCTAACGCAGGTAGTTATGGGGGTCTTTGGGCCGCCTTTTGCTGAAAAACAACGCAAGGCATGGGCTGGTAGGCTCTGCTACACTAAAGCAATGTTTTCGAAAATCATCACCTACAGCAGTGCACCCGCGCGGGGAGCTTGGCTTTGGCGTACGCCGTCTATTTAGCTTGATGTTTGCGGCCCCGCGCCGCGCCCACGTTGCGCCGCACCGCTTGTATTGCAGCTTTATGCAACGGCACCAGTGGCCAACACTTCGTTAGAACAAGCCTGTTTTTGCTTTGCCAAAGCACTGCAGGCCGCCCATGCAGAGGCCCATTGATGATGACCGAACTAGAATTTAAAAGCCTACAAACCCAAGGTTTCAACCGTATCCCCATGGTGCTGGAGGCCTTCGCTGACCTGGAAACCCCGCTCTCGCTTTATCTCAAGCTGGCGCACAGCAAGCGCCAAGGCACACATTCCTTTTTGCTTGAATCGGTGGTCGGTGGTGAGCGCTTTGGCCGCTACAGCTTTATTGGCCTGCCGGCGCGCACGGTGTTGCGCGCCAGCGGTTTTGGTGCCGATGCCAAGACCCAGGTGCATACCGATGGTGCGCTGGTAGAAACGCTGCCCGGCAACCCGCTGGACAGCATCGCCGCATTCCAAAACCGTTTTAAAGTGGCGCTGCGCCCCGGTTTGCCGCGTTTTTGTGGCGGCTTGGCTGGCTACTTTGGGTACGATACGGTGCGTTATATCGAGAAGAAATTAGAAAACACCTGCCCACCCGACACGCTGGGTTGCCCTGACATCATGCTGCTGCTGTGCGAAGAGCTGGCGGTGATAGACAACCTGAGCGGCAAGCTGTACCTCATTGTGTATGCTGACCCGGCTCAGCCGGAAGCTTATTCGCAAGCTAAAAAACGTCTGCGCGAACTGAAAGACCAGTTGCGCTACAGCGTGACTGCGCCGGTGGTGAAACCCTCGCAAAACTACCCGGTAGAGCGTGAATTTTCCAAAGCAGACTATGTGAAAGCTGCAGAGCGCGCCAAAGAGCTGATAGCTGGCGGCGACTTTATGCAAGTGCAAGTGGGCCAGCGGCTGAAAAAGCGCTACACAGAATCCCCCTTGAGTTTGTACCGCGCGCTGCGCTCACTGAACCCATCGCCCTACATGTACTACTACCACATGGGCGACTTTCATATCGTTGGCGCATCGCCTGAGATTTTAGTAAGACAAGAAACCATCAGCACAGGCGAAACCAAAATCACCATCCGCCCGCTGGCCGGCACGCGCCCCCGCGCGGCTACGCCTGAGGCCGACAAGCTGGCCGAGGCAGAGCTGCTGGCCGACCCCAAAGAGCGCGCAGAACACGTCATGCTGATTGACCTGGCCCGCAACGACATTGGCCGCATTGCCAAAATCGGCACAGTCAAAGTGACCGAGGCCTTTGCAGTAGAGCGCTACAGCCATGTGATGCACATCGTCAGCAACGTCCAGGGTATTTTGAGTAACGGCCCCGGCGGGCAGCCCCTGGGCAGCATGGACGTACTTAAAGCCACCTTTCCTGCAGGCACGCTGACCGGCGCGCCCAAAGTTCACGCCATGGAAATCATCGACCAGCTAGAGCCCACCAAACGCGGCATCTACGGCGGCGCATGTGGGTACTTAAGCTTTGCAGGCGACATGGACGTAGCCATTGCCATTCGCACCGGCATCATCAAAGACGGCATGCTGTATGTGCAAGCAGCGGCGGGTATCGTGGCAGATTCAGCGCCCGAGCTGGAGTGGAAAGAAACCGAAGCCAAAGCGCGAGCACTACTGCGCGCAGCTGAACTGGTTGAAGAAGGGTTGGAATGAATATGAATACCAATACCAAGACCGAACATCCCGACGCGAAGGACGCTAAGGATTCGCGAAGGACGCTAAAGAACAGCCAAAATTTCGATGATGATTTTTCGCATGAAATTATTGGTGCGCTGGTAGAGGTGCAGCGCGTTTTAGGTGTGGGACTGCTTGAAAGTGCTTATGCTGCTGCTTTGGTTATTGAGTTTAAAGAGCGCGAATTGTTCTTTGAGCGTGAAGTAGCGATTGAAGCAAGCTACAAGGGCTATAACTTGGGCACTGTGTACAAGGCTGATTTTATTGTTGAAGAATCAGTGATTGTTGAACTCAAAGCTATTGATGCATTGACTGACGTGCATCGCGCACAGTTGCTGTCATACCTTCGGCTATCAGGTTTAAAGTTGGGTTTGCTAGTCAATTTCCATGCCTTCCCCGTAGTCAAAGGCATTCACAGAATGGTCAACAAACTATGAAAACCACAAAACAAAACTTTGGCTGTTCTTTGCCTTCCTTTCGCGACTTTCGCGAATCCTTAGCGACCTTCGCGTCCGGTAATCCGTTCCCGTCCTCAGCCCAATCAAGGAGCCGGACATGAAACTCCTGATGATCGACAACTACGACAGCTTTACTTTCAACATCGTCCAGTACTTCGGCGAGCTGGGCGCAGAGGTAACCACGCTGCGCAACGATGAAGTCACAGTAGACGAGCTAGACCAGCAATTCAAAGCAGGTAACTTTGAAAGACTGTGTATCTCCCCCGGCCCCTGCTCACCTAATGAGGCGGGCATCAGCGTGGCGGCGATCAAGCACTTTGCTGGCAAGCTACCCATCCTAGGCGTATGCCTAGGCCACCAAGCCATCGGCGCAGCCTTTGGCGGCAAGATCATCAGGGCCCAAGTGCTGATGCACGGCAAAACCAGCGTGATTACCACTACGCAAGAAGGCGTGTTCAAAGACCTGCCTGCCCAGTTCACGGTCAACCGTTACCATTCACTGGCCATAGAGCCGGGCAGCTGCCCCGCAGCACTGGCCGTCACAGCTACCACCGACGACGGCGAGATCATGGGCGTGCGCCACACCGGTTACGCGCATGCGGTGCGCATAGAAGGTGTGCAGTTTCACCCGGAGAGCATTTTGACCGAGCATGGACACGCAATGCTGAAAAACTTTTTACTATAAAAATAATAGCTAACTATCTAGCATTTTCTTGGGCAGTAGGGCTTTTTCGCTTGACTACCTTGTGTACGTTTGCGCCGCTTGCGTGTGGCCTTGCTGCAAAATCCTCCGAAATCACGCGCAGGTAGCTTTAGTATTTGCCCGTTTGTAAGTACGACGCGCCTTTCTCCAGATTTTCATCAAGGCCACACGCAATCGACGCTTTGCCAGTGTGGTGGGCGTGCCTTTAAACCCATTATCAAAACGTCAATTTCAGAGCGACTTAGTTCGCTAGCTGCGCTGGGCTGTGCACCTGCATTAGCACCCATGTTTTTAAGTCTACCGAGTAAATGCGGTCAGCAATGGCAATCGCGTCGGGCCTGTGCGCGCTCATGATCACGGTGATGCCCAGCGATTTAAGGTTATGCAGCACCCGTTTTTCTGTGGCTACGTCCAAATGGCTGGTCGCCTCGTCCAGCACCAACAGCGAAGGCTGGCGGTACAAGGCCCTGGCTATCAGCATGCGCTGGCGCTGCCCACCCGATAAGCCCGCACCTTGCTCCGCTAGCCGGGTTTTGTAGCCTTGGGGGTATGCGGCTATGTCAGCTGCGATCGCAGCCAGTTCGGCGCAGCGCTTGATGCGCTCCCGGTCAGGCTGGGGCTCAAAGAACGAGATGTTGTCCTCTAGCGAGCCTTCAAACAGCTCGTCATTTTGAAACACAAAGGCCACCCGCTTGCGCAAGCTGGTGGCGTTGGCCAAGGTCACACTCTCGTGGTCATAAGACAGCGTGCCGTCGTTGGGTACATAAATGCCGCCCAGCACAGACAACAAAGTTGTTTTGCCGCAGCCCGATGGCCCCACCAGGGCCACCATTTCTGTGGGCTGCACCGCAAACGAGACCCCGCGAAACACAAACGGGTCTGACGCTGAGTAACGGTAGCCCAAGTTCACCGCGTCTACGCTGCTGGCAGCGGGTTGCATGCTTTGGTTGTGCAATGGGGCCACGGGCTCGGTCGGGGCAAACACAATGTCGCCCACCCGCCCAAAATGCACCTTCATGGTGCGCAGCCACATAATGCGGTCGGCAAAGGCACTAGCGCGGCCCGCAAAGTTAGCTTGGTAAGCCATAAAGGCAAACAGCATGCCCACCGACAGCTGGTTGGCCAAAATCATGTGCGCAGCAAAGTAAATCACCACAATATGCGCGCCACCCGTGGTGACGGTTTGTACCAACGTACTGGCCAGGGTAATGCGCTCGGTGGCCGCGTCTTTGTCCATCACGCGGCGGGTTTGCGTGGTCCACTGCTGCGAGCGCAGCACCTCGCCTTGGGCCATTTTGATGGCGTGGATACCGCGCAGGCTCTCAATTAGATGCGACTGGCGCTTGGCATCTAAAAACGTGCGCTCTGCCACCACCCGCTGGGACGACGAGAACTCCACCACCTTTACCACCAGCATCAGCGTAAACGTGCCAATGG
>JAYSRE010000001.1:0-5724 GCA_043721235.1 Polaromonas sp. | reverse complement strand
ATGGTACTTCTGGCAGACTTGCAGGTCAAAAAGAAACCATCCTATTGGCTTTTGACCCACCTGTTTTAGAGGTGTTGCACTTCGTGCTGGAATCCAAGCGCTAAAAAACACCAAAAACTATGCCAAGAAGCGTTCAATCAGCCTTGCTAACACCTGCGGCTGGTCGTGGTGCATCATGTGGCCTGCGTTGTCCAAGCGTTCTACTTGCACGTGGGGCACGGTTTGCAAACGCTGGTGGTACTGCGCTAAGGTAAAGCTGCCTTTGTACCAGCCGGTCAATGAGTCGTCTGCGGCTTCTACGGCCAGCACTGGTGCGCTAATGCGTGCATAACAGGCCAGCACTTCGTCTACCCGGTAGAGCTGCGCGTTGGTAATTTTGTGGGCTGCGTCGCCCAGTATCTGCCATTGCCCTTCGGCGTTGGGGGCGGCCCAGTGTTGGGCTAGCCATGCGGCTTTGTCGGGGGACAGGCGCGGGTTGGTTTTGCAAAGGCGGCGGGCTACGCCGCTGGCATCGGGGTAGGGGCGCAGGGCCAGCTCACCGCGCTGCAGGGCTTTGAGCTCGTCCATCCATTTGGCGTAGCGGCCAGGGGCCTGCGCAGGCACGGTGGCGGGCATACCAAAACCTTCCAGGTTAATTAAGCGGCGAATGCGCTCGGGCCGCACCCCTGCATACACCATGGCCACATTGCCGCCCATGCTGTGGCCTAGCAGGTCTACCGTTTGGCCGGGGGCGTAATGGTCTAGCAAAAAGTCCAGGTCGGCCATGTAGTCGGGAAACCAGTAGTTGTCGGTGCCAGGCCCGGTGGTGCGGCCGTAGCCGCGCCAGTCGGGTGCCAGCACGTAGCGGTCGTTTTGCAGCGCGTCCACCACAAACTGGAACGACGCACCCACGTCCATCCAGCCGTGCACCATCACCAGCGGGGGCACGCCAGCTTGGGGTGTGCCCCAGGCGTGCACATGGTAGTTGTGGGTGCGAATGGGCACAAACTCGCTGCGCGCGGTGCGCAGGGCAGGGTAGGTGGCGTGTGGGGGCAGGTCGGTGGGAAACATGGCTGCATGGTACAGGCGAAAGTAGCGCGCAGCCGTCACCCAACTGACGCAGCGCTAGAGACGGCGAACTAAAATGCAACAATTGCCTCTGTACATAATCCGCGCACTGCCTGTGCATGGGTTTGGCGTTCTTACCACCAACCTGCAGCACCCTTTGCGCACCTCTTATGCAAGCCGACCATTACCACAGTCTGTACGGCAACTTCAGATGGCAGGTACCTGCGGTTTTTAACATCGCGCAGGCCTGCTGTCGCCGTTGGGCCCAAGACCCGCACAGCGCCCAGCGCGTGGCAGTGCGCCAGCACGTGGCCAGTGGCCCACACCCTACGCTCACCTATGCCGATTTGCTGTCCCAGGCCA
This sequence comes from Polaromonas sp., assembly GCA_043721235.1. GTDB lineage: Bacteria > Pseudomonadota > Gammaproteobacteria > Burkholderiales > Burkholderiaceae_C > JAAFIP01. Next base: position 4,314 of record JAYSRE010000001.1, on the reverse strand, counting down.
ACCAGCTGAGCCATGTGCTGCTGCGCCTGGGGGTGCAGCGCGGCGACAGGGTGGCGGTGGTGATGCCGCAGCGCTTTGAAACCGCCGTGGCCACCATGGCCGTGCTGCAAATGGGTGCCATCGTGGTGCCCCTGTCGATACTGTTCGGCCCCGAGGCGCTGGCTTATCGCTTGCAAGACTCTGCCTCGGTGGTGGCAGTGTGCGACGAAACCAGCATTGCCAACCTGACCTCGGTACGCAAACAGTGCCCCACGCTGCGCACACTGGTGGGCGTGGGCGACGCGGCCGACCATAGCGAGGTGGACTACGCCTTTGAATGCGCCTTGATGCCCGCACACTTTGACCCCGTAGCCACCCATTCTGAGGACGGTGCCGTACTTATCTACACCAGTGGCACTACCGGCCCGCCTAAGGGTGCGCTGATTGCCCACCGTGGGCTGATCGGCAATTTGACGGGTTTTGTGGCCAGCCAAAACTGGTTTGGCTTTGACCCGAACCAGCACCACGCCCCCGACGGCCCCTCCCAAGCGGTGCTGTGGAGCCCTGCCGACTGGGCCTGGACCGGCGGGCTGATGGACGCGCTGCTGCCCACGCTGTATTTTGGCCGCGAGATCATTGCCTACAGTGGCCGCTTTAGCCCTGAAAGCGCTTTTGAGATCTTGCAAACCCACCAAGTCAGCCATACCTTTTTGTTCCCCACGGCCCTCAAAGCCATGATGAAGGCCTACCCACAGCCGCGCACCCAGTTCAAACTCAATTTGCAAGCCTGCATGAGCGCAGGCGAGGCCGTGGGCGACGCAGTGTTTGCCTACTGCCGCAACGCGCTGGGTGTCACAGTCAACGAGATGTTTGGCCAAACCGAGATCAACTACATTGTGGGCAACTGCGCGATGGTTGCGGGATGGCCCGCCAAGCCCGGTAGCATGGGCCGGGCCTACCCAGGCCACCGCGTAGCCGTGCTAGACGAGGCTGGGCAAGCATGTGCCACCGGCCAAGTAGGCGACGTGGCAGTACACCGCTACGACATCCATGGCCACCCCGACCCTGTATTTTTTGTAGGCTATTGGAACAACCCTGCCGCCACTGCCAAAAAGTACACTGGCGACTGGTGCCGCACCGGCGACCTGGCCACCCAAGATGCTGACGGTTACCTGTGGTACCAAGGCCGCAGCGACGATGTCTTCAAAGCTGCAGGCTACCGCATAGGCCCCAGCGAGGTAGAAAATTGCCTCATCAAACACCCGGCCGTGGCCAACGCTGCGGTGGTGCCCAAGCCTGACGCAGAACGCGGCGCAGTCGTTAAAGCCTATATTGTGCTAACTCCTGATTTAATAGCTGCTTGTTCAGCATTTGCTTGGGCGAAAGACCTAAAAGGCTTGAAAACCTACCAAGACAAGCTGGCCAGCAGCATTGCGCTGCATGTAAAAGGCCAGTTAGCGCCCTACGAATATCCCAAAGACATTGAGTTTGTAGAGGCCCTGCCCATGACTACCACCGGCAAAGTGCAGCGCCGCGTGCTGCGGCTGCAAGAAGAGGCGCGGTTTGCGGCAGCCCGTGGTGATGCGCCGCTTCGACTGGGTTAGTAGCCAGCGTTAAACACGCTGGCTACTTTGCAGGCTAGTCAATATAGACTATTGAAAACAACCCCTTGCCTGTCTACAATGCTGGTATGTCAAAAACCTCAGCATTGGTATGTTGCACACTTCGCTAATTTCCACGGTGTACAAAAAAACCCTGCAAGGGCATGCCGAGCTGTACGTGCGCTCGCAAGGTTTGAGCATGCTAGACCGGCGGGTATTGATACTCACGGATGGCGCGCGCTCAATAGGCCAACTGCAGCAAATGCTCAACTTTTCGGTGCCCGAGGTAGCGGCACGCTTGGAGGCGCAGGGGCTGCTGGCCGTGGTGCCGACGGCAGAAAAACCATCCGCACTAGCACCGCACATTGACGACGAAGCGGAGCTTGGCAGTGAGGATGTATCAGAAGAAGACTTGGCCAGCGATTTCTCTCAGGAATGGGAAGTAGACGAGGCAAGCGACGGATTTATGCAGTCCAACAGCGGTCAATTGCAAGGCACGTCGGCATAACACTTATTTAAGGCCTACTTAAAACCTGTTTTCTGAGGCGATGCTTGCGCCCGTCACGCCCCTGCAACATTTGGTAACTACACTAATTACCAATGGGTATGTTGCCCAGTTGGGATGCACATGATGGGTATGGTTTTAAAAAAAACGCAGCTGGGCCAAGCGGAAATTCGCACCAAAGCCCAGGCATTGGACATGCGAGAGCGGCGGGCTTTAATTTTGATGGACGGTACGCGCAACTTAGCGCAGGTCGAAGCCATCATTGGCGCTTCAATAGAGGGCATAGCCAAACGCTTAATTTATTTGGGTTTGGTGGCTGATACCCCTGTTGGAGCTGACAGTGCGCACGCCGGCTTGGGCCACTCCCGTGAGTTTAAAGATTCCTTGGTAGGCAAAACTCCAGCCACCAATTTTGAATCGTTCGACAGCTTTTTGCCCACCCACAGCAAGGCATGGAGGGCCGGCGTGTACGACAAACCAGCCAGTACATTGCCTGTAGATCTGGATGTCAGCAGCTTTGCCACACTGCCTGCCAGCACGATGGCGGGCTTGTCGGAAACCATTGCGGACGCTGAAATAACACCCAGGCGCGCCATGAGCTCACGGGGTGTTTTGCTGGGCAAAATGTACCTGGCAGATCTGGTAGAGCGGATGATGGGCAAGGACGATGTTTTACTGCGCAGCAAAATTCAGCAGGTGGGCAACCAAGAGCAACTGCTCACCATGTGTGAAGAAGTGATGGAGCTCATAGGCAGCTTGACCACGCCCGACATGCTGGAATCGATTGAAAAACGGTTTCTTGAATGTATTAACAAAAAATAGTTGATGGACTCTCAAAAAAGAGAGTTTCAAGCAAATATTGCAGCAGCCTTTATGCAGTCACGTCGGGGGCCATGCTGACCAGACCACGCAGCATTTGCAGCGCACCACAACCTAGAACTGCCCAGGTCGCACACCCAACAGTGCATTTGCACCAGCTGCGCTAAACTTGTTGCATGTACCATTTAAACATCCCCAAAAAGCCTCTAGGCCAGTCTGACCTGCTGGTTCACCCTATTTGCCTTGGCACCATGACCTTTGGCGAGCAAGTGGACGAAACCCAAGCCCACGCCATCATGGCCCGCAGCCTAGAGCGTGGGGTGGACTTTATGGACACGGCTGAAATGTACGCCGTCCCGACCAGCGCGGCCACTTTTAACTTGACCGAAAAAATCATTGGCAACTACTTTAAGGCCAACCCTGGCGTGCGCCAAAAATGGACCGTGGCCACCAAAGTGGCAGGCCCTGCGCGCGGCATGGACTGGGTGCGCGGCGGCAGCCCCAACGTAACGGCCCAGCAGATGGTGCAGGCCTGTGAAGACAGTTTGGCACGGCTGCAAACCGATGTGATTGACCTGTACCAAATTCACTGGCCGCTGCGCCATGTGCCGGCCTTTGGTATTAATTACTTTGACCCCGTACAAGACCAAGCCCGCAGCAGCAACACCCCCATCCACGAGCAGCTGGTGGCATTAGACAGCTTGGTGAAATCAGGCAAGGTGCGCACCATTGGCCTGAGCAACGAAACGCCCTATGGTGTGATGGAGTTCACCCGCCTGGCCGAGCAGCACGGCTTGGCCCGCATTGTGAGCATTCAAAACCCCTACTGCCTGGTAAACCGCACTATCGACAACGGCTTGGACGAGGTGCTGTACCGCCAAAACGTGGGCTTGCTGGCCTATTCACCGCTGGCGTTTGGTTTGCTAACGGGCAAATACGATGCGACGGGCATCCACAGCGCCGACGCACCCAAGGGCCGCATGAGCGGCTACGAAGCCATGAAAAAACAGCGCTGGGGCCGCCCAGAGGCCATAGATGCCGCCCGCAAATACAACGCATTGGCGCTGGCCCACGGCATGAGCCCCAGCCAAATGGCTCTGGCTTGGTGTTACAACCATTGGAAAGTGGCCAGCACCATCATTGGCGTGACCAGCCTGGCGCAGCTGGACGAATGCTTAGATGCCTGGGGCACGGTGCTCAGTGCAGAGTTATTGGCCCAGATTGACAAAATTCGCTGGGAGATACGCGACCCGGCACTGTAATCTTTTGCTTAAGCCTTTTTTTCTATGCCTTCGTTCTGACCTTTAGTGGTAGCCCGGCGCTGCACCAACTTGGACGTACCCACGCCATGGCCAAAAAAGAGCATGTGAGCGAAACTCCGGCCACGGCATTTTTAAAAATCCATAACAT